>CAZPCW010000047.1:0-18992 GCA_964585175.1 uncultured Thermoplasmata archaeon
CCATGGAACTGAACTCGTCGGCGCCGTTTCTCATTATCCACGGAACGTTCGCCCAAGTCTCTACGTTGTTTATGTTGGTAGGTTTATCGAAAAGTCCTTCTTGAGCCGGGAACGGGGGTCTCGGTCTGGGCATCCCTCTTTCTCCTTCGATAGAATGCATCAAAGCTGTTTCTTCACCACATACGAAGGCTCCGGCACCTTCTTTGATTTTGATATCAAAAGAAAAATCGCTTCCCAAGATATCTTCGCCAAGGAAGCCTTTCTCTCTAGCTTTCTCTATACCTATCTGGAGCCTTTCCAACGCAACTGGATACTCAGCTCGGCAGTATATGTAACCTTTACTCGCACCCGTCGCGTAGGCTCCTATTATCATCCCTTCTAAAACGGCGTGAGGATCTCCTTCTAAAACGGAACGATCCATGAAAGCTCCGGGGTCTCCCTCGTCGGCGTTACAGATCAAGTATTTTTCATCTCCATCGGCGTCTTTGGCGAACTGCCATTTCACGCCCGTGGGAAAACCGGCGCCGCCTCGGCCTCGAAGATCGCTTTCTTTTATGGTATCTACTATCTCCTGCGGTTCCATCTCGAGCGCTTTCTCCAAACCCTCGTAACCGCCTCTTTCTATGTATTCTTCAATACTTTCAGGGTCGATCTCACCGCTGTTCCTAAGGACCACTTTTCTCTGATTAGAAAAATAATCGTATTTCTCCTCGGGTCCCGTGATAAGCTTGTCTTCATAAGGCACATTTTCGACAAGATGATCTTCGACTAGATTTTCCACGTCCTCTACTTCCAGATTGCCGTAAGTGTATCTCCCGTCATCACCGTCGATCTCGACTATCGGTTCATTGTGGCACATCCCTATACATCCTACTTTGTCCACTTCTGCATCGATACCTTTATTTTCCAAATTATCCATCAGTTCATCGTAGATCTCACTAGCTCCCGCCGCGATACCGCAGGAAGCGTATCCTACTCTGACTCTTGGTTCAGAACTCATGTGTTCTTCCCCCTGTACTGTTCGATAACTTCTTTAGCTTTCTCTCTAGTCAGGTTACCATGAGCGGTATCGTCTACCATTATCACAGGAGCTAGACTGCAGCATCCCAAGCACGCCACCCTTTCCAGCGTGAACATACCGTCTTCCGTAGTCTCTCCGGTATCTATATCTAACGTGTCTTCTACCGCATCTGTGATGCCATCAGCCCCTTTAACATGGCAAGCGGTTCCGTGACAAATCCTAACGACATGTTCGCCCTGGGGTTCGAATCTGAACTGCGCATAGAAAGTCGCGACCCCGTATATCTTACTTTCTGGAAGTTCAAGATGTCCACTTATGCTCTGAATCACATCTCTAGGTAGATAACCATACTGTTCTTGGGCCTCTTGAAGTATCGGTATGAGAGAACTAGGTTCTCGGGGATGCTTTTCAAGTATACTTTCGATATCCCTTTCAGGAGCGATGACTTCCGCTTCCGCTGGTATCTCTACTTCATAATCACATTCCGGGCATACAGCGTACTCTTCACTTTCGCCCTGATAATCCCATTCATATCCACAATTATCGCATTCCAGTTCCATTTTAACACCTTTTTAAATATCATTTTTCTAGATTAGAATATTCCCATTCTTTTTCTTCTAAAAGGTTTTCAATCTTCTCGTATTTTTTCAAATCCCTTCGGAGGCGGTGAGCTTTTTCTTTTACTTTTTTCCTGATCGAATTAAATTCCTGCTGATCATATTTGGAAAAAACTTCGTATATGTCATCAGAATTTTCTAGCTCGCCGATCTTCTTTAAAAACATCTCCTCTTTATCACTGAATTTAGTGTTAACTGTTCCTGAAGGAACCACTTCGGCCGTCGCGGAAACTCCGAATTCTTCTTTTACATCACTGTGTTCATCCTCATCTTTCTCTTCTGGTTCTACTACTTCGGCGTTCGCTTCTATCTTGACCTTGTACTGACAATTAGGACAAGTTGCGTAAAAGTCACTGTCGCCCTGGTAATCCCATTCATATCCACAGCTGTTGCATTCAAGCTCCATACGATCACCTGAAGTTTATCTACAACTCTGGATACTGCCAATCGGAACCTTCTAGAACGTCTTGAGCTCTCTCGAATTTACTCAGGTCTTCTCTCATCTTTTGGACTTTTTCTTTGATCCTTTTCTTTATAGCATTGAATTCCTGCTGTTCGTACTTGGAACAGACCTTTTGAAAGTCCTCCGAACTTTCGCATGTAGCCAATTCGCCTAGAAGGGCATTTTCCTCCTCATTGAAACGGTCTATCTCGAAATCCGGTTTTACGACTTCCGCTTGAGCTGAGATCTTTACTTTGTAATGACAGTTCGGGCAAGTAGCGTAATAATCACTTTGCCCTTGGTAGTCCCACTCATATCCGCAACTTTTGCATTCTAATTCCATTTTTTCTACCTACTACCTACTAGTAGGTTTTTTTATTTAAAGTCTGTTATTAAAAAAGAACAGTAAAGAGAAAATAAATTTCAGAAAGGAAAATTCATCCAATTGATTCATATTTTGTTTAATTTTTCATAATTTATCATAATTATTCACAAAACTTTTAGTATTAGGATCACATTATTATTGAAATATAGTAGAAATCCTTGGCCTGCTTTAGGTTAATGGTTTATGGGGGCGATAGTGTGAAAATAGAGAAAAGATATAGAGGTTCCCTAAATGAAGACCAGGAAAAGGAGTTCGAGCTATCGATCTTTGAAAACAAGTGCTGCTCTAGAGAAGTGAAATGTATAAATTTTGGACCCGTCAGACCAGGTGAAGAGAAGGACAAGTGGTTTTGGTTGAAGAATACGGGAAAAGAGTTCCTTCCCAAAATATACATCGGGCAAGGCGTTATAGACTCTGATGGATGGAGGGCCAACTCTGAGAGTTATCTCGGAGGGTCATTGGATGTGGGAGAAAAATGTATGGCTCTCTTTCAGTTGAAAGTGCACACAGGAGTCGATATAGGCGAATATTCCGGATCCATCCCGGTCACGGTCTACGGGGAAGAGAACACATTTTAGAAAAATAGAAAATGGATTTCTAAAGAAGTATGCTCTTTAATAGATATTCATAATTTCAATTAACTTTACATAAAATTTTTTATGTATTAACTAATTATTGACTTGAGGTCCATGTATGCATGAGATAGTCGACAAAGAAAGACTGAACGAGGAGATGACTAGGATCGAGATCAAAGCTCCTCTAGTAGCTGAAAAAATAAAACCCGGGCAGTTCATCGTGATCAGGATGCACGAAAAAGGTGAGAGAGTCCCTCTCACATTCTATAAAAAAGATATAGAGAAAGGTACCGTTCAGATGATCTTTCAAAAGATCGGTAAAAGCACTTATGAATTGGATACTTACGAAAAAGGAGACGAAATATTGGATGTTGTTGGACCCATGGGAACCGCGGCGGAGATCGAAGAATATGGAACCGTCGTGTGTATAGGCGGCGGCGTAGGTACTCCAGAAGTGTTTCCAGTCGCTAAAGCTTTGAGAAATGTGGGAAATGAAGTCATAGTCATCTCCGGATTCAGAACGGAAGATCTAGTTGTCTGTGAGAATGAATTGGACAAAAACTGCGCAAACGAACTGTATATCACCACCGACGACGGAACTTATGGAAGAGAAGGTTTCACCAGCGACGTGTTGGAAGAACTGATCGATGACGAGGGAACCGATATCGATCTCGTACACGCTGTAGGACCTCCTATCATGATGAAGGTCATAGCGGACATCACAGAAGAACACGATATATCGACTAGAGTGAGTCTCAATTCCATAATGTTGGACGCTACGGGGATGTGCGGCTCTTGTAGAGTTGAAGTAGATGGAGAGATGAAACTTGCCTGTGTAGATGGACCTGAATTCAACGCCCACGAAGTGAACTTTGAAGAGCTGATGGAAAGAATAACCATGTTTGAAGAGCAGGAAGAGAAAGCGATGGAAAATTGGAAAGAAGAACACGAGGGGTGCTGTCGATGAGTCCAGAAGAAGATCGTATTCCTGTACCGGAAAGAAGCGCGGAAGAAAGAGCGGATGATTTTGACGAGGTACCGTTAGGCTACTCGCCTGAACAGGCCATGGAAGAAGCCGAAAGGTGCTTAGAGTGTTCAAAAAGTCCGTGTGTCGGCGGCTGTCCTGTAGAGATCGACATACCTAATTTCGTTAAGTCTATCGCTGATGGAGAGTTTAAAGAAGCGCTAGAGATAATAAAAGAAACAAACGTGATACCCGCTATAACCGGTAGAGTGTGTCCACAGGAAGAACAGTGCGAAGAGGTCTGCGTTATGGGAGAGGTGGGCGATCCGATCAATATCGGCAAACTGGAAAGGTTCGTAGCGGACTACGCTAGAGATAACGATCTAGAAGAAGTCCCCGAAATTGAAGTTAGTAAAGACTTCGAAGTTGCGATAGTGGGTTCCGGACCCAGTGGGATCACCTGTGCGGCGCTGCTCGCTCAGAACGGTTACGACGTTACCATGTTTGAGGCTTTACACGAGCCCGGTGGAGTACTCAAATACGGTATCCCGGAGTTCAGATTACCGAACGAAGTGATAGATCACGAGTTGGAGTATCTGGACGAATTGGACGTGAATATAAAATTGAACAGGATAGTAGGACAAAACATAGAATTGGAAGAGCTGGAAGAGGGTTTCGAAGCTATTTATGTCGCGACCGGTGCGGGTTCCCCGCGCTTTTTAGATCTCGAAGGAGAAGACTTGAAAGGAGTTTACTCCGCTAACGAATTCTTGACGAGGATAAATCTGATGAAAGCTTACAAGTTCCCCGAGTATGATACTCCGATAACGGATATGGAGAAAGTCGGTGTTATAGGGGCCGGTAACGTTGCTATGGATGCGGCTCGGTCCGCGCTTAGGATGGGAGCGGACAGCCATATACTATACAGGAGAACCACGGAATGGTCGCCGGCTAGAGATGAGGAGATCGAACACGCCAAACAAGAGGGCGTTACTTTCGATACTCTCTGTAATCCAAAGAGGATCATCGGAGACGAAGACGGTTGGGTCGACGGGATTGAGCTCTTTGAATGCGAATTGGAAGAGGAAGATGAAAGCGGTAGACCGAGCCCGAAGATCTTAGAAGATACCGTGCACAAGAAAGATTTCGATACGGTTGTTATCGCCATAGGTCAGGAACCGAACAAAGTATTTTATGAGAACGCTCCTGGTGTAGATGTCAAAGACTGGGGAGGTATAATAATAGACGAGGGTACTCGGATGACAACCAAAGAGGGTGTCTTCGCCGGAGGAGACGCGGTATCCGGTGCCGCTACGGTGATATTAGCTATGGGTGATGGCAGGAAGGCGGCCCAGAACATAATGAACTATCTAGAAGGATAGTTCCAAAAAAATCTTAACTCAAAAACCCTATTTCCCCCATCTAGTCTTTTGAACTTTTTCATACTTAGTCTTAATCTCGTATATCCGCTTTCCTTTTTCTTAATAGTAATTAAAAAAGTAAATCATTCATAACTAGAGGAAAAGAATAAATAATCATCAGTTCTCCAATTAAATACCCGTGGTCATAATGTCGGGAAAAGAAAAGAAAACTAACGAAAGAGTGACGGTCAATCTTGATCCTGAAAGTTTAGACAGGTTGGAAAATATAGAATCGGAACTACGAACTTCTAAATCTGACGTTGTCCGTAGGGCTCTCGAATATCTAGAGGTGATACTGGAAAAAAAAGACATTTCTCCCGATGAGCTAGAGACTATTCTCGATCTTAGGATGAGACCGGACAATCTTTTGTTCGATATTGGTATTTTCCAGGCTTTTTTACAGGAGATTGGGGAACCTTCTAAAGAATTAAAAGAAGATCTTAGAGATATAGGTGCGGACTTTTACCTGAGCTATTGTGAGAAGGGTATAGCGGAGCCGATGAAATGCCTAAATAGGCTGGAAAAAACAAATCTTTTCAGGTTGATTGTGGAATCTGATGATAACTTTACGATCATTCCTATGATACCCGAGATGGGAGAATACTTGAGGATATTCTTAGAAGGATATATAGACAAATCAGATATAACTGCGAATATCGAGATGAGCAGACATAAGATCAGATTAAGAGTGAAATAAAATCAAAAATATACTGATTTTAACCTTATCCGTTTCGATGAGAAGGTTTAATACCCGAGTGATATGTATTTGAAAATGTAAAAAAGGAGAAGTGTTGGTCAAAATGACTAAAGGTCCATTGATAACCGTCGGTGGTAGATTAGAACTCACAGAAAACGGATCGATATTGAAAGAATTCGTAGAAATAGTCGATAAATCCTGCGAAGGAGAGCCCAACATAGGTATTTTACCAACCGCTAGCCAAACCCCTGAAGACTCCGCAAAAGCATATGCGAAAGTACTAAAAAAGATGGATACGAATCCGATAATATTGAATCCTGACAACAGGGAAGAGGCTAACAAAAGAGATATACTGGATAAAGCGGCGAAAGCGGACGCGTATTTCTTTACCGGAGGAAATCAGCTGAGGATAACTACGATTCTGGGAGGTAGCGCTCTCACAAAAGAGATAAGAAAGAGGCATGAAAACGGAGTCCCAGTGGGAGGTACCAGTGCCGGAGCAGTATGCATGACCAATCTGATGATAGCTTACGGAGAAAGCCAGAACGCACTTATGGCAGGTGTCGTCGAACTGACCCACGGCCTTCATTTTCTATCTAAAACCGTTATCGATACTCATTTTACAGCTAGAGGGAGATTCCCTCGGTTGGTCCATGTAGTGGTAGAAAACCCCATTACTTTAGGGATTGGACTTGGAGAAAATACTGCTGCGATCTGGGATTTTGAGAAGAACAAATTTAGAGTCGTGGGTAGTAGAAATATAATAATAGTAGATGGACAAAACATCAAAAGGACCAACGTTTCAGAGATTAGTCCTGAAACGCCTCTTCATGCAGAGGGGATAACCGTTCATATCTTATCAAACGGATGTAAATATGATCTAAACAAGAAAAAGCCGGAATTCCCTGAAAATGAAAAATAGAAAAGGTTTTTCTTCGATGTAAAGTTTATTACCTGAGGCGATCAATTCCTCTCTTCACTGTATTTCGTCGCTCGGTATATTCGAAGACAAGAAACTTACGTTTTCATCTTCAATTTTTTTGCTTTCTTTTTCACCTATATCAACTTCCGTTTCTATCACTTGATCAAGATGAGCAGAGGTCAAATCTATATTTGCACATACGATTATATCGTCGGGCCTACTTTTATTAAGTCCAAATGAAAGAGCTTCCATCCTATCATTGATTATCACCGGCTTGTCATCCTCGGATAAAGAACCCTCCTTAAGCAGAGCGGTTATTTCTCCGGTTTCTCTCCCTCTCATTAGATCCTCCTTCTCTGTGAATATCTGTTCGTCGAATTTCTTAGCGGCTACTTCACCAGTCTTTCTGATACTACTGTCCGGTCTATCACCCAACGCGGTAAAGATCAAGATTTTTCTGTGTCCATCCGAGATCTTTTCTGTAAAATCTCCAAGACTTTCTAGACCATCTGGGTTATGAGCGTAATCTATCACTATCTTCCTGTCTTCGACTTCAAATACATTGTATCTTCCCGGTGTTGTCTCTTCATCCGTTTTGAATTCTTCTAAAGCGTTCTTGAAATTATCAAGGTTTAATCCGCTCGCATATCCTGCGGCTATAGCGGCCAAAGTATTTTCTATCAGGGTCTCTACACCGCCTCTCAAGTAAGATAGATCTTTCACTTTCGCTATCTTTTTTCGACCCTTTTCTTTAAGATATGCGACCAACTCGTTCTCTTCATAAACGAAGGCCTCACCCCCTTCTTCTATATGTTCCTTGATAAGAGAGTTCTTCTCCAGTCCAAATAGAACAACAGTTCCCTTAGATTTTTCAATCAATCTTTCTGCAAAATCATCGTTCCCGTTGATTACGCAATAGCCGTCTTCGTCGGTCACTTCGACCAGCAAAGATTTTACCCAGAAAATATCTTCTCGATCTTCTACCCCATCTATTCCGATGTGATCCTTCCGGATGTTCAGAACTACGCTCACCATAGGCTTATCGAATCCCAATCCTCTTTTCAATATCCCTCCTCTAGCAGTTTCTAGTACGGCATAATCTACTTCAGGATCCTGTAGTACCATATTGGCACTCCACGGCCCGGTCGTATCTCCTTCTTCTATTTTGAACCCGTCGGACCATATCCCTCCAGTGACCGCTAAACCCGTATGGTGACCCTGGTTTCTGCCTATCCATTCTAAAATCCGAGAAGTCGTCGTTTTTCCGTTGGTACCGGTTATAGCCACTATAGGAATCCTGCCCTCTCCAGATGGATAAAGGTGATCTATTATTTCCTTACCGACAGGTTGAGATTCACCCGAAGAAGGTGTAGTATGCATCCTCAATCCTGGACTTGCGTTTATCTCTATCACACCCCAGTTCATTTTGTCTGCGCACTTCGTGATATCTTCAGCTATAAAATCCACTCCCATAAGGTCTAGATCTATAATTTTGCTTACCCGTTCTAACATCCTTTTTAATGAGGGATGAACATCTGCGGTAAAATCTTCTGCAGTACCACCTGAACTTATGTTCGCGGTTTCTGTCAACTCGACCTCTTCTCCCTGATCAGGTATGTAATCCGTAGTTAAACCCTGTCTTTCCAGATGGACCATGACTTCCTCATCTAAAGATATCTTGGTCAAGGGTTTTTCGTGTTCTTCTCCCCTTTTAGGATCTTTGTTCGTCAGTTCGACCAGTTCTTTTATTGTTGATGATCCGTCGCCTATTACGTGGGCGGGTTTTCTTTGAGCGAGAGCTATCATCTCGTTGTTGACTATTAAAGCTCTATAATCATCTCCGCCCAAATACTTCTCAACTAGTTGATAATCCTCATATTTTTTGGTCAAAGAATAAGCTTCCGTTAATTCATCCGGGTTTTTGATATCTACGAAAACCCCGTCACCGTGGTTACCGCTGACGGGTTTTAAAACCACTGGATAACCCACGTACTCAGCCATTTCGAGAGCTTCTCTTTCAGATGTGACCACTTCACCTCTCGGAACGGGGATTCCATGATCGTAGAGGAAATCTTTGCATATGTCTTTTTCTTGAGCAACCTCTGTGCCGATCAGAGATGTTTCTGATGTTTCTGGACCCCAGATCAGTTTTTTGTTCTTCCCCCATCCTAAAGAGAAAAGACTGTATTTATCGTCGGTTCTCTGGTAAGGTATGTCTTTTTCCTCTGCTGCATCGAGTATAGCCCGGGTACTCGGACCGATCTTCTCATCTAATAAAGCATCTTCAGCCTCCTCAAGGATATCGTTCACGAACCCTTTTAGATTGTCATCCCCTCTTAACAATTTATTGACTAGATCTATCGATCCCTCAAGTGCTTTTGAGGCTAATGAAGGGTACTCATATTCCATCACGATCTTGTAAACGCTGCCTTCGTCTCTTCTACTCTTCCCGAAGCTAACGTCCACTCCAACATAGTTCTGGATCGCGATCGCTACGTGTTCGACTATGTGGGCCGGATAAGTTCCTTCATTTAATCTCTCGATGAATCCTCCTTCATATCCTTTAGAGCAGGTATGGTCCTTTAATCCCGGAAACAATTCCACCAATTTTTTAGAAAATTCTTCATTAGACGGGGTCTCTACCCATTCTCCCAGATCGACTCTCGCCTCTAAAACGGGAAACAGAGCATGGACGTTCGGTCCTTTTAAAAATCTCTTGTTTTTAAGGTCTATTTCATTACTAACGTATTCTCCAATCTTCTTTTGTTCATATATATTCATTATATACCCCCTTTCAAATTTATTTTTTTAGAGCCGCCAGTTAAAGGTATAGGCTTTTTGCATTACCCTTCCACTATAATCTCCTCTCATCAATCAGATCATAGATTACCTTTTCGAGAGAGATTGAATTCCCTCGAGCGGTTCTTATCATAATCACATTTTCCTCCTCACCCAACTTACATAGTAGTACTAGAGGACAACTTATTACCGTGTTATAATAATGAAGTTACAACTATTTAAACTTATCTCAATCTATACACCTCTTTAATAGTAAAAAAATAAAAAATCGTAAATTCAAATGTTAGAACATAATACTTATAACACCTTTTTACCTTCTAATCGATGATGAAAGGTCTATTTATCGGCAGGTTTCAACCATTCCACAAAGGGCACCTGGAAGCGGTGAAGAAGATATTGAACGAGTGTGATTCTCTTATATTAGGCATAGGTAGTGCCCAGGAAAAACGAACGATGAGCAATCCTCTCTCAGGAGGGGAAAGGATAACGATGATTAAAGAGGTATTGGAAAACAGAGAGATGGAATCTGTCGAACTATTTCCTATTCCCGACTTGAATTGCCATCCCGCATGGCCCTACTACGTAGAATCGATACTTCCAGAGTTCGAAAAGGTTTACGGCAACTCCGAAGTTGTGCTAGACCTCTTTGATAAGATAGGTCACGAAACGGGCAAAATAGAACAGATAAACAGAAAAAAATACTCCGGGACCGAGATAAGAAGAAGGATAAGAGAAGATGAAGAATGGAGAAATCTTGTTCCAGAGGAAGTTGCCGAATATTTGGAGGAAAACAATATGGGAAAAAGACTAGAACCTACACTCGACATAGATTCCGAGAGTGAGAAAAGAGCCGCCCATCTGCTGACAAAGAACGATAAGACAATAGCGGTAGCGGAATCCTGTACGGGCGGACTAATCGCTAATAGATTGACCAATATCCCTGGCTCTTCAGATTACTTTACGGCCGGTCTAGTCACGTACAGTAACAAAGCAAAGATGGAACTACTGGGAGTCGATCGAGAAGCTATAGAAGAAAAAGGTGCTGTGAGTTCGGAAGTCGCTGAACAGATGGCCGAAGGTGTTAGAAAAGACAGAGGGACAGATATCGGACTAGCGTCAACAGGGATCGCGGGTCCGGGAGGCGGAAGTGAAGAGAAACCAGTCGGGACGGTTTACATGGGGGTCTCTACCAAAAAGAAAACTGAAAGCAGATTATTTCACTTTTCCGGAGATAGAAAAAACGTAAAAGAACAGACCTCAGAAAAGGCACTAAGATGGATAATCGAGCATTTAAAAAATTAAGAGAGTTCTTTTATCTTTTCCACGGCATTCTCTATCTCTTCAAATAGGACACCGAGTCTCTTGCTTTCCCCGATCACGACAGCTAAAACTAGATCTTTCCCACTGTTCGCTATTATTATCCGACCTTGATCGGAGTCGATGATAGTTTTTCCGACGCTGCTCCTATTCAACTCAGAATTCACGCTGTTAGCCGCGCCAACTATGGTGGCGCACATGATTCCGAACGTTTCTACGTGAACGCTAGGGGGTAAATCTCCTTCGAGAACATTTCCTTCCTTATCGAGTATCGCTACACCAGACACCCCTTCTTTTTTTAGATTTCCAAGAGCTTCTTTAATTCCTGCCTTCATATTATCACTCAAAAGAACTCATTCGGTTTAAGAAAACTTGAATTTCAGAGATTATTTTTCCAGTGAAAGGACCGACGTCCTTTTCAAACCCTTTGAGAGTTCTCTTCATATTTGTCCTCACATACAACAGGCCCCTATTTAATTTTGAGGTGAGTTTTATGAGGTCGATAATTATGTTCATTTCACTCGCATTCGGGGCACATTAATTGGCCGTTTTCCATTACTAAATCTTCGGAGTAAACACCACAGCTTTCGCAATAGCCCGATATCTCTCTCCTTTTCGGCTCTTCGTATTCCTGCAGCTCCTCAGGCTCAGTAATCCGTTTGTATTCCCTAGTTATATCGATCATTTTGGGAGATATCTCTAAAACGTCATTTTCCGTGATTATCCCAATCATTTTTTCGTCGTCCATCACCGGGAGTCTTCTTACTTCGAGGTCTGCCATCAGTTCAGCGGCATCCTGTATCGGCTTGTCTCCTCTGACAGTGTGTACCGGTTCTGACATGACCTCTTCGACCGTGACTTCCTCGGGATCTAGCCCTTCAGTAACTATATTTCCTAAAATATCCATCTCGGTAAGAATTCCTGTCAATTCCCTTTCATCATCGAGAACCACAAGGCTTCCAGTTTCGGATTCATGCATCAGTTCAGCGGCAGTTTTAACGTCTTCATCTTCTTTTATTATCAGAGGGCTCCTAGACATGATATTTCTTACCGATATATCGGAAGCCCCGAAACCTTCATACTCTGTCATCCTCTTCCACCATTATTTAATATGCTCACAAACGTATTAAACCTTTCGAAAAAGAATATCAAAAATATTTATATGCCATTCAAGATGTTGTCGGGTCGAACACCATGAAATTCGACCTAGAAGCTACTTTAACATTCAGCGACGAACTCGAAGATGCGGAAGAAGATATCGATCGTATCATTTCCGAGTCGAATTCTGATCTCTTGAAACGCGGAGTCCCCGATCATATCGACGGGGGAGGAGCTACGGTCCAAACCCATTCTGTTGAAAAAGAAAGTCTACATCTTACCATCGTTTCCGATAGATATGTGAGGGCTCATGACGCGGTGATGAGATTAAAGAAAACTTTGAATCAAGAGTTGGGCCCGGAATATCATGTAGGGGTGAGAGAAGTAAAGATAGATAATTATAAGATAGAATTCGAACTCGATCGAGAACCAAAAGAAAAGGAAGAACTTACTTTACCATACACGGATAATATCAACATCAAAGGTGAGTATTGCGAGATCAACATATCCAGCTTGAGCGAAGGAGAACTCTCCAAGAATTACGTTGACAGGATAATCAAGAGAATGAATGAAAAAGTAGATGCCCAATATTACGAAGGCAAAGAAGAGATGTGGGAACTTGAGTGGGAATCCGATGAAAAAGAGATGGTCTGGGAAAAAGATCCTACCGAAGCGATGAAGGAAAGAGGATGGATAAAGAGAGGACCGACGAAAGGAAAATGGTTTTACCGACCTAAGGCAGCAAAGATAATCAAGACTATGGAAAAAGTAGTGATCGAGGAGATACTGAAACCGCTTGGTTTTCAGGAGATAATGGAATCCATGATGGTGCCCTTCGACGTGTGGCTGGAAACCGGTCATATGGAAGGTATTCCCAATGAAGCTTATTATATCGCAGAGCCAAAGACTAGAAATCCAGATGAATGGGAAGAGATCGTGGACGAGATCAAGATAACACAGGAAGTACCTAAAGAAAAACTGGATAATATGGTAGAGACTCCCGATGCCGGGGTATGCTATGCTCAGTGTCCGGTCATATACTGGTCATTCAGGAATGAAACTATAGCGGAGGAAAGTCTCCCTGTACTGGTGTTCGATAGAACAGCTCCGAGTACGAGGTACGAGTCAGGAGGACGTCACGGCATGGAAAGAGTCGACGAATTTCACAGGATCGAGCCCGTGTATATAGGGACTAAAGATCAACTCCTCCAATTGAAGAAAGACCTTATAGAGAGATACAAACACGTTTTCGAGGAAGTGCTGGATATCGAATGGAGGATGGCGAAAGTAGAACCATTCTACCTTCAGCAGGCAGGAGGGGAAGAAAAAGAAGAAGAAGTCGGACTAGGGACGATAGATTTTGAAGCGTATCTTCCATTCCGAGGACAAAGAGAAAACAGCGAGTGGCTGGAATTCGGAAATCTATCCATATTCAGAAAATATACAGAGGCTTTCAACATCAAAAGCCAGAAGGAAAAGTTGTTATCCGGGTGTTCAGGTATTGGCATAGAGAGATGGGTAGTTGCATTTTTAGCTCAGAAAGGGTTGGATCCCGAACATTGGCCGAAGAAGTTTAAAGATTATTTTGAGGAGATGCCCGACGGATTTGAACTTTTGTAATTTCATCTCGATCTTCTTTGTAAAATTTTTATACTAGGATAACATTTTCCTTTTCGGGTTGATATATTTGAAAGTACTCATAGGTGAAAATAATAGAGCTTCCAGGACTTTACTCGAAAAGTCCATGGATGTGCTCAACAACGAAAGCGTAACCGCGGAAAACGGGGATGAGGTGATGCAAGCGCTTGAGAGGGACGGTTTCGATATAGCGTTCTTGAACTGGGAGTTGCCAGGGAAAAGCGGATTAGAATTAGCTGAGAAAATAAGAGAAGGTCGAGAAAAGGAGAAACCTTACATAATATTGATGTCACCAGAAGAGAAAGAGGACGCTGATATGGTAGAAGCTCTTAAGTGGGGTGCGAACGATTTCCTTATAAAGCCATTGAACAGAGACCTTATCCGATCTAGGATGAGAAAGGCTCGAGTCAGTCTCGATGTGGAAGAGGGTGAATTGAGTATCGAACCTCTCGATGACCTCCGTAATGATCACGAGATGTTAAGAAGGATGGCAAATATACTTGAAGTAGTCCATTACAGGATCAAAGACGAAGTGCCTCAAAAAGTGATCGATTGGATAGGCGATGTCAGCATGACTTTAGACCACGAGATCCATCATAAAAAGGAGAAATACTACCTCATAAGTTTCATCGAAAACGCTATGGAAGAACAGGGCGAAACTCCAAATTCTAAACTGTTTTCCCGCGCCTCGTTGAAACAGGTCGAAGAAGAACACGATAAACTAGAGATGATGGTAGAAGATATCCAGGATATGATGGAAAGAAGCAAAGAGGATCACGTAGATCCAAATAGGGTTAGGGATACGCTAAGAGAGTACAAGGAACTTATAAGAGAACATATGGATCGAGAGGAGAAGTACTTGTTCCCTCTTTCGGCTAAATACATGGACGAAGAAACATCAAAAGAGCTGAAAAGCAAATTCAACAAGGTTGAAGAAAAGGCGGGATACGATAGGATAGAAAATCTTGAAAAACAGATCACTAGAGGTGAAGAAACCCTTTACCTAAAATAACTTTTTTTATTTTGACTATATTTTAATAGTACGGTGATCCTCCAAAATATTAAAGTGAAATCATACTATGTAAAGAACGATGAAAAGATTTGAACCTGCCGTAACAGCTAGCACAAAAGGGGTTTACGGAGGATTAGCTGTTTCACTGGTCATTGTAGGTATCATCTCATATACTCTAGAAGCTCCGATCCTCGTCTCAATAGTGCTAGCTCTCTCAGGATTGCTCCCGCTGCCCCTTTTTTTAATACCTTATAAGACAAGATATGTCTTGAAAGATGATCACCTTCTCTGCGAGTGGATATTCGGAAAAAAGAAAATACCATACAATACTATAGAGGAGGTAAAATCCTTCCATATGCCTTTAACCTCTATCAGGCGTTTCGGGATATCTTTCATAGGGGGAAGGTATTCCGTGAAAGGAACCGGTAAGTTCTACGCGATGTTCGGCGGTGAAAGAGACGGTCTATTGATCGTCTCTAGGACAGAAGATCTCTATGGAGGAAAGATATACGTAGCTCCTCAAAGGAAGGATGAATTTGTTAGAGAACTGAAAGAGAGAACCAATGCAGCATTTTCTCTCGATAAGTTAGAGAGATGAAGATTTTGAAAATATATATATGTCTAAGAGACATAAGATAATTTGGTGGAACAATTGTCGGCTAAAGTCGTGATGATAATATCTACTGGCGAGAGGGAAAAAGCTCTAACGGGTATGATGTACGCCAAGAACGCCGTGCAAAACGATTGGCTGGAAGATGTAGTGGTCGTCTTTTTCGGGCCGGTGGAAAAACTAATAGTGAAAGATGATGAGATAAAAGATTACGCTAAAGAGTTGTCTGAGGAAAGCGAATGTTTGGCTTGCAAATACATCTCGGACAGAGACGAGGTCAGTAAAGACATCGAAGAAATGGGTATAGAAATAGAGTACGTAGGCTCGATCATATCCGAACTGATAGAAGATGGTTACCAGCCGATGGTATGGTGAAAGCGGTTTTTTCAATCGCGATCGAATCCCGCTAGGAATATTTCGGTTACGTCAGCTTTTAGACGGGCTAAGATGGAAATATTATTATACTCGTGCTCTATTTCCGACTGTAAAACCAAAAAGCTTTATATCATCTATAAATCTCAACAGGTCAAGGGAAAACAATGGCTAAAAAATCCAGGCGTGCAGGTAGACGTGTCAAAGATAAATGGAAAAGCAAAAGCTGGTATCGAATAGTCGCTCCAGAAATATTCGATGGCGTTGTCGTAGGTGAAACTGTAGCTTCAGATCCAGAATCTCTTTTAGGTAGAGTCACCGAGATTAGCCTTCAAGACTTGACTGGCGACTTTTCGAGAACTCACATCAAAGTCCAACTCAAGATCAACGGTATCAGAGGCGGTGAATGCCGATCGAGATTTATCGGTCACGATATGACCACGGATTATATCAGAAGATTGACTAGAAGAAGACGCTCGAAGATCGAGGCCGTCTTCACGGTGAAAACCAAGGAAGGCTACACGGTGAGAGTAAAACCGCTTTCGATCACCAATAAAAGGATCAACTCCTCTGTAAAACGATCTATAAGGAAAAAACAGAGAGAAGTTATAAAAGAGATGGCCAACAATTCAACATTAGGTGAATTTGCCAACAAGCTGTTATTCGGCGACATGGCTAAAAAACTAGCCAACGAGTGTAAGGAAGTGTATCCGTTGAAGCAGGTAGAGATAAGGAAATCCGAAGTTCTGTCGGTTCCCGAGCAGGAAGAACTCGACGTGAAGATAATCACCGAAGAAGAGATGGAAGAAGAGGAAGAAGAAGAGGAAGAAACCGAAGAAGAAGAGGCTGAAAAGGAAGAAGAGGAAGAGGAATCCAAGATCCCGAGTAAACCAGAAGTTATCGAACAGTTCCAGGATATCGAAGGCGTCGGACCTACGACGGCAGAGAAGCTCTACGAAGGAGGATTCCGCAGCTTCCACCAGTTGAAAGAAGCCTCTCGCGACGACCTTACAGAAGTGAAAGGTATCGGTGAAGCGGTTTCCGAAACGATCTACGAAGCCCTGCACGAATAACCTATCAAATTTTTTGTCGGGGTAGCTCAGCTTGGCGGAGCGCTAGACTCATAGGGAAAATCGCTGTTCCGCAAAAGCAGACCTGAGAAATCGCTCAGGAAACCTCTCAGGTTTCCTGCGATGTCAGGAACAAAGTTCCTGGGACATCTAGAGGTCGCGGGTTCAAACCCCGTCCCCGACACTCTTTTGTTTTAGAGGGTGAAGGGTTTGAGCTGAAGGTTCTAAAGGAATAAATTCCTTATCTCACTCACCAAGTTTGGTTCGTAATCACGAGTTAAAAACTTGCTTTTTTAACAAGTTGTTGGAAAGCGAACGTAGTGAGTTTTCTCTACTAAAACCCCGTCCCCGACATCTATTTTCTTAATAAATGCTACAATCAGAGTTTTTTTGAGTATGAAGAACAGACAATAACAGGTTCTGAAAAACGAAATGAGAGTAAAATTAAATATAAAATATTGAATCTTCTACTCTATTTATGAACTATGACTCCACTATACGTGTATTTGAATAATATTGTAGAATCGACAACTATCCTAGGGAAAATTATATAAGAAATATTCAAGGTAAAAATACTGTTATGGGTCCTAAGGGTCGCACAAAACTAAGGAAGGAATATGAGAAGATGTTAAAAGAGCTTAAAAAAACAAATGATGATGAAAAGAATAAATCGCTGTTTCTAAAAGCAGCTGGTTCTTGGAAAGACTTTGATTCGGAGAATTTCAAGAAGGAAATGCTAGAATCAAGAAACAAAAGTTCTAGAAAAAAGATTGATCTCTAATGGCTTATTTAATTGATACCGACTGGGCTGTAGACTATTTGAAGGGTGTTGACGAAAAAGTATCTTTTCTTCAATCGGCTGAAGATCTGTATATAACCTCTATATCAATTGGTGAACTAATTGAAGGTATCGAAGGATCAGAGAAAAAAGAAGATAGAATTAGAGGTCTTGAGAATTTTTTAGCAAATATAACCGTAGTTTCATTCACTGAAGAGATGGCTTACACATTCGGTAAGATAAGAAATGATTTGAGGAAAAAAGGAAAATTACCTGGAGATATTGATTTGATGATCGCTGCAACCGCTCTACATCTAGATCTTAAAGTTCTGACCGACAATAAAAAACATTTCGAACATATACCTGATATAAAATTGTATGGTTAAATCCTATTTATGTATTATTTAGGACTATCATCGTACGTACTTTTTCGCTTCATCTATCTCTACTTCGATCGAATCGATTCCAGCAGAGTGTAGAGTTTAATCTTACTTTTTTCTAGTTCATCCATAAATTCATCGAATGAAAAAGCACCTTAGATTGTATAATTTTACCATCATTTACGGTCAAATTGGCGTTAATTCCCCACCCAAAACTCATTATTATGATCCTTTAAAGCAGTGGTTCTAAAGAAGTGAACTTCTTATCAACCTTGCCAAGTTTGGTTTGGGTTTACGAGTTAAAAAAACTTGTTTTTTTAACGAGTTGTTGGAAAACGAATGAATATGAGGTATTCCGCCTAATGAACAAATCTTTAATTTGTGAGGGTTTAGAAAAATTTCATATTTTTCTCAACAGCACCCCGTCCTCGACATCTATCATTCTAGAATCGGATCGAAAATGGATTAGAATTCTTTTTGAAGGTTCTTAAAAAGAATGGTACTAAACTAACTCTCTAAAATTTTCTTTATCTTTTTTTGTAAAGGATCTAATTCTTCTTGGATTATCTCCCAAACTATCTCTTTATCGACCTTCCAATACTGATGTATGGCTATATTTCTGAACCCTTTAATATCTCTCCATTCAACTTCGGGATGTTCTTTTTTAAAATCATCTGGTAAATTAGCAACTGCCTCTCCTATCACCTCTAGATTTCTCACTACGGCACTAACGTCCCATTCACTGTTCTTGAACTCTTCATAATTCAAATCTTTTGTATTTTCTTTGATGACCTCAACACGCCTCAAAATATCTTTGAGATTCACCTAAAAACAGGCAGGAGGCTCCTTCCTTCAGGGAGGAGAGGAATGCCAC
>CAZPCW010000048.1:0-18473 GCA_964585175.1 uncultured Thermoplasmata archaeon
CACCACAATCTATTAATCGATCCAATTTTTAGAAAGTCTGCCGCTAAAGTAAATCATATCAAAGATCGAAGTCTTCCTATCAAATAGGAGTGTTAGAAAATGAAGAAAACCTTTTGGGTGCTCACTTTATTTGCCTTTGTTTCCTCCGCCGGCTCAAGCATGATAATGCCTTACATACCTATATACGGTAGCGAGATAGGAATGAGCGTGGGGTTAACAGGAGTTCTCGTCTTCGTTTTCTACGGTACCGACACTATCTTCAGGATACCTATCGGTTCTCTTTCCGAGGTCATAGGTTATCACCGTATCGTTCTTTTCGGCGGAATAACCATGGTTTCCGCTTCGGCCTTATATCTAATATCGGATCCGATTCCAAAATTGCTTTTCCTAGCCCAGATGTTCTTTGGATTGGGTTTTTCCATAACCTGGGTGACGATACCCTCATACGTTACTATCCACGATCAGTCACTTTCGATCTACTCATTCTTCGTCGGTTTAGGATGGTTCGTCGGTCCACCTGCGGGAGGCTATATCAAGGAAAATTTAGGTATGTATGAACTCTTTTTAGCTTTTACGTTCACATCGATTTTACTGGTAATCCTCTCGCTATTTTTCTATTCCTTCGAATCATCTCAGAAAGAAAAAAGAGAACGAAAAGGAAGACATTCGATCGAAAGGATCGTCGTAGAGACAGTTAGAGCTTATATGAAAGGGTTCAAGATCTCGCTCAAAGGAGGAAGAGTCGCCATAGCTTTCGGGGTCTCTTTCATAATGTTCATGAGCTTCTCCATGGCTTATTCACTTGTACCGCTCTATTTTGGCAGCGTGGGCATCCTCAGCTTCCAGATAGGCATTTTACAATCTATGAGATCTGGAAATTCAACCCTGATCAAGTTGGCCGTGAAAAAGATATTGAGTCGAGTCGAAGATGTCACAGTTTTAACTATCGGCATGTTCGGGACCGGTCTTTCTATTCTGCTGATCTCGATGACCGAATCGTTCTATCTCCTTTTAATACTAACGATGACTTGGGGTCTCTCCGCCGGCATGTACTTCCCCATAGTTTTGGATCTGATAGCAAAAGGAACGGAAAAAAAGGAAAGAGGGGTGGCGATGGGTGTGAGAGGAACTGTTGGTACTTTTGGCTCCGCAGTAGGCGTTTTGCTTTTCTCACTTTTGGCCGACAGATTCAGTATAGGCGTATCTTTAAGCTTCGTCGGCTCTTTTGTGATAGTTTTTGGACTTTCTATACTTATTCTCTGGCATCTTGTTTTGAAAAAGCAGGACTGAACCACATTTTAATGAATTATAGTATGTACAAAACGAGATCTATAACCACCCCTAACCTTTAAGTAACGCAGCATATACCGAAACGATGAAGAAAATACAGCAGAAAACGGTAGCCCTAGCTTTCATTTCTCTAGCCTGGTTGATCATCTTCATTGGTCGATTGACCGGACCTACACTTTTGGTGAATATAGAAAATAGTCTAGGTATCTCTGATGCAGAAGCCGGGGTCGCTCTATCGGCTTTGTGGTTCCTTTACGGAACGATGCAGTTCCCTGGCGGAGCTCTTTCTGACTCCTTCGGCAGAAAAAAGATCATACTGCTGTCCATAGGGGCGTTCGCAGCCGCTACGATAATGATAGGATTCACTATTAACTACGTTATGATGATCGTCACTTTTTCGCTGCTGGGGATGGGAGCTGGCCTTTTCCCATCTCCGAGTTTGACCATGCTCTCTGAACTTTATAAAGAGAAAAAAGGCAAAGCTTTAGGGATAAGATCGGCCTTCGGCGGTCTTTCAGGTTTAGCTCCCATGGGGCTTCCTATACTGGTACTGATCATAGGCTGGAGGAACATTTTCCTCCTCTATTCTATCGTCGCCTTGGCTATAGGTTACCTATTTTATACTTTCGTCGACGAAACTTTAGACGAACCAAAGAAGAGATCCGGTCTTTCTCAATTAAAGACGGGTCTAGGATCTTTGAGAGAAAAAGAGACCTCCTTCATGTTCATAATAAATCTGATAGTTTCGTTCGCATGGATAGGTATGCTTTCCTGGTTTCCCACTTACATCCAGAAAACTAAAGGTCTCAGTCCAGAGATCGCCGGAATACTATTTTCTATAGTTCTCATAGGTGGAACCATTCTAAAACCTCTCTTGGGACATATCTCAGATAAAGTGAATAAACTGTTTTTGATACTCTTCATTCTTATCACCGCAGCCACTTCACTCTATCTTTTGACAATAACAAAAGGTCTCATCGCCCTTGGAATAATAAGCTTCCTATTCTCCCAGACCGGAGCTTTCTATCCGATAAGAACATCTTACCTGATGGACAGATGGGTTTCTAAAAACGCCGGGACAAAACTGGGTGTTTTCAGATCCGGCATCATCTTACTGGGAAGTCCTATATCCGCCGTGATAGGGTGGACAAAAAGCATCTACAGTTTCGATATTGCGATACTATTTGTAGCTGGATGCCTTGCTTTAGCTGTAGTATTGGTGCTGGGAAAGTTGATAATAGATAAAAAATAGAGTCATTTCAAAGATCAAGAATCCGGAAACTCTTAAGCCTTTTTTCTTTTTTTGATATATATATCTCCGTGATAGATTCCAGAATTTTTGTAGGAATTGACTTTTATATTTTCCTTCCCGTATTCTTTCTTTAATCTCTCGACCTCTTCAAACAGACTATTCAGATCCGTATAATGTCTCTCATGTTTCCAACAATCCGTTTTTCCATTCATCTTATCGTTTTGTTATCATCCTGCCAATTCACTTTATAAATTGCTATACGATTATCTCATCCGATAAGGGTTTTGCAAATCAATTTCGATTTCGGTTTTTGAAATGTTTTTTATTTTTATAACTCAGACAGATAACAATAATAGAGCAAATAAAAATCAAAAAGTCTTTAAAACCCACAATCGTTCAAATCTCCTGATGGATTTAATAGGGATACTGACGAGTTTAGCCACGAATCCCCTCCTCTATTCTATAGTCTTCTTAATTTACGTGATATTAGCGGCAGTAGTACTCCCCATACCTGTTGAAATCGGTCTTTTCAATTATCATATCCATCCCGCGATCCTCATTTTCATATTAGCGCTCGGGAAGGCTATCGGAGCTTTGGTCGTTTTCCAAATAGGTGTGACCGCGAGAAAAAAGATGAAAAAATTCTCTACAGATATTGACTTTGTAAACAAGTTGGTCGAGTATTCGGAAGAATTTGTCAAAAGATATGGTTATTACGGACTTTTTATAATCTTAAGTATCCCGTTAATGATCGATTCAGTCTCGCTTTACTTATTTTCCCTGTTAAATCCAGAGGAAAAAGGCAAAGGTATGGACAGGGAATGGTTCACCATCATCAATTTTTTCGCTGGAGCAACAAGAGGAGTCATCACTCTCCTCGTTTTCTACACGGTAGGTCTCAAGCTGGTCTAAATTTACTAGCATTAGGTAAATGGTAGCTATTATGAAAATATTTTTTAGGCAGCATCGATTATGTAGGTGTAATGCAAAATCGAGCGGCGATAATCTTGGTTTTGATACTCGTTTTCAGCATTCCCTCAACTGCGATTTTACCCGCTAGAGGATCTTCTAACCGAGAAGCTTCCGAGAATTCGATAGATTGGTATTCTTTCGAAGAGGGAAAAGAAGAGGCAGAAAAGAGCGGAAAACCGATATTCATCTACTTCATGACCGATACTTGTGGATTTTGCCAGAAGATGGAAGAGGAAACTTTCATGGATGAAAACGTCCAAAACAAGGCCGACGAAGTGATCTTTATAAAAGTCAATGCTGTAGATAGGTCAGATCTAGTCGAACAGTATGGGATTAGTGGAGTCCCCTCTCTGTTTTTTGAAAACTCCGATGGAGAGGAAATAGAGACTCAGACCGGATTCATGAGCTCGTCAGAACTTGTTGAGAAATTGAACAATGTCTATTCATCTACTGATTCAACTAATGAACCAGCTACTGAAGATCCCTCGAGTGATTCTGATGAAAAGGAAACACCGTTCTGGAGAAGTCTTCTTTTCCTAGAGATAATCTTATCGATATCCACAGCCATAATAATTATTTTAGTCTGGAACAGAGTCAAAGGAAATCCAGATGAATAAATCATTCTTGATCTGGGGTGTTTAAACCCCCAAGTCTTTTCCTTAAACTTATATAACATCTAATGGTTTTGTATAACTGATGAAAATTCACTTGGAACGGGCTCACAAAATATGGATCCTAGTTTCTCTCCTCATCTTAATCATTATTATTTCATCTATCACCCCCAATTCTAAAGCCGCTGAAAAGGTTCCGGACTTTACCGTAGATACCTCGGATGGAGAAAACTTCACACTCTCAGAACAGGATAAACCAATTGTTATCGAATTCATGACTCCTATCTGCAGTGAATGTAAGAAAGCTGAGGAAAATCTCAAAAATTTATATCCCGAATATAATGACGACTTTATCTTCTTAAGTGTAGATATAAGCGAAAGCAGTATAGAAAAGTTAAAACAGTTCAAAAAGGAGAGAGAAGTTCCGTGGAAAGTTGGACAGGGAGATGCGGAACTATTTCAGGAATACGGCGGTTCTTTAGTACCTAAGATCGTAATAATCGACTCGGAACGATTTCTGACCTACGAAAAAACCGATGTAGCCGGCGAAGAAGAACTTAAAAAAGAGATGGACAAAGTGATCGGAGGAACCAGCGAGAGGGAAGAACTCCAACAATTTGGAATTTACGGGTTAGCCGTTGTGGGAGGGATTTCATCCTTTTTCTCTCCCTGCTCCTTCCCTTTATTGTCTTCCTATATAGCTTATTATGTCAGGCCTAATGACGAGGAAAAAAACGAGAATAAAGCTTTCGAAGGAACAAAGATGGGTATCAAAGCCTCTTTAGGAATAGTCTTGGTCTTCGGAGTTGTCGGATCCTTGCTGGTTGTCGGAGGACAATGGCTTTCAGATTTTATTCCTTATCTCCAATTGATCATCGGAATAGCTATTTCTTTTTTAGGTTTTTTTGTGTTGGCAGATAAAGATATCAGGACATTTCTTCCAAACATCAACAATGTATTTTCCGATAAGTTAAACTTCAAAAATAAATCTGATGAAAAGAACTCTAGTCCTTTTTACTACGGAGTAGGATACGGAGCCGCTTCAGCGGGATGTACCGCTCCCGTTTTTTCAGCCATCCTATTGGCTTCCTGGCTTTCAGAAGGGGTTTTTCAAACGATACTCGTTCTTCTTCTGTATCTGGCAACCATGATAGTACTGATGGTATCTTTCTCCCTTTTCACAGTATTCTTCAGAGAAGGAGTGGTCAAGAATTTCAATAAAGTGATAGGACCTATTAAACGAATCTCCGGATTCGTACTGGTCGGGGCTGGGATCTATCTAGTTTACAGTTTCTTTCTCTAATCAACTCTTTCCGCTTTTTTCAATTTAATATCAAAACGAACTCCACCCATTTCAGAATCCTTGACTGAAATACCGCCATTGAAACTTTCAACAATCTCTCTTACCAGGAACATACCAAGGCCCGATCCCGCCTTGTCTCCTTTTTTGTATCCTCTCTCGAATATCTTATCTTTCTGACCTTCACTCAATCCTTTTCCGTCGTCTTCGAACACGCAGTAACAGTCATTTCCTTCTTCTTTCACATCGATCTTTATCTTATCGCAATCTGAGTGTCTTATCGAGTTCTCGATCAAATTAGACAAGAGTTCTTCCAACAAGACGTTCCCTTTTACTACAAAATCAGAAGCGGAAACATCTACTTCTATTCCATGGTCTTCCAATTGGGAGTCATAATCGGAAAGCACATCTTCTAAAATTTTATTCACATTTATCTTTCCTAGATCCTCTTTTCGATCAATTTTCCTTATCTGATTTATTTTGTCGATTATCTCCTGTGTTTTGTCTATAGCATTGATGGTTTTTTGGACGAAATCGTCATCTTCAAATTTATTTTTCATCAGTTCCAAGTATCCTTTCGCTATCTGTGTTTTGTTTCCAACATCGTGCCTGAGAAGAGAATGCAGAAACTCTTCTCGAGCTCTCATCTCGGTCCTTTCTAAAGCCTCGGCGGTATGATTTACCAGCAACTCAAGCAGCTCTAAGTCCTCTTCATCGAAATTGTTTTTCTGAGTGGATACTGCTTGAAATACGGCATGATCTCCTATAGGCACGCTTACAGCAGAATTGTATTGATCTGAAGTTGGTTTTGCCTCTTCAACACTGTCAACATCTTGTATTAAAAAAGATTCATTTTTCAGGGCGGTTTTTCCGGCGATACTTTCATCTATGGGCAGAGGTTCCGGTGAATCCTCAATATGAGCTGAAGAAGTGGCGACCGGTATCATATATCCCTCTTTAGGGACGCTGATTTCGCTAATTTCGAAATCTAAAATATCCTCAGCAGCTTGGATAGTTAAATCATATATTTCATCTTTATCTTGACAGCTTTCCAGTTTAGCTCCGATCTCGTGGAGTTTCTGTATTCTTCTCTTGTTAGTCTTTAACTCAGTCTCCCTCTCTATTTGTTCCAGTACCTGAGTTAAGTGAGAAACCAACAATTCGGTCAACTCTAGGTCAGTTTCATCGAAAAAATCTCTATCCCTAGAAAAAGCTGCGATTCTTCCTTTTTCTCCGATCGGTGTGATCAGACAAGAGCTGAAATCATCATCTTCAAAACTCTTAGATTCTTCAAGATCGTCGATGATTATTGAATCGTTTTCATCAAAAACGATTTCCATCAATTCCTGGTCTGCGATCTTTTCTTCCATAGATTCGGACTTGTAAACCATCTCATCTTCTTCCAGAGCGATGATACTGAAGGAAAACTCTAGTGTGTTTTTAGCTCCTTCAACGGCAAGTTCAAAGACTTCAGATTCATTCCGGAAGTTTTGTAGTTTAGTAGCTATATCATGGAGGCCTTTGATCTTTTCCTCTTTATCTCTTAATTTTCTTTTTAGATTTTTTTGTTCAGATATATCGATCATGGACGCTGAAACTCCGGTGGTTTCTCCTTTTTCGTTTTTGATCAGGTTCGCGGAAAGATGTACTTCAAAAAGCGTGCCGTCTTTTTTTTCGGCTAATAAATCCCCTCGCCACTCCCCTTCCCGTATCAATTCTTCTAAAGCATTTTCGATCCGTTCTGGATCATGGAAAAAATGATGAGGTATTTCTCCCAATATTTCGTTTTTGTCGTAACCCCACATATCCAAAATAGCTTGATTTACATATTCGACTTCCCAAGACATATTGGTTATAGCTATGGCATTTTGTGACGAATCGATGGTATATTTCTTCTGCCTAAGTTCTTTCTCTTTCTCCTTTCGTTCGGTGATATCTCTACCTATCACCAGTTTTTTATTCTCATTAACCCTCGTTTTCCCCTTTACTTCGAGCCAACGATAATTGCCTTCTTTAGTCCTAAATCTTGCTTCAACTTTTCCTTTTTGTTCTCCTTCCTCTTCCAAAGCATGTCCGAGTTCTTTGAGGACTCGTTCTCTATCTTCTTCATGGATGTATTCTATAGCTCTTTCACCGATCAGTTTTTCTGGTTTATAACCTAAAACTTCCTCGTGAGTTTTGTTTGCGAAAGTGATCCTTCCCTCTTCATCTATTTTTCCGATCAAATCGTCTACTTTTTCCGTGAGTTCGCGATACTTTTTTTCACTTTCACGAATCCTATTTTCGCTTTTAACCCTCTTCAAAACTTGATTCGTATGATGTATGAGTATCTCCGACAATTCTAGATCTTTCTCGTCAAAGTAGCCTTTCTGCTCTGACAATACTTGGAAAACACCATGTTCACCTACAGGTATACTCATCCCCGATTTATAAGATTCTCCTTTAAGATCGGTTTTTCCTTCCTCTGAGAAATCGTGTATCAAAAAGGATTCGTTTTTTCTGTACGTCTTTCCGGCTACACCTTCGATCGGATGGCGGTCGCCTCTTTTATGAATACCTCCAAGTCTAGATTTGACTTCAAACTCTTCGTTCTCGACTATATCCAACCTGCAAACTTGGAAATCTAGTATACGGTTCGCAGCATTTATGGTGAGCTCGTACAACTCTTCTTCATTCACTACAGATTCCATCTCATTTGCGACCTCATGAAGCTTTCTGATCTTTTCCTCGTTTCTCTTCAATTTTTTCGTTTTTTTTCTGAGTTCTTCCTCTCTTTTCTTATTTTCAGTGATATCGATGACCGATATCAAACCCGCTTTTTTTCCCTTGTATTCTATATCGCTCCCCTCTAGATAGACCCACTTCTCTTCCCCTTTTTTTGTTATTATCTTGAATTCATAACCCGATTCTGTGTTACCCTCGTCCTGTCTTTTTTCCCCACGCCTTTTTATCATTTCCCTATGTTCCGGCGCCACGAACTCCCAGTACTTCATCTCTTCTAACTCTTCAGAGGTGTAACCGCAGATATCTTCGGCAGCGGGGTTAACATATACCCAAGATTCACCCTGATAGATCATTATAGCTACGGAAGTGGTTTCGGCTAGATTCTTGAATCTCTCTTTGCTTTCCCTCAATTTCTCCTCTACGATTATCTTTTCTCTCGCTAATCCTAAGTCTTCACCTACTTCCTTTAACAAGTCCAACTCATCCTGAGATATTTTTCCTTCGGACTTGTAACAAGCGCTCAATATCCCGGTCAAATTCGATTGGTGAATTATAGGAACCAAAAGGGTTTTTTGAGGGTTCTCGTCGTTTCTGTAGTCGCAATCACGGCAGTATTTTTCTGGATTTTTTATGATCTCGGGAGAACTATCTTTTAAGACTTCTTTAACACATTTTGGCGCGTGTCCATCCCCATCTTTCGTCATCATCCATTCCTTTTCAGGATACTTCCCCGAAGAGGCTATCGTTTTTATCTTCTCACTTCCTCTTTCCAAAACGGATATCTCAACATTATAATAATTTCTAGTCTCGACAAGTTTTTCGGCCGCTCGCCCCATCAAAGTTTCAAGCTCGTCTTCTTGGACGATCAATTGATTTATTTCCCTTACAGACCTGAGAAGGGAATTCAGATTCTGTATCTTGTCCTGCGCTCTCTTGTGTTCTACCTCACGGACAATAGCCTCGGCGACCACGCTGTATTGCGACTGGGGATCAGTCCCTTTTTGGATGTACCTGTCGGCGTTCAAATTCAAAGCTTTAACGGCCACTTCTTCTCTTCCTTTCCCGGTCAAAATTATGAAAGGTATATCGTCATTTTTTTCCTCTCTCAACGTTCTTAATAAATCCAAACCGTCTCTCCCGGGAATCTGGTAATCCGAAACGATGATGTCGTAATCATTTTCTTCATACATCTCTAGTGCCCGTTCTACCGAAGGAGCGGTAAACACATCAAATCTATCATTTTCCTTCTGTAAAAAAATTCTCGCCTGCTGCAGTATAGCTTTCTCGTCATCCACAAGTAAAATATCCATCATTTAAACACCAAAAGGGGCGGGGGTCTTTTCTGTTTGAAAGCATATGAAAGCTTCTTCTATATACTTTTTCCATGCTTATCAGGCGTACGATTCGATTCTTTTTTCCTCTAAAAGCGTATTTCTAGGAAATTCGTGGTAAATAATTAAATAAGCCTCATACATGAATATAACCGAGTGATAATATGGCCGTTAAAAAGATGAAGGAGAATATTTTCGAAGTGGGGGCATCGCATTATGATAGGGAATTATTCGACGAACTGATACCTCTTCCCGACGGAACCAGTTATAACGCTTATCTGATCAAAGGAGAGGAAAAAACAGCTCTTTTAGATACAGTGGACCCCGAGAAGGAATCTAGACTTTTAGAGAATCTAGATAATGCTGGTGTGGAGGACATCGATTACATAATATCTCACCATACTGAACAGGATCATTCGGGATCTATTCCTACTATTCTAGAAAGATATCCCGGTTCCCAAGTGGTAACGAATTCAAAATGCAAGGACATGCTCATGGATCACCTCCATATAGACGAAGAAAATTTCAAGGTAATGGATGATGGAGAGGAACTCTCTTTAGGAGACAAAACTCTAAAATTCATCGATATGCCTTGGGTGCACTGGCCCGAAACTCTGGTGACCTATCTCAAGGAAGACAATATACTTTTCAGCTGTGACTTTTTCGGCTCCCACCTGGCTACAAGCAACCTATTCGTTCAAAACAAGCGGAAAGTCTATCTCGCCGCTAAGAGATACTATGCGGAGATAATGATGCCTTTCCGTTCCTCGATAAAGAGCCATCTGGATAAGATAGACGATATGGAAGTGGATATAATCGCAACCAGCCACGGTCCGATCTACGACGATCCAGATTTCATACTGGACGCTTATAAGAAATGGATAAAAGACGAAACAAAGAGCGAAGTCGTAGTGCCGTACGTTTCTATGCACGGCAGCACCGATAAGATGGTGGAACACTTCGTTGATTATCTGGTGGCAGAAGGCATAAAAGTAAAACCTTTCAATCTCACTACCACCGATCTAGGTCAATTAGCGATGTCGCTGGTCGATGCGTCGACGATAGTTATCGGAACGCCGACCGTTCTCGTGGGAGCTCATCCGAAAGCGATCTATGCGACCCACTTGGTGAACGCCTTAAGACCTAAAACTAGATACGCTTCTATAATCGGTTCCTACGGATGGGGCGGCAGGATGCCCGATCAGATAAAAGACGCACTTCAAAACTTCAACGGAGAGTTCTTAGAACCGGTGATCAGTAAAGGTCATCCAGATGAGAAAAATATGGAGGAATTGGAAGAACTAGCGGATAAGATAATGAAAAAACACGAGGAAGACGAACTGGTAAAATAGAAACTCCTTCTATCTAGTCAGATCTCTTTTTCTTTCTATTTTTCTTTTGACGATCTTTCAATCTACTTTGAATATCTCGTCATTCGATCGGACTCTTTTCTCAACTTTTATCCCGACTTCATCTCCGGGACCGACTTCCTCGACCTCTTCACTGTCTATCTCCATCGATTCTACCTTCTGTTCGAAATCTGTATGTTCACCTTCGAAACGAATCTTATCTCCTGTGCTCAAATTCCCTTCCTCTATCTTTAGAGCCGCGACACTGGGTTTTTTGAAATACTTGAATACCTCTCCTATCTTCTCCTCCATCTCGATCACCTATCGATGCAAATAACGTAATCAATAATCAATTTTTTGTTCAGATTATTTTGTCAACCTTCAAGTTTAAATAGTCTTATCTGATGGATTTAAATAGAAAAGAAATTTTTAATCCAACTCACCCATCAGATCATCTATCTTTCTCATCAGGTTCTCGTTTCTCGCCGAACTGGCGATATCTCCTCTAGTTTTTTCAACCAGTGTTCTTGCGGTATCCTGCTTGTTCCTTATCGGAAGTATCGCATTCGGATATTCGAAATCCATTATCAGGTCCTTTATATACTCCATCTTCTGGTGAAGCTCCTTGGCCTTCTCTACGTTCCCCTCTGATAGTTCATCAAGGACCATCCTTCTCAGTTCTCCGACAACGTCGGCGAGACCCAAAACGTAAGAGGAGGCTGTGATATCGAGTTTTTCCGGTGTTTTAGGCTTTTCTCCTCTAGATAAGGAGAGCAGGATATGAGCCTCGGCGAATTCCTGAAAACCGTTCCTCAGGAAACCCGCGTGGTACAGTTCGGGATAATCTTCGATGATGCTCTTTATCTTGTTTATCTCTTCTTGAGCCTCTTTGAGACCATCTTCGATCTCTTCACCTCTCTGGATGTCCTGTATAACGTTCTTCGATATCCTTCTTATCGCTCTAGCGGACTTCATAGCCAGTTCTCTAACCGTATCTTTCTCTTCAAATCTTTCATCTGCTTTTTCCACTATCGATTCAAGTGCTTTCATCTCATCCATCGATTCTCGCCTCTTATCTTTTTAATAAATTCCTTAATTTTCAGAATAAAAGGGTTAGTTCGTTATGGTCTTCCATTTGAAGAGGTTAATCGATCTCAACCGATATATTCCTCTTTTTTCTTTTTGAGTTTTATGCATTCCTTCCCGACATCGGTGATATCTTCAGCTTCGATGTAGATATCTTCTTTATTCATATCCATCCTGGTGGGCATACTTTCTCCTTCTATGGGAGGGGTCGGTAAAGTTACACTCATATCTTCGAAAGATAACATCGGAACGGTATAGGATTCGATCTCTTCTTCGTCCTCATTCTTTGTTCTTATGACCTTAGTTTCCATCCTTATATATTCAAGGTCTCCATCTTTTCCCTTCTCCGCTTCTTTTACCTCGCCGATCTCTTCTCCGTTCCCGTCAAGGACTTTATTACCAACTAGATTTTTGATAGGGCTTATCCAAAGATGGATCGCGTCGCGAGTTATCTTTTCAACATATTTCAGATTGATCCTAAGGTACTCTCCAAAAAATCCCTTATGTATCACAAGTTTGGTAGGATTCAGGGTACTTTTATTCATCTCGATATCGCTGACATGACCGAAGACCTCGCCATCACAAGCATAAACTTTCATGCCTTTCAATTTATTAAAGGTCGTTCTTCCGTCCTCTACTTCTCCCTCTCTCTCATCTTCCTCTGACATCCTATCGACCTATATCACCTATGGACGGAGGACTACTTAATTTTTCCTCAATTTAGGCGGGCGGCGACCAAAAATATTAATAACCTTTCGTAAGGATTCTATACTCCTATGGTCCTTGAAAACTTAAAAGACGGTCTACAGAACGCAGTTGAAAAAGTCACCAACGCGAGTCATGTCGATAAAAATCTGATAAAGGAAGTTTCCAAAGAAATACAGAGGGCTATGATAGAGGCTGACATAGAGGTACAGTTGGCTCTCGAATTGACAGAGAAGATAAAGGAAAGGGGAATAGAAGAGAAACCGCCTTCAGGGATGAGTGCTAGAGAACACGTTATACAGATAATCCATGAAGAGTTCGTCAAGATATTGGGTGACGGTGTCGAACTCGAACTTAAGCCCCAGACCATAATGATGGTCGGCCTTTACGGCATGGGTAAGACCACCACCTGTGGTAAGTTGGCCGCTTATTTTCAGAAAAGAGGTTTGAACACCGCTTTGATAGCCGGCGATACTCACAGACCGGCGGCTTATGACCAACTCGAACAGGTTGCTGAAGACGCTGGAGTGCCAGTGTATGGAGATCCAGATGAAGAGAAAGCGCCCAAGATAGTCAGAGAAGGTATGGAAAAGTTCGAGGACTATGACGTCGTTATCGTGGATACAGCGGGAAGACACTCCCTCGAAGATGAACTCATAAAGGAAATCAAACTTATCAAAAACGTTGCCGAGCCGGACGAAGTGGTCCTCACTATAGACTCCTCAGTCGGACAGCAGGCCGGTCCACAGGCTAAAGCGTTTCACGATGCGGTAGGAGTGACCAAGACCATCATAACGAAGATGGACGGTTCAGCGAAAGGTGGAGGCGCTCTTAGCGCTGTAGCCGAAACCGACGCGCCGGTGGTGTTCATCGGTACGGGTGAAAGGATAAGGGACCTGGAAAAATTCGATCCGAAAGGTTATACCTCAAGACTTCTGGGCATGGGCGATATCGAGAAACTGCTGGAGAAAGCCGAACAGGTGATGGACGAAGATAAAGCGGAAGAAACCGCCAAAAAGATGCTAGCCGGTGACTTCGATCTTAAAGATATGTACGAACAGATGGAAATGCTGACCGGTGTAGGACCGCTCCAAAAGATCGTAGACATGCTTCCGATGGGGCCCAACACGATCTCTGAAGAAGAGATAATGTCTACGCAAGACAAGCTGGAAGACTTCAGGATAATAATGGACAGTATGACCGAAGAGGAGATGGAGAATCCGAATATCATAAAAGGAGAACGTATCAAGAGAATAGCTATGGGGAGCGGTAAGAAACCTCAAGATATCAGAGGGCTGCTCTCTCACTACAAGAAGACGAAGAAAGCTATCAAAGGTTTCTCCGGGAACAGGAAGATGAGGAGACAGATGAAGAAACAGCTCGAATCCGGAGACTTGAACTTCTGAAAACCTTTCAGGCAGATTTTTCTTTTTTATGAGTGGTCAGACCTAATCTGTAAGGAGTCTAGTACCGTACACTAAAGTGAACTGAATTAGTGGTATCGAGCCGATTATTTCATAAATCGCAACGCCGTCAGGGGATATAATCGATACTAGACCTATAGATATCAGAGAAAAACCGATAGTCGACCAGATAAAAACGGCCCAGGCGTATTCCAGCGAGATGAATTCATCTAGACTGTACAGAGCGATTCCTAAAATCGATATGGAGTAAAAGAGATAGGCCATATACACATGGGGGAGCGTACCCTTCGGGAAAAGACCTGTAAAAATCAAAAATAAAGAGCCCAAAGCTAAACTAGCTAGACCCACTCTACCAATCTGTGATTCAGCTCTTCTCAACAACCCCATCACGAATATTATAGCCAATATACCTGAAATGATGAGAGCCCCATTGAATAGATCACCGTAAGATACCCCTTGTTCCCCCAGAGCACTTAAAGCATTATCTGATAAACTGAACCAGTCGTGCATTAGGATCGAGATGATGATCAGCCCGTAACTTAAAAAAGGAATCAAAATGCCGCAGTAACCTCCTACCTTTTCCGGAATCAACTCTTCAATATCGATTTCCATATTAATCATCTCTCCTTTTGTAGGTATATACGGCTAACTATTAAAAATTTTATTAGTATAGGGTTTTAAATATATTTATAAGATAATCTTGGATGATAGAAAACGATAAAGCTTCAAGAAAAGATGAAAGGTTTTTTAATATCAGATAACTCTCCTAACTAAAGCCTTTCAAACAACGCAATGGTGATGATATGAAAGAAACAAAAAGGTCCGACGAAGAGGAAAGAGATATCGAAACCATCTCGGTTCACTCGGGAAGAGATATAGATAAATCCAGCGGGGCACTCAGTCCCCCGATCAATCTTTCGACCACCTTCGAAAGAGCGGAAGACGGCAGTTATCCAAAAGGATATATCTATTCTAGAAACGATAATCCCAACAGAGAGAAGCTGGAAAAGTGTATAGCAGAACTCGAGGAGGGTGAAGCCGCAGCGGCGTTCTCTTCCGGTTCGGCGGCTTCCCTAGCGGTATTTCAAGCTTTATCTCCGGGAGATCATCTGATATGTCCGGACGATATGTATCACGGCATAAAAACACAGATAAACGATATCATGGAAAGGTGGGGTCTAGAGGTGAGTTACGTAGATCTTACCGATCCTGAAAATGTAAAAAGACAAATTAGAGAAGATACGGAGATGATATGGATAGAGAGCCCATCGAATCCTCTATTGAAGATAGCCGATATCGAAGAGATCGCGGATACAGCTGCAGAAAACGATTTATTGACGGTCTGTGACAACACCTGGCCTACACCGGTCCTTCAAAAACCTTTGAATTTGGGCTGTGACCTAGTCGTACATTCGACCACTAAGTATTTCGGCGGGCACAGCGACGCGGTAGGAGGTGCGGTGGTGTGTAAGGAGGAGGACGAATTCTTCGAAAGAGTCAGAGATATAGGGATACACGGTGGATCGACGCCTTCACCTTTCAATTGCTGGTTGATAAGCAGAGGCACTCGGACCCTACCTCTAAGGATGAAGAAACATTCGGAAAATGCTCAGGATATAGCTGAATTCCTGCAGGATCAAGATGAAATCAAGAAAGTCAACTATCCCGGATTGGAAGATCATCTAGGTCACCGTACGGCTAAAAAACAGATGTCCGATTTCGGAGGCATGCTTTCTTTCCAGGTGAAAGGTGGAAGAGAGACCGCATTCGAGATAGCGTCGAACGTGGATATATTTACTAGAGCCACCAGTTTAGGGAGCGTCGAAAGTCTGATAGAACATAGGTCTTCGATCGAAGGAGAAGGTACGAGCACTCCGGATGATCTACTAAGACTTTCAGTGGGTATAGAAAACTCTGAAGATCTGATCAATGATCTTGAAAAAGCGATCGAACAATCAACTTAAATAACTCGGATATGATAATCATTCGAAAATATGTGTCTTGGAATGCGAGTTGAGAGGTTTGTAGATCCAATATCAACAGATGTGGTTTGATATATATGTCGATTAGCCTTTGGGATGTAGTTATCAGCTTCGCGATAATGGTGATTGTTTTATTTTATCTATTGAAGAAAATTGTATCTCACAGGACCAGTAAAGATATCTGGAAACTGTATTCAAATATCTCTGAGAAAACGGATCTAGAGGTAAAAGACAGTATGAGACTGATATCCACCTGGCCAAACCTTTTCGGAAAAGTCGGTGGTAAAAGAGCCTATATCCACCCGGATAAAGGAAATGTGAAAAAGAATCCGCCAAAAACCGTCTTTGCGGTCGAATCTAAGATCGATATCGAAGATGATATCATCGTCACTGACTCGGAGTCGAGTGCACCTGAAGATACGTACGATCTCGATGTTCCCAGTTTGAACAATTACAAGTATGAAGTCTACGGCGTGAGCAAGTTGGACGAAGAAAAGGTCGACGATTTGTTTTCCAAAAAAGTAGCTGGAAAGATAAACTCCCTTATCGAGGATGATCAGGAAAACTTCAGAGGGATAATATTTGAACCGGGTCTAGTTATGTTCAGCACATTTAACGTGGATATCGATGAAGAGGAGTGTATGGATATCCTAAAAAAACTGTCTGACATAGTCGAAGAGTTAGAGGAAGGATTTTCGGATCTGAACGAAGAGTTGGTAAGTCCACGTTTGTACCAGATATCTGAAGGCACCAAGGCTACGACTATAAAATCAGCGGTGATGATCTTACTCTTAGGACTAGGCGGCTTTTTGCTCTACCGAACTTACTTGAACTTTTCACTCATATTCCTGAATATAGCGATAGGAGCTCTCATCATCGGATTGTTAAATCTTTACAGCACCGCTTCGACCACCTGGAAGTATCAATAATCGAGATAATTTTTGAGCTCCCAATCAGTTATCTCCCTGTCGAATTTGAGTATCTCTTCTTTCTTTATCCTGCGGTAGTGCTTGTAGGATTCACCTAGCGATTCCTTCACGACTTCGTCCTTTTCTAGCTCTTTGATAGCTTCGTCTAAATTGGCAGGAAGGAATTCTATACCCATGTCCTTTATTTCCTCTTCAGTTTTATCGAATAGATTTTCCGTCACCTCTTCATCAGGCTCAAGGGACCTTTCCATACCGTCCAGTCCGGCTTGTATGAGAGAATTCAACATCAGGTAGATATTTGAAGAGGCGTCTCCGGCACGATATTCGATCCTGCCTTTCTCCTGTTCGGAGCTGCCGTAAGCTGGAATTCGAACGAGAACGCTCCGGTTCTCTCCTCCCCAAGAGATGTAAACCGGCGCTTCGTAACCCGGGACGAGCCTTTTGTAAGAATTGATGGTCGGTGAGATCACGGCGGAAAGCGCCTTGGCGTGGTCAAGAAGTCCGCCCATGAAACCTGCCGCTTTGTCGTTCAACTCTTCCGGAGAGAACATATATTCTCCATCTTCAAAAAGCGACATGTGAACGTGTAGACCGTTCCCGGCCTCTTTGGCAAGCGGCTTTGGCATGAAAGTGGCATAAGCTCCGTTTTCGGATGCCTTTTTCTTCACTATCTCTCTTATAAACACGAATTCATCTGCAGCTGTTAGAGGATCATCGTAAGGTAAGGGCTCTATTTCATATTGACCGGGAGCTACTTCGTGATGTATCTTTTCAACTTCGAACCCGTACTCCTTCATCGCTTTCGCCATATCTCCTATCATATGGGTGTATCCATCTCTACCGTCGATATATTGGCCCGTATCTATCGGTTCATACGTTTCTTTATCCAAAAGATGAAATTCAAGTTCTGGTTTGACATGCACTTCTAAATTTTTTTCTGAAAGTTCTTCCATGGTTTTTCTGAGAAGATATCTAGGATCCCCCTCGAACGGAGTTCCGTCGGGCCACCTCATCTCGCATAAGAAAACGGCGACCTTCTCTTCATCGTAATTCAAAACCTTCATGCTCGACGGTTCGGGGATAGCGATCATATCACTCTGGGAAATGTCCGTGAAACCTACGTTAGAAGAATCGAAGCTGATCCCGTCTTCTCTAACCACGTCGAACATATCCGGAGGGATCCTTATTTCTCTCGGTTTTCCTTGAAGATCTAAAAATTTGAGCGCGATCGAGTCGATATCGTCGGGTATTTCTACACTTTCGGACATTAACGACACCTTTTGGGATTATTAGCTATAGTTATGAGGTATAAATATTAAACCCTTCATTCTCGAAAGCTAAGAATTATATGATTAGAATGCGTTCTATCGTTGTTGGGAGTCTTTCAATATGGACGCGTTAGATGAGCTGAAGGATATACAAAAAGAAAGGATCTCACGATCAAATTCAGAAGATGTGGGAGAAGGAGATTTTGTCGTTTATTGGATGCAGCGTGCTCAGAGAGTCGAATACAATCAC
>CAZPCW010000049.1:0-18387 GCA_964585175.1 uncultured Thermoplasmata archaeon
GTAACCTTTACCAAACGGCTGGAAGCCCCGTCCTTTATGGCGGGGAGGATGTCACATTAAATCACTTCGAAAATACATCGAAAGAAGAGTTGCTGGGCGGTAGGGATAATATTCAATCCTTGTTATTGCTGTTTTCTATCGATCCGATCAGTTTAGTAACTACCACGTATATCACGACGAAAGCTATCAAGAACGATACCGCTTCGATGATAGCTATCGGGCCCGGCATGAAATAATAACTTATCAATAACCATCCAATGAGGACTATCAAAATCGTCATGATCATTTTAGAAATATAGTTTTTCATGGATTTACAATGCCTCTTTCACCTTGCTAAACGTGCTCTTTAATAAAAAATTTGCTGTAAGGTAATTATTAACCCATATGTCCCTCAGTTCATCCTAGCGTTTTTTTTGAAGAAAAAATTTAACACTTGATTGATCGGTAATTGAAATCAAATGGCGGACATCTCATCGAAATATAAAAATCTAAGTAAGTATCTTTCTTATGTTTTGAGACATCATCCAGAAGAGGCCGATCTTTCCTTAGACGAGAGAGGTTTCACAGATTTAAAAGATGTTCTAAACGCTTTAGAGAGAACAAAACATTCTTGGGCCTCGAAAGACGATATCAGGTATCTCATCAAGAACAGCGAGAAAAAAAGATTCGAATTGATAGATGGTAAGATCCGTGCTCTCTACGGTCATTCTATCGATGTAAATATCGAAAAAGAAACAAAACCTCCCGAAACGCTGTATCACGGAACCTCTCCAAATTCAATATCTTCGATTTTTGAAGAAAGTCTCAAGCCGATGGGAAGACAGTACGTACATCTTTCAAGAACAAAGGAGGAAGCTAGATCGGTTGGGAAGAGACATCATCCAGATCCTAGCATATTGAAGATTGATTCACTAGAAGCCTGGGAAGACGGTGTTGACTTTTATGAAAGAGGGGATCTCTATCTCTCAGAGTCGATACCACCCGAGTATTTAGAGATAGAGAAATGATTCTCCTGCTTGATTTAAAGGTATCTCAAAGTGTTCTACTCCATTTTGGTTAAATATTATATACCACTGATTATAATGTTAAGATGAGCGTAATTACAGTGGTAGGGAAAAATGATAGATCTAGACGAGGTACAAAAAAAATTAAAAGAAGACAAAAAGGAAAAAAAGAAAGAAAAAAACAGAAGTGATGATTTTGGTGATCTTGACTTACTATACTACGGATGGGGAGTCCGACCAGATCAATACGTGTTCGCTAAAGTGATAGCCTGTGGTCTCGATAAGAGAGAAATAATATGTAAATTGGTCAGTAAAGAAAAAGAAAGGAGTGGAGGAAAAGGTTTTAGACTTTTGCCGGGAGAAACTTACGGCGAGACCTTCAAGTTATACAAATCCCGGTCTCAAAATGGTGAACTCTGCTTTAAAGGGAAATATCCTTTCGAAAGCGGTAAAAAGGAAGACGGTATGAAAAAGGGAACTTTTCATCCCTATGAAGGGGAATTGAAAAAATGATTTTCACGATTCAAAGATCTAAAGTTGTCTTGAATAGAATAAACTAAGATTCTTTTGGATCTTTCCTTTGAATTTGATCTGATTAGATTATAGACCAAAATTATTTATATTTTTAAAGGGGATATCAACGTGGTAGGAAGATAAGAATGAAAATTGATGAGATGAATGTCGTATTAGTTGATGATGAACCTGATTTTTTAGAACAGGCAGAGATATTTCTCAAAAAAGAGGATGATCGTTTTATTATAGAAAGCGCTACCACGGTCGAAAAAGCTTTGAAAATTATAGATGAGAAATCTATCGATGCCGTCGTTTCGGACTACCGGATGCCCGACGAAGATGGGATCGAGTTTTTAAAAACTTTGAGAGAGGAAAAGGAAAATGATATTCCTTTCTTGTTATTTACAGGTAAAGGGTGGGAAGAAGTTGCTATGAATGCACTGAATTTAGGAGCGAACAAGTATATATGGAAGAACGAGGAACCCAGTATATATCAGCAGAAAAGCGATGAGTCTATGAGTCAATACAGTCTACTAGCGGATGAAATAATAAATGAGATAAAAAAACATAGAGAAAAAAAGAGATTAGAACTCACGAAGAAGACCATAGAAGAAGCTAAAAGTGGAATATACTGGATATCACCGGAAGGAGATATCCTATATGCTAATAAGTTCGTGAGGGAGAATCTAGGGTATGATGAAGAAGAAATACTGGAATTGTCTATCTCCGATATCGATCCTCATTTTGAGGAAGAAAAAAGGGAGGAAACTTGGCAAGAGATAAAGGAGAAAGGATCGATCACATTTGAAACTGAACAGCAGAAAAAGGACGGTACTATTTTTTCGGTTCAAATAACCAGCAATTATGTAAAAAAAGATGATAAAGAGATAGAATTCGCCTTTGTCAGGGAGACTAATCAATAAACACAGAGAGTATTAAAAGAAGGACTCCTTTAAAGCCAATTTCAAAAGAAGGGAAAATCTATATATAATTGCTCCATTTCTTTTACTTGCTAAGTGAGATTGGTGAAAAATATCAGTAGATTAGGGAAGATGGCCTTAATCTCCTGGATCTTGTATGGTATTTTTATCGGCTTATATTCTCACGTTCTTGGGTATTCTGTTTTTCTTCTCTCCGTTATACCTGTGGTGATGACGAGCGCTTGGTTGGGATCAAAATATACTTTGGTTCCAGTAGTAGCGATCTTATTTTTCCATTTTTTAATTCTTTATGTAGATAGAAGTTATCAACCGATTTCAGGTTTTGCTTTCATAGGCGGGTCTACGGTAATTTTCGTTTTGGCCCTCGTGGTCGGTAAGTTGAAGGATATTAACGATAAACTAAATGGCGAGTTAAAGCGGAAAGAAAAGATCAAAGAAAAATACAGACAAAGCAGAAAAAAGATCGAAAAGTTACATGAAATAGCCTCGGAACTTGAAACTTGTAGGGATAAGGATGAAATTTATAAAATGACCCTGCGTGCGGCTGAGGATATATTTGATTTAGATATATCGGAGATAGAAGTGCCTGAAGACGATAAGATGGTGGTCAGAAATTGCTCCTCAAACTTTCCTGAAAAAGGAAAAGATCCCGTACCATTGTACGACAGTATAGCCGGGAGAGCTTATCTAAATGATAGATCTTTTTTGATAAATGATATGGATAGCAATGAATTTACCAATCCTTCCTGCAGTCAGTACGACTCTGGTATAACCGTGCCGATCGGTGATGAAGCCGTCTTTCAATCGGCTTCGAAAGAGAAAAATGCTTTCAAGAAAGAAGATGTCCAGGTAGTAGAACTTCTCGCAAATCATGCCGCCGAAGCTTTAAAAAGAGTAGAGATTCGAAATAAATCTGAATTTTTACATTCACTGCTGCGGCACGACGTAAGAAACAAAATCAATGTTATCCAAGGATATCTTAGCTTGATTGATGATTTTGAACTCGATGAAGAGATCGATGAATATCTCGAGATGGCTAGTGGAGAAATAGAGAGCAGTTTAAATTTGATAGAAAAGATAAGAACTATGAAGGAAATGGGTGAAGAAAAAATAGAAGCTGTTGAGATAGATGATGCCTTAGAATCTTCGATAGATGAGAACATTTCTTCCGCTTCAACACACGGTATAGAAATAAAGCATGAGAAAATAGGGTGTGAAGTAAAAGCTGGCCCTCTAATAGTAGAATTGTTTTCAAATATCATAGAGAACTCTATAAAGCATTCTAACGGGAGCCTGATTAGAGTGACGGGTGAGAAAACACAATACAAATGTATCGTTTCGATAGAAGATGATGGTAAGGGAATACCAGATGAAGACAAAGAATCGATATTCGGAAAAGGCTACAAAAAAGGTAAAAGTGCTGGATCGGGATTGGGGATGTATATGGTTGAGGAACTAGCGAATAACTATGAAGCTACAGTAAATGTCAAAGATTCTGAACTTGGTGGAGCTCATTTTGAAGTTACCTTCGAAAAAGCTAAATAGAATCCTATTTTGCTGAGATTTAAATAATACGTCAAATCTGTCTAACTTGATGGAAGATAACAGATTTAGGAAATTGATAACCTCTCAACTGAAAGATTTGAACACAGGAATGGTTTCACAGAAAAAAAGTTTAAAACAATTGATGAACGAAAAAGAGCCTTCGGTGAGGAAAAGAAACGGAGAACATCATTATTTTAAAAAAGAACACTTGAAAGAAGTTGACGAAAAGGTTCCTATACATAAAAAAGATGAATTAAAGCTCCCGATAATGATCTACAACGATCCTTCTCTAAATCAGTGTTTCGTAAAGAAGAAAATTGAAGGCAAAGTCCTCAAAGGAATGGTCGGATATCAAAAAAAGAGAAGTTCAAGGGATAAGGTTTGGTTCTCGAAACCGCTGATTTCAGATGTCATCAGAGAATATGACGATATCTTTCAGTTCGTTTGGACTCCTAAGCTGGATAAAAAATCAAGTTCTACACGCTCCTCCCCAGAGATTTGACCTATAAAAATTAAAAAAGTTATTAAAATAGATTAGTTAAATAATATTTTTAGCTTGGAAGCTATCTTTTAAGAGATAGTTCCTCTCCACAGCATCTGAACTTACAGGTAGCGCAAGTTCCCTCTTCTTCCCCTTCACAGCATTCATCACATTCGCTGACTACCTTCATCTCGAAACCGCACTCTTCGCAAGTATATATCTGTCCCTTTTCCATATCGTGACATTCCGGCATAATCACACCCAACTGGGAAAATGAAGGAAAATAAATAAACTTTTGGTAAGAGCCTTTCTTCGAAGCTATTTAGAGGATTCTATGGGATAGCCTTTCTCTCTCCATTCTTTCATCCCACCTTCGAAATCGTAAATATTTTTGAAGCCAAATTTTTCGAGCTTTTCGCCTGCCTTTGGACTGGCCTTACAGTCGTAGCTCTCACAGTAAACGACAATCATTTCGTCCATATCAAGCTCATGTTTCCTTTTTCCGATATCGCCCAAAGGAATATTGATCGAACCCGGGATATGGCCTTCTTTAAATTTATCTTCTGAAAGAACAAACAATAGAGTAAAATTTTGATCAGATTTTTTCTTTTCTTTCAATTCTTCAGCTGTTATTGTTTTCATCTTTTCTCACACCTCTTCTTTCAAATCTAAATATGGTTGGAAAAGTAGTGACGTCCTCCTTCGCCCTGAAAGGACGAGGCTTCCTACGGAGCCACTGACTCCTTGCACAAGCCCGGAAATTGCATTCCGCTCGCCGACTTTTGTTTTACCCAAACACAGAGGTCGGGTCGTCGCTTCCAGCTCAGGGGGCCGCGCCACAACACCATGTCAATTCATGATCGGCCCCTGCCTGCAAAAGCGGTCTTCTCAAACTTTCTGCAGGCCCGTGCTTGGAACCACTACCTAACACATACAGCCCCAGGTATTTAAGTGTTCATCAGAGGGCTGAGTGAAAGTGGCATTCATCCCTGCGGCAGAGCCGCAGGGTTTTCTGCCTTAACAAAAGTAATAAATTTTTTCTTAGAGACTAGAAGAAAACAAGTGAAAAACTTTAATAAGCCCACTACCTGATGAGAGAATAGCAATTTGTTGCTGGTGTAATTGATGAACGATTCCTCAGTCGAAAATGAAAAAATGGATAAAACATCTAAAAACGAAACTAAAGTATATTCTGAAGCACCCCCTCTGGAAAAATGGATGGAGGAGACAAACATTAACAGTACGGAGGACGTTGAAGTACCAGAACTTTTAGCTGATCAAGTGATAGGACAGGACGAGGCTGTCAGTGTCGCGAAGAAGGCTGCAAAGCAGCATAGGCATGTGATGCTGATAGGTCCACCAGGAACGGGTAAATCTATGATAGCGAAAGCTATGACTGATTTCCTCCCTAAGCAGAAATTAGAAGATATATTATGTTTTCCGAATGAGAAAGATGAAAATAATCCTAAAATTAGAACCGTTCCCGCGGGGAAGGGAGAAGAGATAGTCGGCGCCCATAAAGAAAAAGCCCGGAAAAAAGAAAAACAAAAGAACAGGGGCATGTTGATAATTCTTGCTCTCATCGTGGGATCGGCGATAGCGATATCTATTTGGCAAGAAAATTTCATCATAATGTTTTTCGGGATTTTGGCCGCTGCGATGCTGATGATAGCTATGCGGGCCAATCCAGGTGGTGTAGGCGGAGATAGTGATGGTCAAACCCCGAAGCTATTGAAAAGCCACGATACAGAAAAGAGACCGCCCTTTATAGATGCTACAGGAGCTCAATCAGGCGCCCTGCTCGGTGACGTAAAACACGATCCTTTTCAGAGTGGTGGTCTAGAAACACCTCCTCATCAAAGGGTGGAAGTAGGTGCTATCCACGAGGCACATAACGGAGTACTGTTCATCGATGAGATGAACATGCTAGGTCTAGACTCTCAACACAGCTTATTGACAGCGATGCAAGAAAGAGAGTTCCAGATCACAGGTCAAAGCGAGAGAAGTAGTGGGGCTATGGTAAAAACTGAACCTGTCCCGACCAACTTTATACTTGTAGCCGCCGGTAACTTAGATTCGATATACGGCCAGAAAGATGAAAGAGGAGTACAGCACGGAGGGATGCATCCAGCACTTCGCTCCAGAATTAGAGGCTATGGTTACGAAGTTTATGTTAACGACACCATGGATGATACCGAGAAAAATCGTAAGAAATTGATCAGGTTTATAGCTCAAGAGATAGAGAAAGACGATAAAAAGATCCCTCATTTCACAAAAGACGCTATAGAAGAGATGATTAGAGAGGCCCAGAGAAGGGCTAACAAACGTGGAGAATTGACCTTACGTTTGAGAGAACTTGGTGGCCTTGTAAGAGTAGCTGGAGACCTTGCAGTGGAAAGAGCACATGATATGACTACAGCAGAAGACGTGGTTGATGCTAAGGTAACCGCTAAATCTTTGGAGCAGCAGGTCGCTGATAAGTACATACAGAAGAAAAAAGAATACAGCATGTACAGAACCGAAGGCGATGTCACCGGAGTAGTAAATGGTCTCGCGGCAATGGGAGATGATCAGGAAGGTATGTCCGAATATTCTGGGGTCGTACTACCTATAGCTGCAGAAGTAACCCCTGCTCATTCAAAGGAAGACGGGGAAGTTATCGCAACGGGTAGACTCGGTGAGATAGCTACTGAGGCGGTTCAGAACGTATCAGCGTTGATCAAAAAGTATACCGGTGAAAACATCTCAAAATACGATGTTCATATACAGTTCATAGGAGCACAGGAAGGTGTTGAAGGTGATTCAGCATCGATATCCATCGCGACCGCTGTGATCTCGGCATTAGAGAATATACCTATAGATCAAAATGTAGCTATGACCGGATCTTTGAGTGTTAGAGGACAGGTCCTTCCAGTAGGCGGAGTCACATCTAAAATAGAAGCCGCTGCCGAAGTGGGGATGGACAAGGTTTTGATCCCCAAGATGAACGAGAAAGATATAGTGATAGAAAAGAAGTACGAAGACAAGATAGAGATCGTCCCTGTAGATAATCTCGGTGAAGTCTTAGAACATGCCTTGGTTGGGGATAAAAAGGAAAAACTTCTTGATAAGCTGGCTTCACTTCTAGAGATCAAGAGCATTCCACTGCCTCCAGGAGAGAAACCGACTCCGAGAACTTCAAACACTCCCAAAAACTAAAGAATAGGTGAAAGAAAAATTGGGCGCTTTCGATCTTTTATCCGATGAGATCCTCTCGGTGCTCACCAACTTAGGTATTCAAGAGGAAACTAAACCTCAAGAGGACGCGATACCCCCGATTTTGGAAGAAAAGAACACCTTAGTTATAGCTCCGACTGGTATAGGAAAAACGGAAGCGGCTTTGCTACCCATTTTGGATAATATCCTCTCTAAAGACACTTCTGGCTTTTCGCTCTTATACATAACTCCCTTAAAAGCTCTGAATAGAGACATGATAAAAAGGATAAAAGAATTCTCAGAGCGATTGGATTTTACCGTAGGGGTGAGACACGGTGATACGAGCCGAAAAGAAAGGAAAAGACAATCCGATAACCCTCCGGACGTTTTGATAACCACTCCGGAAACACTCCAGATAATGTTCACTGGGAGCAAGTTGAGAAAGGGACTTGAAAACGTTGAGCATGTAGTTATCGATGAGCTAAATGAGCTTGCAGAGGATGAAAGAGGAAGTCAACTGGCACTAGCCCTAGAAAGACTGGTCGCATTAACTCGGCGGAATTTTCAGAGAGTCGGTCTTTCAGCGACCGTAGGTTCACCTCAAGAGGTAAAAGATTTTTTAGTGGGCGTGGATAGAGATGGAGTCATCATCGAAACAGAGGGTAAACGGGATCTAGATGTGAAAGTCGAAAAGCCGGTAAAAGATGAAGAGATCGATAAAGAATTATCAGAATTGATGAGATGCGACGAAGAAAAGGCCGCATCTCTAAGACTCTGTAAAGAACTGATAGAAGATCATAATTCTACTTTGTTCTTCGTAAATACAAGGGATTCGGCTGAATCCCTTTCCTCGTCTTACACGCTGTGGAAGGAAAACGGATCTTTTGAAGACGATTTTCCTATAGGGGTTCATCATGGATCGCTATCTAAGGATGCTAGGATTGAGATGGAATCTCAGTTCAAAAACGGAACATTGAAGGGTTTGATATGCACTTCCTCTATGGAACTGGGTATAGATGTCGGGAAAACCGACTTGGTATTACAATATCAATCTCCTAGACAGGTAACTAGGCTGATACAGAGGATCGGAAGATCCGGCCATAAGATCGATGAGACTTCTAAAGGTAGGATTATCACTACGACCGATGATGACGTACTTGAAGCGGCGGTAATATCGAAAAAGGGGATAAACAGAGATCTCGAGCAGACAGAGATACCCGAAAAACCACTGAGCGTACTCGCTAATCAATTGATCAGCACGGTCCATACGGAAAAGGAGATAGATCCGAATAAGTTCTTCAGAGTAGTGAAAAAAGCATATCCTTTCAGGTCTTTGGAAAAAGATACCTACGATGAGCTTTTAGAGCAGCTCGCGGAGATAAAGGTCATCTGGAAGGAAGAGGATAAGATCGGTAAAAGAAGAGCCTCTCTCAATTATTTTTACGATAATATTTCGATGATACCTGATGAAAAGACGTACCTGCTTAGAGATATCTCTAGTGACTCAGTTATCGGAACTTTGGACGAAAGCTTCGTAGCCAGCAATATCGAGGAAGGCGAAGTGATCACACTTCAAGGTAAAGCGTGGAGGATCGTCGATCTTGAAGAGGAAGAGGTGTTGGTGAATCAAGTGGGGAATATAGGTAAGATACCTGATTGGACCGGCGAGGATATACCTGTTCCGTATGAAGTGACACAAGAAGTGGGAAAGTTGAGAAAAAATGCGGGAGAAAAATTAGAAGAAGACTACCCCGTAAGTGAAGAAGCAGTAGAAGCGTTCAAAGAACACGTCAGCGATCAGAAAGATCATGAGATGCCTACCGATACTAACCTCGTTATCGAGATGGAAGGCGAGACCGCGGTAGTGAACGCGTGCTTCGGAACAAAGATCAATGAGACCTTGGGACATCTATTTGCATCGATGCTATCCGCAAGGCTTGGAGAGAGTATAGCCTTACAGACTGATCCCTACAGGATCATGATGAACCTACCTAGAAGGATCGATATAGAGATAATAGAGGATGTTTTAAAGGAGACCGATCCAGAAACTCTTTCCGAATTGTTAGAAAAGAGCCTTAGAAGCTCCAATTTTTTCAACTGGAAATTTCTTCATGTGGGAAAGAAATTCGGAGCTATTGAGAAAGACGCTGACTGGCGTAAAATAAACATGGATAAAATAATCGATACTTTTGAAGACACCGTTCTCTATCGTGAAGCGGTGAGGAAAACTTTCAGAGATAATATGGATATCGGGGGAACTAAAGCCGTCTTGGAAGATATAGAATCCGGAAAATTAGACGTTGTCACTACAAGAGGTATATCTCCGATGGCGGAGGCCGGTCTCGAGAAGCATAAACAATTTCTTTCACCGGATAGGGTGAGCAAGGCGGTTTTAGATTCCTTAAAAGAAAGACTCGAGTCCGAGAAAGTGATAATGAAATGTTTGAAGTGCGGGAATCGTAGAAGAAAACGAGTAAAAGATGTCGGTAAACCAAAATGTCCCAGCTGTGGATCCGCTATGGTCGCTCCGCTCAGACCCTATCACGAAGAGGACATAGTTGATAAAGAAAATAAAAAGCTCGATGACGAAGAAAAAAAGCAGTTGAAAGAATACTATAAATTGGCCGAGCTAGCGAGAGTGCATAAGAAAAGAGCGGTGATGGCCCTAGCGGCGAGAGGAGTCGGCCATCAAAAAGCTGGTAGGATACTCTCTAGGAGACATCGCGACGAAGAAGACTTCTTAAAAGATATAATAGACGCAGAGATCCAATACGCTAGAACTAAAAGATTTTGGGATTGACTACGGAAAAAATTTTCCTTGGACGTCTTGAAAATTTATTATTTTTCACAAAGAGTTATTAATGAGTTTATACATTCATTGATAAATTATGATATTCAAGCTTGATAAGAGGGGTAATTATGGCAAAAGATAAGGAATCTTCTCGTGAAGAAGATCTCGAAAATCTTATTCAGATCCCTTCTATTGGGAGATTGACGGCCCGAGTTCTCTTGGAGTCCGGTTACGATTCTATTTCAAAATTAAAATCCGCAAACATAGAGGATTTGAAATCTATACCTCATATAGGTGAGAAAAAAGCAGAGAAAATAATCAAAGGAGCTCAAGAAGAGAAAGCCGAAGAGAGTGAAGAATCGATAACACATGAATTAAAATGTCCTACTTGTGACAACACAGTAGGCGTAGATATGGATGAATGTCCGGAGTGTGACAATAAATTAGAGATCAGAGGAGGCGTCATATTACCCGAACACGGCCTAGTAGAGGATCCTAAAAAGACTCTAGCAGAAGTGGAAGAAAAATTGTGGGATGGTAATGAAGATGCTGAAGCGTGGTATATGAGGGGTGCTATCGTTGAAAGCATGGGTGCTCACCGTGAAGCTCTGAAATCATATGATAGAGTGATAGAGCTAGATCCCTTCTTCAATCACATTTGGAATTCAAAAGCTAAGGCTTCACTCAAAGTTGGCAAAAACAAGGAAGCGTCCAAAGCTTACAAACTGGCATTCGATATACAGGGTCTGCCGGAGAATATAAAACACAGGATAGAAAGAGAAAGTGTAACCTCGGCTCAAGAAATAAACGAATTAGAGGAAAGAGATGAGACTGAACGAAAAGCTCATGAGAAGATCTCACAAGCGAGAGAAAAACTAGAAGATATAGATAAGAGTGGTCTTGACCTCTCTTCATTGACAACCTTATTGGACAAAGCTACCGAGAATAGATTGGAAGGAAATAATGAGGGCGCCTTAGAAAAAGCTTTAGAAGTGATCCAAAAGAGTGAAATGATATCTACGATGAATCAAAATATATCAGACGTTAAAGATAGTTTGGAGGGGATCGAATACGACGAAGTTAAAGAAAAAGTTGATGAAGATATCGAAAAGATAAATGAGCTCGCTCAGGAAGAGAACTATTCAACTGCTGAAAAATTAGCGAAAGAACTTCCTTACGCTCTGGAATTTGAGAAGAAAAAACAGGAAAAAAGAGAATTTTTGCTTGGAGAACTACAAGACAAGATCACAAAGGTCGAAGATTTTATAGAAGATCTCTCGGAAGATGTAAGAGATATTATAGGTGTGGATCAAACCATTTCTGAAGCAGAAGAAGCCCTAGATAAAAATAACCTTAAAGAAGCCTCCTCGTTGATCAGCAATCTCTTAGAAAATGAAGACGAACTGAGCAAGATATCAGAGATGATAGATCAGATAGAAACGATGAGCATGGGATTGGAAGGTATAGACCCACAAGAAGATGAATTTTTAGGAGAACTTGACGAAGGATATGAAGAAGGAAAAGAATACTGCAGAGAAGGCAATTATGAAAAAGCGGAAAAAGTCTTCAGTTCTGTGCTGGAAAAATTAGAAAAAAGGATCGATGAGACGGTAAAAACTAGGGAAGAAGAGATTTCAGAGATTAAAGAGGGTATAGAAGAACAGATCGCCAAAGCCCGGGAGCAAGATTTGGATTTTGAGGAATTTAAAGAAGATTTTGAAGAGATAAAACGGGAACTCGAAGATGGAGAGGTTGAAGAAGAAGAGGCACTTGACAGATTGGAAAAGCTTCAAGAGAGAGGAGAGTATTTAAAAGAATTTCGCTCCGTTGTATCCGAAGTCCAAGAAAAAATTGACGACTATGAGAGCTCCATAGAAATGGAAGAGTATAGGGAAGAACTGACGAAGCTTGAGGCTAGCTTTGAAGAAGGTGATTTCGAAGAATCTATTGAGAAAACTGAGGACCTCAAAGAAAAATTAGTCAAAGAAATAGAATCTAAAAAAGAAGAATCCATTTTAGAGGAGGATGTGGAGGAAAAACTCAACAGAGCGAGAGAGAAACTTGCGGACTTGAGAAAGGTCGATTTTGATATAAGCGCCGTCAAGCAGATGCTCAAGAGATCTGTACAAGCTAAAAAGAAAGGCGAGCTTCAGAAGAGTCTAGAGATGTCGGAAAAGATGTTGGAAACTGCTGAAGACATCCTTGATCTCTCTGAACTTAGAGAAGAGCTCGAGGGAAAAATAGAGGAACTCAAAGAAAAGGACTTGACCGATGAAGATAGATGCGTTAAAGAGATAGAACTGTATATGGAATTGACAAATATTGGAGAAATCGAACTAACCCGAAATTATCTCGATCGTTTAGGGAAGGATTTAGATGAAGCTTTAGATGAAGAAAAAAGCTATCCCCCATCTCCAGAAAAAGATGAAGAGATAATAAACGAAGCGAAACACATCAAAGAAAAAGTGAAGAACGTTAAAGAGTTTAAAAATTTGATAGAAAAGAGCGGTATGGAGATAAAGTTCGACAAGGAGTATCTAAAGAACGCTATAGTCAAGATAAAGGATATGGAGTACAAAGAGGCGGGCGAAATATTGACCCAAGGAAAGAACAACCTGCTTGAACAACTTAATGAAAAGATCGAAGCTAGATTGGAGTCGATGGATTCACAGATCAAGGAGTTGGACGATAAGGGCAGTATAAATAGAGCGAAAGGAATGAGGGTAGAAAGCCAAAACAGGTGGAAACTCAAAGATTATGAAGAAGCCCTGAGCCTTCTAGCCGAATTATCCGAATTTATCAAGTCTATATCTGATAAAGATGATATCCTGGAAAAGAGACTATATAATTTGTTGGAAATCAAAGAAGATATCGAGGGCATAATCGATACAGAGGAGATAGAAGATCTCTTAGAAAAATCTAGAGAGAAGGATTTAGATAAGGATAAAGAGAGGAGAAGGGTAAAAGATATCTTCATAGATATAAGGGACATACTCGAAGAAGAACTGAGTGAGATTTTAGATGAGGATTTAAAGAATATAGATGAGATTTTAGAAAAAATCCCTGACCAGAAGAAAGCTCTCGTTGTTGGAAATATAGCTAAAGCTAAAAAGAGTTTAGAGACCGACAACTTGGAAAGAACGGCCTTGCACTTGAGAGAATATAAGAAGATTTTAGACGAGGAATTAAAGAGTGAAAGTGAATAAAGAGATAGAGATCGAACTTTTAGATGGGGTTTATAAACCATCCGAAGATACATATCTTCTCATAGATCTGATCGAGGTAGAGGGATCGGAAGAGATATTGGAATTAGGCTGCGGATCCGGAATAATATCGCTGCATTGCGCGAAGAAGGGGTGCGAAGTACTTTCAGTGGATAAAAATGAAAGGGCGGTCAAGAATACTAAGAATAATTCTCAAATAAACGATTTGGGTATACGGGTTAAAAAAAGCGATCTGTTTTCTAATGTTGAGAAGAAAGGATGGGACATAATCATTTTCAATCCTCCTTACCTACCTAGAGATCCAAAAATAGAAAAGGATGACAGATGGGATGGAGGTCGAAAAGGTGATGAAGTGATAATAGAGTTCTTACGAAATGTTAAGGACTTTTTGAATGAGGATGGACGAGTTTATCTCTGCTTTTCGGATAAAGCTGAGCTAGATAGGATAAACTCTATTCTCGATCGAGAATTTGAATTATTAGATAAGAATGAAAAGAAGTTTCGGTTCGAGAGTTTATTGGCTTATGAGTTATCAGGTAAGTGATTTTTTTAACTTAAAACATCTGAGATTTTGATATTCAAAACCGCTTTCTATCCAGACCAGAAATCATTTTAACTTTTGCTCTACATTCTCTTTACCCAAAAGGACGACCCGACTTCTCTCTTTTTCCTGTAGTAAATCATACCCGGTCAATTCACTTATCTTTTTAGCGAAACCTTTGACGGTTTCATGAGAAGGCATGTTATCCAATGACATCCTGGTCCTAGAGTCACCGACGAAGACGTAACCCTTAGCCTCAATAAAATCAGGATTGGCTTTCTTCAACAGCTTTGAATATTCAGATTCCCATCCAATATTCCACTCGTCGACAAGAGTGTGTCTAACGACAGTTCTAGTTTCTAGAGACTGCATGATTTTTAAACTATCCATGAGTTTGCTCCAGAGCTTATCGGAATCTGGGACACAGAGTTTTTCAAAGATCTTTTCATTAGGTGCAGCAAGAGTGATATAAAGCTGCGAAGGAAGTGTGTCGAGTTCTTCAAGTTTTTCTAACGCCGCAGGATTGGTACCGTTCGTCACTAAAAATGTGGTCAATCCTCTTTTTTCATACTCCTTGATGAGTTCGTCCAAGTGGGGATACAATGTTGGTTCACCCGCCAGACTGATAGCGACCTGATTCGGTTCTTTCGACTCTTCCCACATCTCTTTGGAGCATCTTTCGTCTCCTCCAAACCCGCTAACAAGCTTTTTCTGAGCTTCTAGACTTTTCTCTACGATGGTTTCTGGATCGTCAAAATTCACATCTTCCTTCTTGCGATGATCTTGATATCTCCAACAGAAAAGACATGATTGGTTACAAAAATCTATCACCGGGGACATCTGCAAACAGCGGTGGCAGTTTATACCGTAAAAATCTTCTTTGTAGCAGCTGCCTCCATGTATCAATTTCTCTCCTACCCATTGACACAACTTAACACCGCTCTCTTCACCGGTCAGAGCGTATCCATGTTTTTTGAGGATTTCTTTCTTTTTGTCTTTCATATCTAAAACTCCAAAAGAGATTTTTGTTGCTCTTGATCGGCTTTTTCTTCTTTATCTTCTTTCTTTTCCTCTCTCCTCTCTTCTTCAATCTCTTCAGTTTCATCGGCAAACAAAGATTTCACCTTGGTAGAATCCTTTTTCACGTTCAATAAGTACGCGACTTCGCTCTCCTCTAGTTCAACCTCATCTACGATACGTTTTCTAAATTCTTTTTCCTCTCTGAAGAAGTAGACAAAATAAGGGAAGTATTCTGATCTGATTTTTTTGGTAGTTGAATGAATCTTTGGAGCTAACTTTTCACTTATTCTTTTTTTCATTGATCGCTTTCCTTTGGACTGGCTCATTTTCCTGATCCAAGTTGGAAAAGCGTACTTTGTCCATCCGCTGTGTTTATGATTTTTTGCGGAGCATACACCGGCGGTCATAAGATCGGTCGCATAACTCCATAATCTGTAATTCTGTCTGCTCCTTACTCTCCCGAGATATACGTCCGCTCTAGAAAGCCAATCATAACCTAAGTAAAGTTCCATATCATCATCGTATTCCCGGGGTAGGTTCTCATCGATCCACGTGATAAGATCAGCGGGTTCCTCGTTCAGATATCTGACACTTTTCTTTGCCTCTATCGGGTTTTTATTTTGCAGTATTTTCTCCATGGTTGGAAAAATTTCTACTTCTTTATTTCTACTCCCGAGAACTGAAAGATCGTCATGAGTGATGCGATCTTTTCCTGCTGCTATACTCTCCAAGTCCCTAACAGCCGATCTCACATCGCCCTCTGAATTTTTAGCTATAGAATTGAGTACATTTCTCCGGTACTCTATATTTTCCTTCTTACAGATGTCTTTTAACATCCTTATGATATCTTTCTTATCAACAGGTTCAAAATCGATCTTTTTACAGAGTCCTTTCAGTTCGCTCGAACGTCTCGTGAGATCATAATAATCGTTAGCGATTAGAATGACCGGCTGTTCCGTTTTTCTGATCATAGATTTTATTTCATTTATACCCCCTGTGTCTTCTTTACCGAATATGTTATCGGCTTCATCGATGACTAGGAGTGTTCTTTTTCCATCCTTGTAAGGAGTGAATTCTCCAGACTCGGAAAACGTGTCATCGACGGCACTCCTTCCAACAAAGTTCTTTATAGAATCTTTATTCCTCTGGTCGGAAGCGTTCATCTCGATAGCTTCCCAACCCATAGTCTTCGCAAGTGCAAGAGCTGAAGAAGTCTTACCTATTCCCGGTTTTCCAGCTAAGATGACGGCCTTTTTAGATGGCTTTCCAGAGACCCATTTACTGGCCCAGCCCTTTAATTCATTCCTAGAATCTCTGTTACCCACGACTTGAGAGAGATCTTTTGGTCTATATTTTTCCGTCCAATCTTCGCTTGTCTCGCTGGATGGATTTTTTTCTGGTTTTTGTTTCATCGGTTTTGGAATGGAACATGACCTTATTTTAACTTAATCCTTTATGGCTTCTACAACAGTGATAGCTATCCCGCCGCCGATCGTTCCGTAGAATATGTAGTCAATCGTGGTTTTGGACTTGATATCATCTTTCGAAGAGGCCTCCCAGTAAGAAGTCCCGAAAGGATCTTCTTGTAGAGCTAAATTGACATAGATAGAATCTCCCTCAGAATAAGGTATCTTGGAATATCCCGTCACGGTGAAAGTAAAATTTGCATCCAGTTTTACTAGCACTACGTCTTCAAAACCTAGATTCTGAACCCATCCGGGCAAATCCGTTCCTTCTACATTTGTTATAGTTCCATATACTTTAACCTCTCTCCTTTTTCATGGCCTTCTTAATCTCGCCCGTCTTTCTTTTCCGATAGATTTTCACCGCATATTCCTGTCAAAGGCCAAAAGGCTATGACCAAAAACAGGCCTACTATGATACCTACTAACCCTACGGTGAATATTCTCTTTTCCATATTTGTGAAAGCTTTCTTCTCAATATTTATTTTTGGTGCAATGATGTTCCACCAAAAAAACTTTTATTTTTGAATAGATAGAATATTGCCATGAATGAAGTCGATTATATATGGATGGATGGCGAATTTGTTGAGTGGGATGAAGCGAAGATCCACGTACTCAGTCATGTGATACATTATGGAACCGGCGTGTTCGAAGGAATACGGGCTTATGAAGACGATGGGACTCCGGCAGTTTTCAGACTAGATGAACACATCGAACGTTTCATAAATTCCGCCAAGATAATCAATATGGATTTAGATTATGAAAAAGACGAGATCATCGATATTATCGATGAATTGATCAAGAAAAATAATGTAAGTTCCTGTTACATAAGACCTGTAGCTTATCGAGGCTACGAGAGCTTAGGAGTCAATCCTCTAGAAAATCCAATAGAGATGAGCATAGCTGTCTGGCCTTGGGGAGAATATTTGGGAGAGGGTGCATTAGAAAAAGGAGTCGAAGTTCAAACGTCTTCATGGTCTAGACACCACCCCAATATATTTCCGACCAAATCGAAAGCTTCCGGTAATTACCTGAACTCGGTGTTAGCCAAAATGGAAGCTCTTGAAAACGGCTATGTGGAGTCTATCATGCTTACACCGGAAGGTTTTGTAGCGGAAGGAACTGGAGAGAATTTATTTGTTGTTAGGGATGAAGAACTATATACGGTAAATTCTGCAGAGGTGCTGGAAGGGATAACTAGAGATTCGATAATCCAGATAGCTGAAGATCTAGGATATGAGGTCAATTTTACCCCTTTGACTCGAGATCAAATATATATCTCCGATGAGGCATTTTTTACGGGTACCGCCGCCGAAGTGACTCCGATAAGAAAAATAGATGAAAGAAAGATTTCAGATGGGAAGGGGCCTGTTACCAGCGATATACAAGAAACGTATTTGAAAGCTGTCAAAGGAGATAAGGAAGAATACGAAGATTGGTTGCATCATGTAGATTGAATCTGAAAAAAATCTTCCCTCTCCATTTTTTTGATTTTTAAATATTCGAGACAGAAATTAAAATCTAAGAGTAGAATGCATGTGAAAAATAGAAAGAAGTACTGTTTTTAGACGTATAATGAAAATTGGTGTTTATCTACCCCCCGTAATGGGATTATTGCGTAGGAGGTGATCCATCTGCAGGTTCCCCTACAGATACCTTGTTACGACTT
>CAZPCW010000050.1:0-475 GCA_964585175.1 uncultured Thermoplasmata archaeon
TGCAAAGCAAAAGATATATTCCTCAAAAAACTACCTTTTTACGGTGCCCTCAGGTGTTTATCTCACTATTTCTTTTTCTTGATTCCGTAGAGAATCACCGGTATGGCTATGGCGATAAGCATCAGCGAACTACCCAAGAAAGGTACACTGTCTTTAGATTCGTCTTGAGCTGATATCTCGATCGTCTGAGTGCTGAAATGCTCTATGTGGAATACGTACTTTCCAGATCCTTCACCATTCTCGGATTCTTCTTTTCCTTCGTAATTCACCGCGTCACTCGTCTCTATATCCAAATTCCCTTCCGAATCCGCTAGATGTTCATCCGCAAATTCTCTATTGACCACTATCGTAACGTTGTTCGATTCATTGGAATCCGTTGCCTCTATGGTCAAGGTGTCGTTTTCAAAACTGAGAGTCACTTCGTCAACACCCTTTGGATCTCCAGGGTTAATGACTAAAGCTGCCCATGGGTGAT
>CAZPCW010000050.1:575-18099 GCA_964585175.1 uncultured Thermoplasmata archaeon
ATCCATCACCTTCTCCTTGTGACAACTCTATCGTCTGGGTGCTGAAATGCTCTATATGGAACACGTACTTAGCTTCATCACCGGTTTCGTTGCCTTCCTCGTCGGTTTCATTACCTTCCTCAAGACCTTCGTAATTCACCGCGTCGCTTGTATTTATCTCTAGATCTCCTTCCGCATCAGCCAAATACTCGTCTGCGAATTCTCTATTGACGAGTATTTTAACATGGTTGGACTCGTTAGAATCCGTTGCCTCTATGGTCAAGGTGTCGTTTTCAAAACTGACAGTCACCTCGTCAACACCCTTTGGATCTCCAGGGTTAATGACTAAAGCTGCCCATGGGTGATAATCTTCAACTCTTAAGAAGGTCGCCGCTCCGTGTGCACCTGCGTTCTCCACTCTATTCCTGTGAGTATTGTTTTCTCTCATCGGAGGAACGTCTGGAGATCCATCACCTTCTCCTTGTGACAACTCTATCGTCTGGGTGCTGAAATGCTCTATGTGGAAGACATACACTCCTCCTTCGGCTGTCTCGTTTTCATCTTCAACCCCCTCATAGTTCACCGCGTCACTAGTATTTATCTCTAGATCTCCTTCCGAGTCGGCTAGATATTCGTCTGCAAATTCCCTGTTGATTAGAATCGTCGCGTGATTCGTTTCGTTTTCATCTTTAGCATTGATGGTAAGCGTATCGTTCTCGAAATCTATCGTGACGAGATCCACTCCTTTCGGATCTCCTGCATTAATAACCAATGCTGCCCATGGTTTGTAATCTTCAACTCTTAGGAAAGTCGCTGCTCCATGAGCCGATGCGTTTCTTGCTCTGTTTCTATGCATTTCTCCCCTTTCAGAGGGAGGATTTCCATCATCGATTTGACCATCAGATTGCGCGTGAAGATCTGAACCACCCCTTGCCGATATCACCATGCTCGTCGCGGGCAATATCAGCATTACTGCCATCACTATCGCCAATACTAACCTATCTTTGCTTCTCATTTTCATCACTTATACTAATACCCCCCTCTTAAGGATATAAGCTTTATTTAACAAAATTCGAAGAAAGACAGATTATAGGACCATGTCGAGAGATAGACCCTCCCAAAGATCTATGAATTCATCTATCACATCCTTCGGAGGTTCATAGGTGACTAAAAGGTTGGATATCTCCTCAGGATCACTAAGCCAATATTTTTTTTCCTTCTTTTCTATAAGACCTTTTTTTAGCATCTTTTTTAGGTGATAAGACAGAGTAGAGCCCGCCAGATCTAGTTCTTCTTTTATCTCACCGTGAGAAGCGGGCTCGCCCGTGTTTAAAAGATAGAGAACGATAGATAGAGGGATCTCTTCTCTCAGTAAAGCCAAGTATCTCTTATCCTCGAAATCTACGGTTTTTTCTCCTTTTTTGGGATAATATCTCTTATATTCGTCTTCCTCCACTTCTTCTACTATATCGTACCTTTTCAATTGAGAGAGATGATACCTTACAAGATTCATGCTAAGGTCGGCCCTTCTCTGTATCTCCCTCATATGAAGACCAGGATAATCCTCCACCACGTTATAGATTTCCCTTCTTTTCTCCACTTCGATCTCGGGTTCTGGCATCGGTTATCCCTTGATGATAGATAAATAGAGGAGAACCAATACGACAGAATCTAGAACCGCTACTGGGAGCATGAATCCAGCCCATTCGCTCCTAGGGACACTGAAAAGGGAGTAGGTAAGCCACAGGCCTTTTACCAAAAACAGGAAAAAGGCAATAGAAACCATCAAGAATTTGCTTTTCCTAGATCGGATATAAGATAGAACCGAAACTATAGATAAAACGAGGGCTAAGATCGTTAATACAGCGAACGCAACATTGTAAATTATGTTTATCATGCAGACTTCCTCTTAATATGAGAAAAGAATAAAAGAGTTTAATATTTTTCGATCCGGGTTTCTTCCTTTTCTTCTTTTTCTCCAGACTTTATGTTTTTCTCGTTTTTCTTATCTCTGTTGTAATTACGCGGATTTGCCCCGATAGCTACCATATTGTCTTTTTCTTCCTTTTCTTTGTTTTCTTCTTCATCGTCCTTTTCCTTTTTATCATGATCCCGTCGATACAGGACTCCAAATAGAACTAGGCCTATTGAAAGTAATGCAGAAGGGATGTAGTAAACCAAGGAACCTAAATACTCCTCCGTTACACCTTCCAAATACTCAACGGTGATCGAATGTGTGGAAAATTCCGGAACTCTTACTAACAACTGAGCACCTTCTTCACCGACCATGATCAGGTAAGCAGGATCATCTGCACTTTCGAGATCTGAGAAATCATCCGCTAAAAAGGCATTTTTACCATCGAATTTCAAGTTTATATCTTCGGCCGATTTTATATCCATCACTGAAGAAGACACGTCTATAGTCAAGACGGTACCTTCTTTGCCCAAAGTTTCCGACGAAACCATCATCTCTAAAGTTCTTTCGTTTTTCATCTGACCCATCATATTTACGTCTCTGTAGGATACAGACATCTGTTTGATTTGGTCGTTAGCAGATTCAACTCTAAATTGCCCCCCTATCTTTCCTTCAGCTATCGCTCCTTTGAATTCATTAGAAAATTGTTCCCTCTCCTGTTCATTTTCGCTCTCGATGTTGAAGAGGAAAGTAGTTTTTTCTTTCAAAGTATAATTGATATGTCCGTCCTGTATTTCCGCAAAATTTTCTTCTGATTTTACCGGTTCTATCAGGACTAAAGACGCACTTCTTTCATAACTGTCAAAGCTGAAATCGATCCTTTGTGTTCCCTCTTTTTGGATCGTCATATCTCCCAAACTGAAACTTACGTTCCTTTTAGATTCGACGGGGCGCAGCTCCATCTTGAAAAGAGCCGAGGGATTATCGAAAATTTCTATTTCCGCTCCATCTCCTTCGAGCACGTATCGAGCACCGTGAGAGTTCTCTTCGAACAATTTGAAATCTTCAACGGAAACTTTTTCAAATAAAGTTATATTATCTGTCGACTCCAACTTGTGATCTCTAAAACCTCCATCATATGCTTCGAATGAAACGAACGAACCTCTTTTATCACCCATAAAAGATCCGATCCTTTCTCTCATCCTACCCGGATCAGGGATCACGTCTTCGGGAGGTCCTTGACCGTGACCGTCTCCGTGACCGCCGTGACCGTCTCCATCTCCAGGTTGATCGTTTAACAGTTGTGTACTTGCCTGGGTCTTTTCTAGGTTAGCTGCACCATTGGTTGAGAACGCTATAGTCAATCCCGAAAGTACGATCAAAGTCACCGCAAAAAATACCGTTATCGTGAAACTTATGTTTTTGTTACTCATCCTATCTGTTCTAATCTAGGGTTGTTGTGTATTATAAGGTTTATTTAACAATATTCGAATAGCTTTCTTTAGAGGGGAAAATACTCTCTCTAAAGCCCTGATTTATTTCTATCTGATATTATCGTAAAATAAATAGGAATGAAATACATTATATCGGGTGATGACGCATCTAGTCGTGTATTATTCGAGAACCGGGACCACCAAAAAACTCGCTAAAAGTATCAAAAGAAAATTAGACTGCGATGAAGAGGAAATAATCGACAAAAAAGACAGATCCGGAGTACTTGGGTTCCTAAGAGCTAGTTGGGACGCTTGGAGAGGTAAAGAGACAGAGATATACGGCGGTAAGAAGGACCCTTCAAATTACGATCACATATTGATCGGAACTCCGGTCTGGGCCGGTAGTCCTGCCCCCGCAGTAATAACCTACATCAAAAAAAGAAAATTTGATCTAGATAAAGTAAGCTTTTTTTGTACCTATAAAGGAAGCGGGGGTCAGAAGGTCTTTGATAAGATGGGAAATCTCTGCGGAAAGAAGCCAAAAAGTACACTCGGATTGAAAAGCGAAAAGATCGAAAACCGAAGATTCGAAAACGATGTTGACGAATTCATAGGAAAATGGCTTAAATAATAATCAAAAAGAAAGGGGTTTTGAAAGTATCAAGGAGCGTAGGTCCCCTCGAGCAGCGCTTTTTCAATCACGTGCCCTTTCATCTTTTCTCGAAGATCGTCCTTTGTAGCTCCGCGCCTTAAGTCTAGAGTCTTATCTAGAGCGTAGAGCTTGAACTTGTAGGTATGCTCCTTGTCCGGTGGGTTCGGACCTCCGTAACCGTGGTCGCCGTAATCGTTCTTGCCTTCCACCGATCCGGGTGGAGTTTCATCCTTGTATATCTGGCCGGTGTTCGGTTCGATATTCCACAGAACCCAGTGGTCCCATACCTTTCCAGCGGGTTCTACCGCATCGGGATCGTCTATCACCAAAGCCAAAGACTCTGCTTCACTTGGTATGTTTCGTATCTTTAGCGGCGGATTTACGTCTTCTTCGTTATATCCGTATTTCGCTGGTATACGTTCTCCATCTTCAAAAGCGGGGCTCGTCAATTCCAATCCTGCCATGTTATCGCACCTCTCCTCCTATTCAAGTCTCAGGAGATAATCCTCGTAGTAAGATAAAAATATTTCGTAGTTTTCCGACCTACAATTCCTCTTTTATCTCTTTTAGTTCGTTCTTTATGCCCTGAAGTTCTTTTCTCACATTTTTTATCTCGTTTACGAGTTCCTTCTGATCGGATCCTCCTCTGCCAGGAGAAGGTCTTCTACCGCTTCCACCCATCATACCCTGCATCATCTGGGCCATGGGATTCTGACCTCTACCTTCTCCGCGTTCTCTAGCTCCGCCTCTTGACATCTCTTCTTTTCTCTCTTCCATCCTCTCTCGTATTTTCTCTCTGAGATCTTTTTTATCGCCAGCTTCTTCCTCTTTTTCTTCTTTCTGCTCTTCTTCGTTTTCTTCAGCCATGTTATCGTCACTTCATTCAAAGGGAGGTTTTAAAAAGTTGTCCGTAGCATCTATCTATCGTCATAGATGTTGTCTATGCAATCCTCGATCTTATTCAATTTGCACCTGTGAGTGTCACTACCAATCGGCCCTGTAGCGCTACCTTTAAGGCCCGAGCCGGTGATAATAGAAACCACTTCAGATCCCTTTTCGATCTTCTCTGATTCTCTCAGCTTTTTCAGCGCAGCTACACCTACCGAGGAAGAGGGTTGACAGAAAATTCCTTCCCCAGCTATACTTTTTTGAGCAGAGAGGATCTCTCGATCGGAAACGCTTATGCAGAGACCGTCGTATTTCTCCAACTTTTTCAAAACGTCATTTCCGCCGGGCGGCAGAGGATTGGAAATCGCACCGGCTATCGATTCCGGTTCCGACCATCTCGATATCTGGTCCTTACCTGAGTCGTGAGCCCTATGGATCGGGGAACAGCCCTCGGCCTGAACGCCCACCAATGTGGGCATAGCATCAATCAAATCATTCTTTTCAAGCTCAGCAAAGCCCTTAGTCAATCCTCTAAAGAGACCTCCAGAGCTGGTCGGGATCATTATATAATCAGGTATGACTTCCTCACATATCTCGAAAGATATGGTCTTGTAACCCTCTACCCGGAAAGGGGAATTGGACACTGTAAAATAGATATCATCCCTACCCAGGTCTAAACTCTCGTAATATAGATCCCCATAGTCTCCTTCCACTTCTACTATTTTCGGCTCGTATGGTTCTATCTGTTCAAGTTTTTCTTCCGATATGTCAGAGGAAACCAGAATGAGAGAATCCATCCCGTTTCTAGCGCCATAGGCCGAAACACTAGCGGCCATATTTCCGGTCGAAACCGTTCCTAACTTCTCTTTTTCTATATACTTTGCTCTAAGTAATCCTAGGAACGTTCCTCTATCCTTGAAACTCCATGTAGGATTGACAGTCTCGTTTTTTAGATATAAATCTACATTCAACTCTGCGGAAAGTTTCTCCGCTCCCATCAAAGGTGTATCTCCTTCTCCAAGACTGGCTTCTTTTTCCACTATGGAGGGTAAAAACTCCTCGTACCTATTCCAAACATTTCCTAAATTTCCTACCTCTCCTGAAAAATAACCTACGTGAAGTGGTTCATCGCATTCACACAATTGAATATTTCTGTCGAGATCGTAGGTCTTTCCGCAAGAATTACACATGAACATACTTTCGTTAAAAGAAAAGAAGAGATTTGTATGTTATCATCCGATCGGGAAATCGATTAGGGAATTTACACTTCGTGCTCCACTCTATCCCCTGTCTCCATGTAAACCACTCTCTCGGCTATATTGCAGGCGTGATCGGCGATCCTCTCCAGATATCTTATCACCAGCACGTACTGCGTCCCTTTAGAGATGTTATTGCTGTCTTCCATCATGTAAGTCAATATCTCCCTGAAAGTCTCGTCGTAATATGCATCTACTTTCTCTTCTTTTTCGTAGATCTTGTCGATCATCTCTTCGTCCTTCTCCATGAACGCCTTGACTGACAGATCGACCATCTCTATAGTCAGATCGGCCATGTTCGGGATCGAGACCAATTCTTTCATATGGGGCTCTCCAGTCAATCTTTTAGTCACTTTCGTAATATCTTTGGAGTACCTGCCTATCCTGTCAAGGTCGGTGATTATCTTCAGACAAGTACCTATAATCCTCAAGTCCTTGGCAACGGGAGCCTGTAAAGCGATAAGATCCAACCCTTTCTTCTCAATCTCTCTATCATACTTGTAGATCTTTTTATCCAATTCGTCAACTTCCTCTATCTTCTCTTCGTCTAGATCCACTAGACTATCGATAGCCAAAGATATAGCGTCAGTCGCCGAATTGCCCATCTCGTCTACTTGCTTCTTCAAATTTTTCAATTCCGCATGATATGATTTTCTTGCTTCTTCAGCGCTCATCTTTCTCACCCAAATCTTCCAGTTATGTACTTTTCAGTCAACTCCTTATCCGGATTTTCAAATATCTTCTCGGTTTCTCCGAACTCTATCAATTCTCCAAGATACAGATAGGCGGTGTAATCACTTATCCTCGCTGCCTGCTGCATGTTATGGGTAACGATCACTACGGTATAATCTTTTTTCAGCTCTTCTAATAGGTCTTCTATCTTAGCCGTGGCGATGGGATCAAGCGCCGAACAGGGTTCATCTAGCAGGATCACGTCTGGTTCTATGGCAAGAGCTCTTGCTATGCACAGTCTCTGCTGCTGTCCACCTGATAGATCCAACGCGTTTTTTTGTAATCTGTCTTTCACTTCATCCCATAGCGCAGCGTCTTTTAAACTCTTCTCAACTATATCGTCCAATTCGTCTTTATCTTTTACGCCATGTATCTTGGGCCCATAGGCGATGTTGTCGTATATCGATTTTGGAAATGGATTAGGTTTTTGAAAAACCATACCGATCTTCTCACGGAGTATCACAGGATCGACTTCATCGCTGAGTAAATTATAACCTCGCCAGTGTATTTCTCCTTCCATCCTGCAGGAGTTTATCTCGTCGTTCATCCTGTTTATCGCCCGCAGGATCGTGCTCTTTCCACAGCCGCTGGGTCCGATGAATGCGGTTATCTTTTTAGACGGTATATCCAATGAAACATCTTCGATGGCTTGATCATCGCCGTAATATATGTCTAAATCTCTTATAGAAATAATCTCATCTGAACCTACGTTTTTACCTTTCTCTAGTGTGCTTATCTCTTCTTTTTTAGTTGCTGAAGACATCTACCATTTCCTCCTTTTTTGAGTTCTATATCTGACAAAAATGGCGATCCCGTTCATGGTCAGAAGGATCGCTAACAACACGATTATAGTGGTGGCGGCCAATACCTGAAACTCTTCCTTCATGTGAGTAGTCCAATAAAAGATCATAGTGGGCATGGCCATGAATTGATCGAAAATTCCGGTCGGTGGATTCTTCGCGAACATGGTTGTGATGAAAAGTATGGGTGCGGTCTCACCAAGAGCACGGGACAAAGACAGTATGGATCCCGTCATTATCCCCGGCAGAGCGTTAGGCAGTACGTTGTTTTTAACCGTCTCCCAACGTGTAGCTCCCAGTCCTCTCGCCGCATCTCTAAAAGAATCCGGTACGGATTCCAAAGCTTCCTCGGTGGAAACCTCTATTATAGGGAGCGCCATGAACGCGAGTATGATACTTCCAGATAGAAGATTACCACCCACGTTAAACATCTCGACTAGAATTATGTAGCCTATGAATCCAAAAACGATAGAAGGAACGCCAGCTAGGTTGTGAATTATCCTTCTCAAGAAACGACTGTAAAATTTATCTGGGGCGAATTCTTTCAAGTAAATAGCTGCTCCTACACCTATAGGCACGGCTATGACCATAGTTAATGCTATAAGATATATCGATCCCATCATCACCGGAAAGATCCCTGCTTTGTCCGGGAATCTACTTGGGTAAGATGTAAGGAAGGTCAAACTCATCCCCGGTATTCCTCTTCTCAATATGTTGAATATGAAATAAGATAGAAAGACCAATGGTCCAAGCATGCAGAGGAACGTTATCACTTTTCCTAGTTTTTCATCGCGGTATCTTTTTTTGAGTCGAGCTACTTTGTCCTTTTCTGTCGATAACAACCTTTTGATCTCCCACCAGATCCTTTCGAACTTATCTTTGATCTTCCTTACGGAAGGTCTGCTCTTTTTTTCCTTTCCCCCGGTGAAATGTTCGGTTATGACTTCTCCGCTCAACCTGATCAAATAGGTGATAATAAACAGTAAAAGTCCGACTGCAAAGGCCGCTTCGATTGCGGCACCGGGAGGGATATCCCCTTTAGCTACTTGTGCCATGTAGGCGGTCATGGTCTGTCCCTCCTCTAGAGGATTCAAGGTCAGATTTGCCACAGAACCGGCAACGAGAGTGGCGACCATGGTCTCGCCTACAGCTCTCGCCAATCCTAACAAAATAGATCCGATAATCCCGCTGGAAGCTGAGGGGATTATCACATTTTTTATGGTTTCCCATCTCGTCGTTCCCAGTGCTAAACTACCGTCTTCCAACTCGCTGCTCACCGCAGTGATAGCGTCATCAGAGATACTGACGATTATAGGGATGACCATTATCGAGATGACTATCATGGCACTGATCATATTGAAGTAACTCGCCCCGAAGCTATCTATAAAGAACGGACTTATGGTGAATAAGGCGAAATAAGCCAAAGCTATCGAAGGTATCCCGGCGAGCATCTCTATTATTGGTTTAACGATATTTCTTACTTTATCTCCTGCAAATTCAGCTAGATAAATCGAAGCCGCCAGCCCGATCGGTGCGGCAATGAGTGTAGCTCCCCCTCCAACAACGATCGTAGAAAGAAGAAGGGGTAGGACTCCAAAGCTAGGATCTCCCCCGCTCGGCATCCAATTCGTCCCGAAGAAAAATTCAAATATCGATCCCTCCGGACTCAAAAAGAAATTAATGCTTCCTTCTAATAAAGTGAATATTATTAATGCGCTGACTACTACCGCAAGACTAGCGAAGATGAAGAGCGTAGATTTTATCAACCCTTCTAAAACGTTTCGTCTTTTTTGAAAGGGATTTTTGTTTTCTTTTTCACCGGAATTTTTTGAGGACTCCATGGAATAACACCTTTTTTATTTTATATTTAAAAAGAAAAGGATTTGAATGTTCATTCTTCGAGTCTGCTCTGCTGCTCCTGCAGCAGTCCCGGTTTGATATCACCGACTTTCACATATCCTACCTCCGGCACGATCTCCTGTCCATCCTCTGAGAGAACATAGCTTAGGTAATCATTGATAGTAGATCCAGTTTCCGGCACACTGTCAGTATAGATGTGCAGAGGTCTAGACATGGGATAATCTGCGACATTTTCTGGCGTTGGAGGTACAGCTTCACTATCTCCTTCAGAAATGGAAAGCGCCGTCACTTCATCTGTGTTCTGTTTGTAGTATGCATACCCGAAGTAACCGATAGAATACTTGTTGTTTTTAATAGCATCTAGGATCACGTTATCATCGGCACTTGGATGATAATCCTTCTTTCCATTTCCATCTACATCATGACCCAATCGTGAGTTATCTAGACCGCCAATGTTCTCAAAGAAGTAGTCATAAGTTCCACTTGCTTCATCCGGAGCGTATATACTGATCTTTTTGTGTGGAGCGTCTTCTAAACCCGAAACGTCGTCCCAGTATATCGATGTGTCATCTGTGGTGAATATATGATATAATTGGGTGTAATTCAATTCGCTCACCCAATCATTTTGGTTATTGACGACTATTGTGAGAACATCGAAGGCGACCACCCATTTCGTCGGTCTGACATCATTTCCATTTACTTTTATAGGATCAGTGACGGTCCCATTATCTGTTACCTTTGAGGGATCACCACCAACGTTTTCGATATCTTCCGGTTTTAGATGTCTGCTGGCGTCTCCAAGATCGGCTTCACCTTTCAAAAGAGCGTTTATTCCATGACTTGAACCTCCTCCGGAAACCGAAACTTGGGCTCCGTCGTATTCTTCCGCCCAAGCTTTAGCTAAAGGCAAAACCGTACTCGAACCGGTCTGGTTCAAATTTGCCCCATCGTTCTCAGTACAACCTGACATCGCTACAGTTCCTAGAACTAGTAGGCCAAGAACAAGAACGGCCATTATCGACTTTTTAGGCTTCATATCCATCGGTTCTTCTTAAGGAAGGATATGAATATATAATTTATCTGTATAATTTATATATATTTTCAGAATGTGTTTAGGTATATATTTTACTAAATAGAGTATATATGAGTATATATCTAGACGTTCTAGAAGTTTAAAAATTGATATCATCGAAGTAATAGATCAAAAAACGGTTATCAACTTATAGTAAAAGACACGACATTTTGTACTTTTTAGTGTCTTTTACTAGCTGTGGATGTTGGAACTTTAGTTTAAAAAGTTCCAACTTCCACTATATTTTACAGATGTGAGGGAAAGAATGAAATAGAACGAACGAGAAGAAAGTAATAACAGTGTTATAGGAGGATATCAAATGAAAAAGCATACTAAAATAGCGGTGGTGATAGGTGTGACTAGCATCTTGATGAGCCTTCTCTTCTTGAGTTCGCTTTTCAAGAATGAAAAGGATGGTGAGGAGTTAGTGACAGGGGGTATACCAGAGATCGATAAAAATCAAAGTAAAGATCTAAAAACGGCAACTTTTTCTCTAGGCTGTTTTTGGGGTCCGGATTCAAAGTTCGGATCTCTCGAAGGTGTGGTGAAAACTAGAGTAGGATACGCCGGAGGGGAAAAAGAAGACCCGACTTATCGGGATCTCGGTAACCATACCGAAACTGTGCAAGTCGATTACGATCCAGAAAATATCAGCTACGAGGAGCTTTTAAACGTCTTTTGGAACAGCCACGATCCAACGATCTTTAGAAAAACGCAGTACAGATCCATCATATTCTATCACGAAGGTCAAGAGCAGAAAGCGAGAGAATCTAAGGAAAATATGGAAGGGAATTTCAAAGACACTATAAAAACCGAGTTGAGACCTTTCTCTGATTTCTATAGAGCCGAAGATTATCACCAAAAGTATCACCTACGCCAGGTCGATTTCCTCCAAGAAGCTTATAATGAGATCTACCCCAAACCGGAAGATTTCGTTGATTCGACAGCTACAGCGAGAGCTAACGGCTATGTTTCCGGACACGGAGAACTCGAAGGAGTAGAAGATTTGAAGGGGCTGGGACTGAACAAAAACGGAAAAAGTGTAGTATATCAAAGATGGAAAGATGAGAACGATGTCGAAAATGATAACTGTGATATTCCTCCCACCAGCGATGTCATCGATATCAAAAGTGGAGATATCTCCGATGGAGACCTAAAAAAGGAACTCACGGCACAGGAATATAAAGTCACCCAAGAGAAGGGGACAGAACCCGCCTTCGATAACGAGTATTGGGACAACAAAAAAGAAGGAATTTATGTAGACATCGTTTCAGGCGAAGTTTTATTCAGCTCGAAAGACAAATTTCAATCTGGATCGGGATGGCCCAGCTTCAGTAAGCCTTTAGAAGAGGATAATGTAAAGACTCAGAAGGAAAGTGGGTTCATGGACAGCAGAACGGAAGTGAGGAGCAAACACGGCGATTCTCATCTCGGCCATTTGTTCGATGACGGGCCCGAACCTACGGAAAAGCGATACTGCATGAACTCGGCAGCTTTGCGATTCATCCCTAAAGAGGAAATGGAAGCTGAGGGTTACGGCGAATATCTAGAAATTTTCGAAGAGTAAATTATCCGAACCGCGTCGCGGCCCAATCTATGATCGGTCCGTAGGCCAGTCCCGCAAAGAAACTCGGCCAGTCTCTGAATCCGCTGGTCAATGTTATGGCAGAAGTAACTAAAAGACCTAGAAAAAGACCACGGATTATGTAATTCTTGTCGGAATCTATTATCTTTATGCCGTAAGCGAGTCCTATCAGTAATCCCATTATCACCCGATTGTACCACATAGCGAAGAGGAATAGCAGGTTGCCGTCAAATCCTATCCTGGTACCTACACCGATTATACAGAGTACGCCCAATATAGCCCCCATGACGACTGAAACAATCACCCTTCTCTTTTTCATCTTTTTTTGATATGTTATTGATGCATAAATATTTGTTCACGGGTCAAGAACTTTCGGAAGAGAGAATTATCACCGCAACTATAGCTAATAAGATACCTATGATCTTCGAGACGAACAAGCTTTCGTCAAGGAGAATCACTCCAAGACCTACGGTAGTTATAGTGGCTAGTACCATCATCGGTTTTGCGGTGCTGGCTCCTACCGTTTTTAAGCCCCTGCAAAACAATATGAAGGCCACGGCTCCGAACATACCGTTAATCGCGGGATAGATTATCTGAAAACTGATCGAAGCAGCAATATTCGTCAAACCGTAAAAAGCTACAACTGCAGTAGATATTACTACCGTCTGCATCAGAGCTCGGAAAAATCTCGTTCGATCGGCACCCGTTTTGAGAATTCCAAGGCGAAGGAATACGGTAGATAAACCTAAACTGAAGATAAGCCCGATAAGATATAAATGTCTAGCGGAAAGTTGAAGAAGTTCAGAATCTATAGGGTAAAGTAGAAAAAAGGCCACGATAGCAAATCCCACTCCTAGAGCTTTTCTTTTAGTCACTTTTTCGTTTAAAAATACGATCGAAAGGATCACAGTGATAAGAATACTCAATCTCTGGATAGGTTTTACCAAGCTCACCTCGTAGATCGATAAAGAGAACCTAGAAAATATGATACCAAGTCCGATGAAGACACCTGCCAGCACCGGATAGATCGAGCCTTTGTTAACTGAAACGGTAAAATCTTCATGATAAAACACATATCCCATAACGATCGGGAAGAAAAACATCGATCTTATTAATACAGCCGACCAGGGACCTATAGCGGTGACAGCTATTTTGGAGAAAAAGTCTCCCACGCCCCAGAGAAAAGCGGCTATGATTATAAAGATCATCCCTTCGCGATCATCCATCATCTTCGATTTCATGTGATAGGGGACGGGAATTTAAGTCTTGGTGAGATTTATAGAAGCTATCTGTTAGGACGAAATACCGCTTATGCAATAGCGCCATGTCCCTAGAAAAGAGCGGTAATCTATCTTTATGCTCGATTTTTCTGTTAACCTAGATCGTCTTTCTCTGGTTTACCCTCTTTCCATAAAAATATAAAAAAGAAAAATGGTTTTTCTAATCTGTTTCTCATAATTTTTTCTTTGTAGTACTAACGATAAATCATTCTCCGAGAGGCTCTAGAGATTCTTCAAATATATTTCTGACAAGCTTCCTGTCTACTTTAACTGGAGCGACGTCGAATAGGGTAGAGCTCATAGGCGACTCCATAGTATTATCGACTAGATCATCTAAATCTTCTTCTGTGAATCCCAAATCAGTTAACTTCTCCGGTCTACCTATACTAGCTAGCCATTCCTCTAAACCAATAGCTGCATATTCTGCCTCTCCAGGTTCGCCTAGAAGGTCGGGAACTATAGGGCGCAAGAAATCTCCTACTGTTCTTGGCAGAGCTTGGTAAGTAACTTTTGCTATAGCCGGGAGTATAGAACTCAAGCCCGTTCCATGAGTTGCTTCCGGACTGAGAGCACTGATCGGATGTTCTAAAGCGTGTGTCAGATGTAGGAGAGCTATATCGAAAGAAATACCAGCTATCGCCGAGGCATACATCAGCCAATATCGAGCGTGTAGATTTTCGGGTTCCCTTCTCGCAACAGGCACCCATTCATAAACCAATTCTGCAGCTGTCATGCCGAGTTGTGTACTGTATGGATTTCTTACTGTCGTAGTTGTAGATTCGAAAACGTGGTTGAGCGCGTCTAAAGAAGTCGAGATCGTATGTTCCTCAGGTAGAGTGGTTGTTAGAGCCGGATCCTCGATAGTAAATGTGGGATACATAGCTGGGCCAGATATCAGAGGCTTGAATCCTCCATCGGATTGGGCCACAGCAAAATTATCAACTTCGCTTCCTGTGCCATGAGTGGTGTTGATAGATATTATCGGTAATGCTTCCTCAACCTGTATTATCTCTTCATACAATTCTTTAGCTGTTGTGTCTTGATAACCTAATAGAGATGCTGCTGTTTTGGCTGAGTCGTGAGAACTGCCGCCCCCTATACTGAGAAATGCATCGATATCTTCTTCTTCTGCTAGTTCTGCTATTCTGTCACAGCCCTCGTAGGTCGGATTGGGTCTGACTTCATCAAAAAGTTTGTAATCTAGGCTTTTTTCTTCAAAAACTGGCTTTATTATCTCCCATGCACCCGAAGCTTTGTAGCTGACTTCATCTGTAACGATCATTATTTTTTCGATGTCTCTACTTTTCAACTCATCACTAATCTCGCTTATTTTTTCTATGGCCCCAACCCCGAAATATGTGACCGGTCGCGCGGGCTGCAATTTGAATACATTCTCTATATCTATTTTAGATTGCCACATATGTGGTTCACCCAATAAATTAGATGAACATTAGCATCTATAAAACTTTCGATTAAGCCGATCTACATCCCAAAAAACGACAAAAGATCGGGGTCGATATCAGCCAAGTAAAAAGCTATATAAGTGGCCCTAAATTCATTAACAAACAACTATTCTGACTTCTTTCTTTTAAAATACCATTTGTACAGTAGAGCCATATCTTCAGGAAATAGAGCTAAGCGATCTCCATCTTTAACTTTTCTTTCCGGATGAGAGTAATCCCTGTTCAAAAAGATATGGCTAACTTCTTCCTGATCTATATCAAGATGTTTTAAAACGTCCGATATTTGGTCTAGACCGTCTTTTTCCAGCTCTACCGTGCCTATCGAGCTAGTCTTTTTGTCTACCTCTCCCAATTTAGATTTCAATTTTCCATATAATACAACTTTTATAGTCATGATATTTTTCTCCTCAGCCCCCTCCTATCGGTGGAAATATAGAGAGTTTATCTCCTTCTTTCAATTCGGTTTCGAGTCCCTGGAGATAAGTTATGTTCCTACCGTCCTTTATGACAATAATGTCATCGCTTAGTTCTTTCCAGTCATTACTTTTGAATATTTCATCTTCTAATGGTTGAGACCTATTCACCAATTCTACTAACGCTTCATGGACATCTCGTGCTGAGACTTCAATTTCGCTTTTCCCCGCTTCTTCAGACAGATTTGCGAACAGTTTTATTTTAACGGACATGATTATAAAAGATAAAAGAAGGGATTTCAGTCCTTTTTGAACACTTTGTCGAGTTCTTCGTCCGAGACATCGAACACCGTATTATGTGGAGGCAGTTCTTCTTCTTTCATGAATTCCGGCATCCTGTCGTCTTCCTTAGAGAAGCCCGCTTCTTCGTTGAACTCTCTTTCCATCTCCAAGATATCCATACCCATCTCCATGACTTCTTCTGTGGAGTAATCGGTTCCGAGTACACCGTTCACCGTATCTATCATACCCTGCATCCCTTCATCGATATCCATCGTAGCGAACGCGATGAAAAGGCAATAACCAGCGGTATCGATCATAGCGGTCGCCTGTTGAAGCGATCTGGAAAGATCCGCTTTATCAGTGTCCATCGGATCTTCTTCCCCACCGACACCCATTATTTCAGGCGCAATGGCGTAGCCAGCGGTATGGTCAGCTCCCATGGGCGTGGTTGCATACGTCACTCCTATACCTTTGATAGCCCTTGGATCGTAAGCGGGCATCGACTGTCCTTTCACCGTCGGTATCCTGTTAACGCCGAATGCTTCGCCTGTGAACTCCGCTCCGTTCGCCAGTATCCTACCTAGAGGCGTTTTATCGTAGATCTCATCCATCATCTCTAAAGCTTTCTCACCATCACCGAAGTCCAGAAGACCGCCATCCATCGCAACGGCGAGTGTGTTTCCCGCTTCGATGGTGTCTAGACCGAGATCGTTGCACGCGCGGTTAAGCTCCCCTATAGTGTCCAAGTCATAGATACCGCAGTTTGGTCCTAAAGACCAGACGGATTCGTATTCTAGAACTCCTACAGGATCTTCGCCTCCTTCCTTGGTCCATACTTCGGAACATTGAATTATACAGCTGGGACTGCACTTGTGCGGTCTTTCGCCTCCTCTCTCTTCTATTATCTCCGCTTTCCTTTCACCAGAGACCTCCGAGGATCTATCATCGCTGCCGTCGGAGAAATTCCTCTGCGGTAAGGCCCCGCTTTCGTTTATTATATTTATCAGTACTGAAGTTCCGTAAGAATTCAACGCTCCATCGGTTTTAGTCACGTCATGTTCCATGAGAGCTTTCCTAAGTTTCTTTCTACCTTTATCGAAGAGTTCTTTGTCCTCGATCTCTATCTTATTTTCTTCCGCTTTTTCAGTTACGACGAATTTTAGCCCTCGAGAGGCCATGACAGCGCCTAGGCCGCCTCTACCCGAATATCTAGAAGATTTTCCTTCCGGATCGGTGAATGCGATCCCCGCGTTCGAGGCGTTCAGCTCAGCAACGATACCGGCACCAGCTATCTCTACATCTTTTTCGAACTCCTCTTCAAGCTCTTCATAAGCTTCGTAAAGCCCTTTTCCTACCCATCGATCGGCTTCTATCAGTTCTTCTTCTCCATTTCCCAGCTTCAAAAGATAATATTCGTCTTTTTTCGGCTTACCTTCAACTATTATCGCCTTTATACCATTCCGGGCTAAAGCCCTAGCGAAAGGTGTCCCGGCATTGGATTCTTTTATACCTCCAGTGAGAGGAGATTTACCTCCCGCGGAGAGTCTACCCGAGTTAGGGGCATCAGTTCCAGTAACTATTCCCGGCGCGAGCACTAGTTTGTTATTCGGTCCAAGTGGATGTGCATCGGGTGGTACTTCCTCGGATACGATCGTAGAGGTAAGGCCTCTCCCTCCTAATTTCTCGTATTCCTCGGGAACCTCTTCTTCTTTGATCTCAAGTTCACCCATATCAACCCTCAATATTTTCTTCGACATGGCAAATCAAATAAACAACTCTTTTGATAACTATATAGTTTTCGTTTTTTCTTTGGCAATACCATATAACTAATTTTTTCTAAAGTATATATTTACCTCATCTATTATTATTTATTTTATATCTTAAGAATGAGTCTTCAAGCCCGATATGACAAAG
>CAZPCW010000051.1:0-17408 GCA_964585175.1 uncultured Thermoplasmata archaeon
TTCCTCGAAGGAAGAGGACTTACTGCTCTCTCAAACACTTACAAAGGTTAAAAAAAGAAAAAAGATTTTAGTAAGGTAGTTTATCGTGTTCCTTTAGATATTCTTCTTCTGCTCGATCTCTCAGTTCTGTTCTCCTTATCTTTCCACTGATGGTCTTAGGTAATTCATCCAAGAATTCTATCTCCCTGGGATACTTGTAAGGAGCGGTGACCTCTTTCACATGGTCCTGTAGTTCTTCCACCAACTCTTCACTGGCCTCGTAATCGTCGTTCAGTATTATGTACGCTTTCACTATTTTACCTCTAACTTCGTGAGGAGCACCTATTACTGCGGGCTCCTGAACTGCAGGATGTTCTTGTAAAGCGCTCTCAACTTCAAAAGGACCGATCCTGTATCCCGACGCTTTTATCACATCATCGGCTCGTCCGACGAACCAGAAGTAACCGTCTTCGTCCTTGTAGGCTCTGTCTCCTGTATAGTACCACTCGTCCTCGAATACTTGAGCGGTCTTTTCCTCATCTTTCCAGTACTCTTTGAAAAGGCCCGGAGGTCTTTCGGGTTCGACTTTTAGAGCGATATGACCTTCCTCACCGACCGGCACTTTATTTCCGTCATCATCTATTATATCTACTTCATGACCTGGAGTGGGTTTACCCATCGAGCCGGGTTTTACTTCCATCGTTGGATAATTAGACACGAGTGCTACGCTTTCAGTTTGGCCGTAATAATCATAGATACGCAGTCCGGTGTAGTCTTCCCACTTGTCTATCACGTCTGGATTGAGCGGTTCTCCCGCGCTGAGACAGTGTCGAAGCGTGTCGAGATCATAACTTTCGACGTCCTCATTAATCATCATCTTATATATCGTAGGGGGTACACAGAAAGTCGTTACATCGTAATCTTGGATTATCTTTAGAGCCTTTTTCGGATCGAATTTGCCCGTGATGTTCTGCTGTACCACGGTGGCTCCGACTATCCATTGTCCAAAAAGCTTGCCCCATACTGCTTTAGCCCATCCGTTGTCGGCGATGGTCCAATTTGTATCGTCTTCTCTGAGATCTTGGACATATTTGGCGGTAACTTCATGACCTAATGGGTAGGAATGTGTATGAAGAACCATCTTAGGCTTTCCGGTTGTTCCCGAGGTGAAGTAAATCAAAAGGGGGTCGTCACTTTTAGTGGTTTCTACATCATCTCTTTCAAGTTTTAGAGAAGCACCTTCCATAAGTTCTTCAAAATCCTGCCAACCTTCTTTTTCCTCCTCAGCATCAACGAGGATAAAGTTCTCTAAAGAAGCCATCTCTTCTTTGTCTCTCACTTTTTCTACTTTTTCGTGATTGGACCAATCCGTGACGATAGTGCTTGCTTTTGATCTTTTGATCCTGTAAGTTATATCGTCAGAAACAGCTAGATTGGGGGTGGGTATTGGTATCACTCCCAACTTCATCATACCAAGAACGGCTATATACCACTCAGGGACTCTGTGAACCAATACCATCGCCCTATCTCCTTTTTCCATACCCATATCTTTCAGAACATTGGCGAATTTATTGGAAAGTTCCTTCAATTCTTTGAAAGTATGTTTACGTGCGTTCTCACCCGAGTTGTCTATTGATATCAATGCGTTTTTATCCGGCATCTCCTCCGCTCTTTTATCGACCTCATCAAAAGCAAAATTGTATTCGTCCGGAACGTCCCATTCGAACTCCTCTCTCACCTTCTGATAATCGTACATGTTGTGTTCTTCGGCCATATCGATCGTGCTGTAAGTATACTATGATTAGATAAATTTTTCCCATGTTTTATGTAGACAGTATAACTAGTCCCTCTGGACAGATATATAGATTTGACTAAACTTCGGTAGAAGATCGCTCTACTATATTTGCGGTAAAGTTTACTAAGAAAAAAGACCAAATCCATTCGAAATATTTCTTTCTCGAAAAATTATCTTTAATCAATACTCTTATAAACTAGGAAAATCTGGTGATATTAGAGAATTATAGGATCAAAAAGGAGGTCTTATAATGGATATAGGAGATATAGAGAAGATCGGCGTATTGGGAGCCGGAACCATGGGTCACGGCATAGCTCAGGCCGCGGCTCGCAGTGGTTTCGAAGTGATCATTAGAGATATAGAAGAAGATCTATTGGAAAGTGGTTTGAATTCTATTGAAAATTTCCTGTCGAAAGGTGAAGAAAAGGACAAGATCTCGGAAGAGGAGAAAGAAAAAACGTTAGATAGAATAGATACTACTCTAGAACTGGAAGATCTTGAAGACTGCGATGTGATCATAGAAGCTGTTATCGAGGAAGCGGAGATAAAAAAGGACGCATTCAAGGAGCTCGATGAGATATGTGGAGAGGACACTATATTCGCCTCGAATACATCTACCATCCCGATAACTGAGTTAGCCTCGGTAACTTCACGGCCTGAAAAATTTATAGGAATGCACTTTTTCAATCCAGTGCCTTACATGGATCTTATAGAAGTCATAAGAGGGCTTGAAACCAGTGATGAGACAAAGTCCTTGATATCCTCGCTAGCCGAAGAGATGGGTAAGGATCCTGTCGAAGTCAAGGATTCACCAGGTTTCGCAGTGAATCGAATATTGATACCTATGATAAACGAAGCTATATTCACACTTCAGGAAGACGTCGCTTCAAAGGAAGATATCGATAAAGTGATGAAGATGGGTGCGAACCATCCGATGGGGCCTTTAGAGTTAGCCGATATGATAGGTTTAGATACGGTCCTTCATATAATGGAAGTGCTGTATGAAGAGATCGGAGATCCGAAGTACAGACCGTGTCCTTTACTCAAGAAGATGGTAAGAGCGGGTAAACTCGGACAGAAGTCCGGTGAAGGTTTCTACGATTATAACTGAAGGTGATATTTTGATCGAAGTAGAGAGGGATGGTGAGATAACCACGATCAAGCTGGACAACCCACCGATGAACTCAGTATGTAAAGATATGTTGGAGGAACTGGAAGAACTATTGGAGGACGTACCGCAAGAAGACACTAGGGTTATCATACTCACAGGTAAAGGAGACGCTTTCGTTGCCGGAGCGGATATCAAAGAGATGAAAGATATGGATCCTGAAGAGGCTAGTTATTTTTCGAGCAAAGGACAAAAACTGTTCGAAAAATTCCAGGAGATGACAGTCCCTGTTATAGCGGCAGTAAACGGATACGCACTCGGCGGCGGTCTAGAGTTGGCCATGAGCTGTGATTTTGTCATAGCTTCAAAGGACGCGCTATTCGGTCAGCCCGAAGTCGGACTAGGCGTGATACCCGGCTATGGCGGAACCTATAGACTATCCAAAGCGGTCGGTCCAGCAAAAGCTAAGGAGTTGATATTCACGGGTAAAAGGATCGATGCGGAGGAAGCAAAAGAATTGGGTATCGTTAATCACGTTACCGATGATGATGAACTGATGGATAAAGTAAAAGAAATAGCTGAAAGTATCAGCCAAAACAGTCCAGTAGCTGTAGCAAAAGCAAAACGGTCTATTAAGAGAGGTCTAGAAGTTGACAGGGAACAAGCTTTTAGATTCGAAAGCGACCGATTTAAAGAATGTTTCGAGTCTCCCGATCAGGAAGAGGGCATGGAAGCCTTCCTAGAAAAAAGAGATCCGGATTTCTGATCTATATTAAACCCTTTTTCTATTTTTTACATTAAATCCTATCTTTTTACATTAAAGATTCTAGTTGAAATAAACAAATAAGTTGAAATAAACAAATAATAAGATAAAAGATAGTTTTGAAAAGAGGTCGCCGAAGATTGAATATACTATATTCTAACCGGCGAAAGAGAAGGTTTTTTGGGTCTACCTGATTCTAGAACAGTGACCCTAGTCCTTCCGCAGCTTCTTCTTTTTCCTCTTCTTCGTCTCTTTCCTCTTCTTCCTCTTCAGCTTCTTCCTCTTCTTCGGCTTCTTCTTCCTCTTCAGCTTCTTCGGTGGTTTCTGGAGCTGCAGCAGCTCCGCCGGAAGGCATAGCGAATCCTTCCTCTATAGCCTCGTCGATATCTACATCTTCTAGACTTGCAGTCAGTGCTTTTACCCTAGCTTCGTCCACTTCTACTCCTGCAGCTTCTAGGACATCACTAATTCCTTCGTCTGTTATCTCTTTACCTGCCGAATGAAGCAACATTGCGCTGTACACGTATTCCATATTTTATACCTCCTTTTGAACAGTATTTTTATCTATCTTATTCATCTTCTTTATCGTCTTCTTCATCATCAGATCCTTCCTCGGATTCTACTCCGAGTTCTTCCTTCAAATCTTCGTCCAAGGCCTCGTTGTCCAACTCCGAAGCGAGGCCCAACATGTTTCCATGGGCTTCGGCCACGATCGAATCAATGGTTTCCTCATTGATAATGTCAGCATTGTACGCTAGGCTCATAGCATCGCCCTGGCTCTTAGATACCAAGGTGCTTATGTTTTCTCTTGTCGGATACGAAATACCCACAGAGAGTGCGAAAGCAGAGCTTGCACCGTCTTTAATGTCCTCGACAAATTCTGAAGGATCTATATCGAGATCTTCCTTGTCATAAATTATACCGTCTTCGTAAACGGATTTAAGATCCAAACCAACAGTTATCGGATTGATATCCAATCGGCCCAACATGTTAGCAAGTGAAGAATCTATCGTTTCTCCCTTTTCAACAACCGTTTCCGTCTCATCGATCATTACTTTACCGCTCTTGATCGACGCCGGGATACCTACATTCTGTAAGTCACCCACGATCGGTCCCGGTTTGAAAGGCGTCTCTCCTTCTTCTACCTGAACATCTTCAGGAGCGGTCTCGCCACCACTCGCTGGAGCCTTGGTTTTGGTCTCTTCCATACGATTGAATAATTTAAATGGGTTAATGTCACTTGAAACTATAGCTACTTGACCTCTAATAGAGTCTTCTATCTCTTCGAGTCCCTCCATCTCTTCAGAGGCCCTCTCGATAGCTTTTTCGATGAAAGTGTTCTTTGAAGCTCTCAACTGCGCTACGTTCCTAAGTTTCGCTCTCATCTGCTGCATCTGGCGTGCCGGAATACCTTCAATATCTACGACACCTATTACAGATGAGTTTTTCAACAGCTCAGTGAGTTTCTCGACTTCTTCTTCTTTCCAACTGGGAATATCTTCGCTCATTTTTTATCCCTCACATGATCCTTACAGCGGGGCCCATCGTCGTTTTTACGAACACACTGTCTATATTGATCTCTCTCCTCTCTAAATTTTGGGTAACTCTTCTGATCACTGTATCGATATTGTCAGCTATCTCTTCCTCGCCCAATTTTACAGTACCCACGGGTGCGTGAAAAGTTCTCCTGTCGCCCGATCTTACATGAACAGTACCTTTTAAGGATTTGACTACCTCTTCGACGTCATCTTCGGGAGTTATTGGATTTGGCATCTTTCCCTGGGGTCCCAAAATAGAACCTAGCTCTCTACCTATAACGGGCATGAGAGGGGGCTCAGCCAAAAAGAACTGGTGTTCTTCCGCTAATTTTCTTGCTTCTCTCTTATCGTCAGAAAGATCTTCGACCTCTTCGGGTTCCATAACGGTATCAGCAACATCCCGAGCTTGGAGAGCCAATTCTCCACTAGCGAAAATACCAACTTTTATTTCCTTACCTCTTCCGTGAGGTAGTACGATCTCCTCGTCTATCCTGTTTTCAGGTTGAGAAAGATCAATATCTCTAAGATTGATAGCTAACTCTACACTTTCATCAAAATTCCTATCTGGTGCGCCTTCTAGAGCCTTTTCTACTCCTTCTAGTGTTTTGTCATCTGCCACGTTATTACCTCCTGTAGTGATTACGGTGCCTGAGTATAAACCCAGGAGTCGACCTCCTACAGGTCTGTCCAATCACAACTACGGTTTGTATATAAAGGTTTTGGAGAGGACCAATTCATTTCTCTTTGAGGAAATATAGATACCATCTAAATATAGATTTTTGTTAGCGTTTTTAAAACAGTCAGGACGCAAATTTTATTAGTTCAAAACTTATGGTTTGAATCAAGATATCTAAAAATAGGTGTTATATTATGTCCGGACATTGGGGAAAATTATTGAGAATAGATCTGAAAGACGGTAGTGCCCAGGAAGAAGAACTTTCTGAAGATTTCCTGAGGAAATTTATAGGCGGCGCCGGCTTTACGAGTAAAATACTATATGACGAGGTAGGAGAAGATGTTGAGCCACTTTCTGAAGATAACAAGTTGATAATGGCTCCCGGTCTTTTAGTGGGTCCGAAAGTCCCGACGGGGTCGAAAACAGCGTTTGGATTCAAGAGTCCACTGACCGGCGGTTACGGAAAGTCTATCGTCGGTGGAAAGCTGGGTGACGAGCTCAAGAAAGCTGGCTACGATGTTCTTATCATCGAAGGAAAAGCTAAAGATCGTTCAGTCCTGATCATCGAAGATGGCGAAGTCAAACTGGAAGATGCGGGTGATATCTGGGGCAAAGATACCCACGAATCTGGCGATATGATAAAAGAAGAGTACGGCGACGTTGAAACCGCTGTGATAGGACCCGCTGGTGAAGAACTCTCGAAGATTTCACTTGTAGAGTGTAATGAAAGACAGGCCGGAAGAGGGGGCATCGGAGCCGTGATGGGCTTCAAGAACTTGAAAGGTATAGGTATAAGTGGATCTAAAGATTACCCAATACACGATGAAGAAAAATTAGAGGAACTCATCTCAAAATTCAGAAAAGAGAGTCAAGAGCAGGGTCAAACCGACATGAAGTACGGTTCTGGAGAAGCTCTTCATCCACTGAACGTGGAGATAGGTGCTTTCCCAGTCAAAAATTGGGAAGCCGGTTATTTCAAGGAAGCTTATGAGAAACTTGATGATCCTGAAGCAGGAAGGATCGACATAGATCCAAGGAAATGGACGGAAGAATACAGGGAAGGAAGAAGACCCTGCCCGTACTGTACAAAGCCGTGCAGCCAGTACTTTAAAGCGGAAGATACTCCTTACGGCGACATCGGTATAGACGGGCCAGAATACGAAACTCAGTACTCCTTGGGTGGAAACTGCGGTGTTGACGACGTTGAAGCGGTAGCTAAAGCCAACGAGCTATGTGACAAGCTCGGCATAGATACTATCTCGGCTGGCGTGACCGTCGCGTGGGCTATGGAGGCCTACGAAGAGGGACTCTTGGATACAGATTTGGATTTAGAGTTCGGCAACGCTGAAGCGATGATAGAAGCTGTAAGAAGGATGGGAAAGAAAGAAGGAGAACTCGGCGAACTACTTTACGATGGAGTCAAAGATGCCTCAAAGAAACTAGGTAAAGGATCTGAAGAATTCGCCATCCACATGAAAGGTATGGAACCACCGGGATACGAAGCTAGAGGAATGTTCGGTATGGGACTCGCTATGGGTGTCGCTCCGAGAGGAGGTGACCATCTTACGTCCTGCGCTTACGCCCTAGACTATGGTGGAAGTTTCTGGTATTTCGACGACTACAAGAGAAGAGACGTAGTTTCCAAAGGATTCCCTCTCAAGATGATGGAAGACCTGATGATGATCTTTGACATGACGGGCATCTGTAAATTCTCTAGAGGAATATATCTCGACAAAAATCAAGTTGGATTAGTGAACGCTATCACTGGATGGGATGTCACTAACGGGGATCTGTTGAAAGCTGGAGAGAGAGGTCATAACGTAGCTAAGGCTTACAATGTAAGAGAAGGATTCCTGAGAGACGACGACTTTTTACCTGATAGAGTATACAGAGAAGAAGTCCCATACGGTCCAAACGAAGGCGCAAGGATAAAAAGAAGGAACTACGAGAAAGCCCTAGACCGGTATTATACCGCTAGAGGCTGGAGCCTTGAAGGTGTACCTACACAAGGTAAACTCGAAGATCTTGACCTTACAGATTTAGCTGAAGAAGTGGGCGCTACAAAACAGTAAGGGACTCAAAATCCTTTCTTTTTTCTGTTTTTCTTACATATAATAAATAACAGAAGTTTGTATCATTTAAAAAAATTTAAAAGGTTTTGATGTTGTTCTCTGGAAATGTCTGTAAAGTTTCTCTACGTAGCTTTTAATCTGTATATCTACTCGGAAAGCTTGTTCTCTTCTTTCAAGTTTTCTTTGACCTTTTCCCTGAGATCTCCTTCCGACACGTTAACTGTGAATCTGTAATTATCTTCTTTCTCTTTCAAGTTCGCTGAAAAGTACTCCGTATCAAAATAGTAAGGATTGAATCTCAGCATTATCCGCTCGTAAATGGTTCGTTCCATTTTTCTGATGGAGTTCAATGCTTTAGCACCTACTAATCTCTCGAGAGATTTCGACGCGTCTTTTAATTCATCGGTCGAAGATTTCTCTTTGTCGATGGTATTTTCGATACCGTTTTTTACTTTCTTTCCCGCCTGTTTTAATTCTTCATCAGCACCTTTGTACTCTTCCTCGACCTCTTTTTCCTGGATCGAAGCTCTTTTTGCAGTCTTTTTAGATATCTTTTTCTTGTCTTCTTCTTTCCTGGGTCGCCAATCATTGTATTCTTCGATAGTTTCGTCATCGCTCACATTGTCTTTCATGATCTCCTCTATATTTTCAGCGAAACTGCAAACTTCACTCCAACCACCTTCGAATCTTACGCCGGCAGATGTAGATTCTGCTTTTGCTGCGGTCATCTCGTCAAGCACGGGGGTGAAGGCATATAAAAAGGTTTGGGTGATTTTTGACTCTGCTCGCTTTTCTAAGAATTCCTGTATTATTTTTAAAGATCTAATAAATGAAATTGCCCTGCTGGTGATCTAAAAGAGGGAGTAAAAGCAATTCTCATTCGATCTTCTCTCTAACCATCTCTCCCCACCCTTGATCCTTTCTCAAGAACTGAATGAGACCTTTGAACCTCCATATGCTGTGAAGCTGTCGGTATCCAAAATTTTCTAGAACCGCTAAACCTAAAAGCTTGATTCTATCTTTCGGTTCTTCATACCGCTTGAGAGATATCTCAGATAAAAGTAAGGAGGAAAGAGAAAGTATAACACCATATACTACCGCAAGCCCCAAAAACAAAAGAAAGAAGGGGAGACTGAACAACCCCAAAGCAAAGAAAAGAATGAACGTGAAATATCCCGTTATCTCGATTATCGGGCCTAAAAGTTCGAAGAAAAGAAAGAAGGGAAGAGCGAGGACCCCGAGTTTTCCATAATTCGGATTGAATATCATCTTTTTGTTGTATGCCATGGTTTCGACTAAGCCCCTCTGCCACCTGGCTCTCTGTGTGCCGAGTATCTTTCTACTTTCCGGAACTTGTGTCCAGCAAACTGGATCAGGTAAAAATGAGATATCGTAGTTCTCTTCTTTTTCCCTCATATCTCTGTGGAGACGAACTACTGCATCGATATCTTCACCTACGGTTTCTCTTCTATAACCATCTATATCGAGTAAAGCTTCTCTCTCGAATAATCCGAAAGCTCCTGAAATTATAGGTAATGAGTTTATTCGACTCCAACCCGTCCTACCAAACAGAAAAGCCCTTATGTATTCCATCACCTGCATTCCCGGCAGAAACTTTTTTGGAAGTTTGGCTTTTTTGACTTGCGATGAAACGACTTCGCAGTTGTTTAACACCCTGACTATACCTCCGATAGCGACAACCCTAGAATCGGTACTCATGTATCTTCTAACCATCTTCCTGAGAGCGTTCTTTTCCACTAAGGTGTCGGCATCGATAGCCAATATAAGATCCGTTCGAGAATAGTTCAAACCGGCATTGAGAGCATCCGCTTTCCCACCGTTCTCTTTGTCCACCACGGTCAAACCGTCTCTTTCTATAGACCTGTAGAGATTATTGACTTTCTCCGTATCGATCTTCTCACCGACGGCTCTATTTACATCTATCAGCTTGAAATCTTTTTTCAGCCGCTTCATCGTTTCGTCTTTCGAGCCGTCGTTGACCACCAGAACTTCGAGTCTAGGATAGTCCAGATCTAACAGGGCTTTTACACTTTCAGTGATGACTTTTTCTTCATTATACGCCGGAACGATTATCGTTATGTCCGGGATCAAATCGCAGCCTTCGCCTTCACAAATATCAAAATCTGGTTTCCTTTTGTGGAAAAAAACTTCTTTAGCCGCTAAATATAGAAGAATAAGATATCCGCTGTTTATCAAAAAGAAGTATATGAGAACCAAGAAGCTGTAAATCGCTAAAATAGCTAAGAGTATATCATATAGCATCGTAATGAACACCTCCGGCGAAGGAATTCAAAAGAGCCTCTTTTGCTATGCCAGGGTAGGTGTCCCTGTATTCGTTAATTATATCCCTCCCTTCTTCTTCAAGGTTCGATAGGGCCAAGAACGCTGAAACTCTCACTTCTTGTTCCTCATCATCTACGATTTTTTTGAGTATCTTAACGGCTTCATTTCGTCCGTAAAGAGCCCTGCTTAGTTTTTCCCACGAATCATCGATGATACCCTCTTGAAATATCCTTCCCATCGATCTTGCTACTTCTCTACGAACTTTTGGGCTCCCGTCATCCTTCATCTTGTCGAGGAACTCTACGGCGTCTATCTTTCTGATACGGCCTAATGATCTCGCTATCTCGTATCTTATAAGCTCGTCTTCTCCCCTGAATTCTTTCAATACATCGACAGCGTCTTTCTCGCCCTTCCTTCCCAGCAACACAACTCCGGCCCTTCTCAATCTGTCGTCTTCTGAATGTGCTAGTCTTCGTAGATTTTCGATCGATACATTAGCGGTCATAAGTTTCACTAAAAGATAATCGTCGACATCTTCGCTATAAAAATCGAACAGTGTCCTGACGTTCTTCCCAAGACCAGGATGTTTGTGATGAGAGAGAAGATCGAGTGCGCCGAGCCTGACCGAATTGTTTTGAGACGAAACGAGATCTAGCACTTTATTTTCTTCTGGGAGCAAACCCATTTTTTTCCATCTTTCGAGCGTCTTTGTCTTTTTGTACCACTTTTTACTTTTTAATCTCTCTATATCTTCCTTTGCAAAATCCAGATCGATGTATATCTCTCTCAAAAGCTCGATATCATGATTTTCCTCATCAGCTTTTTCCACTAGAAAGCCCCCAAAAGTCTCGTTTCTCTTCTCTATTTCGTTTTCCCAAAATTTTCGATCGATTTCGCCCTTATCGTATCTCTCCAGCATTTCCTCCCATCGATCTCTTTTCGATTCTATTTTATGCCTTCGCTTCACATTTCTGTAGACTAATATGATATAGGTCACGACGATAATTAGAAGTAAAGCGGCAAAAATCAGAAACAGGTTTAGAATAAACCTATAAAACCATTCTCCTAGGATTGAACCTATCATGATTCTCTTTCCGATATCTTCTTTTTCAACTTTTCAAAATGTTCGTTCTCTTCATAGGCGAGATAAGAAAGGAGTCGTGACGCCGAATGATCGTCAACCGTTTTAGAAAGCGAATGATAGAATTTTTCCTCTTCTTTCTCCGCCTCCTTAGCCAACTTTAAGATTTCCCCTGAAGCATTGAGTTCCTGATCGCTATGTTCTGAAAAGACCACTTTTTTGGGATCTAGATCTTTCGGATCCTCCTCAGGAAAAAAATCATGGAACTTTTCGATTATCTTTTTTTCATGCACTTTTTCTTCCTCTAGTAACTCTTTTATCAGCGTCTTTAAAGAGGCCTCATCGCTTTTTTCGATGAAAGACCTGTACATCTCTTGAGCCGTGATCTCCGATTTCCAGGCGATAGCCAATACATCTTTCGTATCCAGTGGTTTTAGTTCTTCCAACTCTCCAACGGTAAATGTTTCTCCCATGTTTTTCTTAATCTGTAGGAGTGTATAAAGAATTATCGGAGAGCGTATATCTATTTGAAATTGGCCGTTAAAATATTTATACCCTTATTCGTAATATTTGTTATCGCTTTTGGTATCGGTAGTTCAATCATGGGGATAGTTATAGATACCTGTATACAATCGCTGTCTGATGAGGAATTCTTGGGCAGAATATCCTCCCTAGAACTTGTTCTTCTCAGAGGCGCAGGGCTGTTTGCTGTTATATTAGCTGTCATCTTGATCAGAAACATCGGTCCGAGATCATCGCTGCTGTATATCGGTGCAGTGATAACTCTATTTTCCTTTACAATTCTACCTATCCATGAGAAGATAAAAGGATAAATGAAAAAAAACATCTATCTGGGAAACTCTACTAAATTTCATTCCCAAGTTTTTTGGTCGGTGAGGGAAAAGGATAAAGGTGATACGAGAAGTATAAAATAGATAAGGAGTAGATACTATGGTAGATGAAGAGGAATGGGTGCAATATATTCCTGATGAGGGGCCGGTATCGATCTCGATTGATGATACGGAAGAGAAACGGACGATCGCTGAAGTCAAAATTCGCTTCAATAATCTTGGATACCGGGTGAAAGATTGGGGCGAGGTTTCCAGAAAAGATGGTGTTATTTACGTGAATGCTGAGATAGAAAGATATAACGGTCCAGCGGGTCAGGCGATAAAGACCGCCGACAACTCTTATTCCCTTGGTGATCTAAAAAAGGGCGAGTACGAGTTCCTATTCAAGGTATGGAATGAAAATGTAGCTAGTGTACAGTTTTCAGTACCCTGATATCGATCAGGTGGAAAGTGGGAGAAAGCTGCGTTTTACAATCAATAGTATTTAGTCATCAATTTAAAATAGCATTACTTCAATCAATTCCTAAATAATGAACGATAGAGTAATATTGGGAGAAAAAGAGGTCGACCTGCAAGAGTTTAAAGAAAAGATGGTCTATGACAATACAAACACTTTGGTTACACATACCGAGGCGGCTGATAGGAAGCAGAAGGGAGCTGAATTGCAATCCGTAGAGATAGAAGATTATGGCAGCCCTACTAAGAATACCATGCACAAAATCAAAGACTTGATACAGAAGCGGTTCGATATCAATAATATAGTTCTCTTTCAGCGCGTCGGTAAATTCGAACCAGGTGAGGAAGTAAGCGGAGTGCTTATCAGTTCTCCCGATAGAGGGGAAGCTTTCGAGGCCTTGGCGCTTTCTTTGGACATGTTCGAAACGCATGTACCTATCAGGAAGAGGGTCGCTACAGTCGATGGAAGGGAATACTGGATAAAAAGAGCCGATGAAGTCATGGATATGTACGGACAGGTAGTCGGCGAGATATAAGTAGGTGAGAGTCCAAGAAGCCTTAAATAGTTTTCAACAGTGACTAAATACTGAATATTATGAGTGGCGATAATATCTTTAAGGGTATCGATCACTTTGAACTGGTCCTTCCTCCCGATGAATTTGACCGTAATATCGATTTTTTCTCGGAAGTATTAGGGTTCGAAATCAAGTCTACACAGAAAGAAACTCCCCCCGACAGTCCGATAAAAAAGATCGTTTTTCTTGGATTGAATGATTCTGTAATCGAACTGATGTCTGTTAAAGACCCAGATGAAATGAGTTCAAAGCCGTTTCAAGAAGGTTACAGAGCGATCGCTATCGAAGTCGACGATATGGATGAGACGAAAGATTATCTCGAAGAGAATGGTGTCGAAATCGTTTGGGGACCTAAAGAATTGGACGGCGGTGTGAGAGCGGAGATTAGAACTCCGGGTGGTCTGCCGATAGAGCTGAGAGAATGGGAATGAGAATGAAATATTTTGAATGAGGCGTTAATAGCTAAAGAAAATATGAGTCTTTGATCTGTAATACAACATTACTTCCGATCGGAGAGTGAATGTTGTACTTTGCCTGAAGCATATGGAAAGGAGAGAAAGAAAAGGCCCCTAACTCAATTCCTTTAAAAAATAAGCAGTTTAATGAAAGAGAATTCATTACAGGCCAAAATACGGAGAAAAAAATGATGTCAAAATGGACAACTCCGGTTTCTGTAAAAATTGCGGTCATGAAACTAAATATGAGGAAATAGAACCTAAAGAAGAGTAAATAGTCAAAAAATGTCGAATCAAATTTCTTTAATTTTATTTATTAGAGTATTTTAGATATTTTTTCAATCCTATGGATTTTAATATCCCTCTCACCTAGAACCTAGCTTTCTCTTAAAAGTTATATATCGGGACTGATGGAAAACATTTAAGTATTACGCTAAGTAATGTTACGTAACGAAATAAGATGAATATCAAAAAAGCTCTGTTTGAAAGCATACCGAAAGGCATTTCGGGTCATTCGAATAAGATCATCGTTCTCGTGGTTATATTCACACTTTTGATGGGATATTTTGCCTCTAATCTAGATATGGAAGCTGATAAGAGTTCTTTTTATCCCGACACAGAAAAAACAGAAAATTTAGACGAGATAGAAGAATCTTTCGGGGCAACAGAAGGAAAAGTTCAGATCGTCAATGTGGCAGAGGATGGAGATATTTTAACTACCGAAGTTTTGAAAGATCTGCTCGATATGAAGAGAGGATTTTATGAAAACGAGACAGTGAACAGCACGCTCGTCTCTTCCAACGAAGTTCCTGACGGTATGATTACCTCAGCGGATCTGATCCTGAGAGCAGATAGAGCCTTCGAAGTTGAAAAAGATATAATGGGCCATGCTAATGAAACAGATTCAGCGATCGAAACCCTTCAAAACCAGAGCGATATGTTTGTCAAATTGAATGACACTTTAAGTCTAGGAAAAAATCTTCTCAGTTTTCCCGACGGTCATATTCAGCGGAACGCTACAACATCCTTTGAAGGCATGTCAAGGATCTTTTCTGAACCTAAAAGATGGAAGGTTGTTAGACAATACCGTGGAGACTTCATGGGTCTCATAAAAACTCTAACCGATGAAAATACAACATTAGATGAAAAGATTACCTTGATGGAAAACCTCATCTCAAAGCTTCAAGAAGATGAAGTTTATGGACACGAATCTTTTGTGAAATTACTAGGCGGACCGAAGGACGTTCTAAGGATCTCTAAAAGATTACCAAAAAAGCAACAGAAGCAGATCTCTCGAACGGCTATAGGTATGACCGCTAAATTCCTCAGCATCCCGGAAAGCATACCTGAAAAAGATTCAACGACCGGAATTTCAAGTGATATGCCCTCAATATCGATGAATGAAACTGAAAAAAGAGAGAGATTAAAGGAGATGGATGATTCTGACGTCAAGGAGACCGTTCACGAGGTAATAAATTACGATTCAGCCCCCTTGAACGAGTCAGTGAACGACACGACCTCCAATTTAGAGACTATGACGGAGATCATGGATGAATCTAAGGATGTCTTAGAAGATTCGAATTCCACACTAAATAATATCTCCACAGAAAACAAATCTTTACATCGATCCATATCAAGATTTCAAGGTGCGATCCAAAAAAATAAAACCATCCTGGAAGAGAAAGATAGATTCATAAAAGATACTAAACCAAAATTGAGTTCTGCCGATAAACTCGGAGATAGATTCCAAGAGCTAGAGAAAGGAATGACTAGGATGCTGAGTCGGGACTTTGATAAAAATGATGAGACATATGATCTATCGGCAAAAAACACCCTATCTATCGTCCAAATGAATTCAAGTTTGAGTAAAGATACGAGATTAGAAGCTCAGAATGAATTGATTGATATAGCGAAGGAAAAAAGTAAACATTCAAACGTTAAAGTATCCGCAAATCAGGTTATGATGGATCAGGTCAATGACAGCGCCCAGGAAAGCTTGTATATCCTCCTCCCGATGGCTTTTCTTTACGTCATAGTAGTTCTGGTTATTGTTTACCGCTCTATAATCGAAAGCTTAGTCAGTCTTTTATCTCTCCTCTTTGCTGTGATCTGGACTTTTGGAGCGGGTGTGTTACTGGGATATCAATTCAACCCCCTGATAATCGCAGTTCCGATACTAATGACCGGTTTAGCTATTGATTACGGCATCCACATGATTATGAGGATCCGTGAGGAGAAAAATAAAGGTAAAAATATCGATGATTCGGTCGTATTAGGCGTGATAAGTGTTGGGGGTGCTATACTGTTAGTGACTATCACGACCATGGTTGGATTCTCGTCTACCACGCTTAGTAGTCTAGAAGTCATGAGTAACTTTGGTATTTTGGCAACAATAGGGGTTCTGTCGAGCTTCTTTTTATTCGTGATTTTCCTTCCGGCAGTCATCCAAAATGTAGAGAATTGGAGAGGAAAAAATAGTGATAAAGCGGAAAAGGAAAAGAGATCTGCAAAAAGCTCGGATGATGAAGGAGGGAATGTCATCACTCGGTTTTTATCTTCCTCTACAGTAATATCTGATCGACATCCAAAATTGGTGCTCTTGATAGTACTGCTCATCACGATAGCGTCTGGATATGGCGCAATGCAGGTCGAAACAACTTTCGCGATGCAGGACTTTTTACCCGAAGATAGCAGCCAATATAAAAATATAGAGTATATTGAAAATAATTTCCATGTTAATCAAACCGATGTGTATGTGCTAACAAGAGGAAACCTTGGAGATAAAAGTTATTTACATGCTTTGAATGAAACTCAAAATGATATAGAAGATAGTGAAATGGTGGTTCCTGAAGAAGGTTTATCATCGCCTTTGACAGTGATACAGAGGTATGGCACCGCGAATTCTTTAAGTCCGGATTATAATAAAACGATAGTTCAGGAATTCGATGATAGCGATATCGACGGTGATCAGATACCGGAGCTGAACATAACAAATCTCTATGATAGCCTTTTTGAGGGTCTCCAAAGTAGCGATGCTATAGAAAATGTATTAGAAAAGGATTCTGAAGACGGTTATAGTTCAGCCTCCGCCATCATACAGGTGAAAGAAGATTCAGATAAGATGGAAAATCTAGATAATGCCGAGGTCATGGAGGATGAACTATTAGAAGATTCGAGTCCTCTTAGAGAAGAGGGCTTAACTACCGAAGTGACCAGCAGCTCCATCATAGATCAGGAGACAGTAAAAGATCTCAGCTCTACTCAGATCAAATCTCTCATCCTCTCGGTAATAATAGTAGGTATCTTCCTTACGCTGGTATTTTATTACCTTCACAGGTCCCTTCTGTTAGGAGTCATAACCACTTTCCCTGTATCTCTAGTGACCCTCTGGTTACTCGGTTTAATGTATTTGATCAATATACCGATGAATTTTATGACGATAACGGTCACCGCCCTAATAGTGGGTCTGGGTGTCGATTACAGTATCCATGTGACTCATAGATTCATGGAGGAAAGGGAAAGTAAAGAAAGTCTCTATGATGCGATACAAAAAACGATCCAGCACATCGGAAGTGCTCATCTTGGAGCTTTATTCACTACTGTTGGCGCATTGGGCATACTCGCCACATCTGAGATCTTACCGCTATCTCAATTCGGATATATCACTGCGATCGCTATAGTGTTCAGCTTCATCGCAGCGGTGTTTGTACTCCCTTCTGCTCTGATGCTGTGGTCAAGGTGGTGTGGAGAAGAAC
>CAZPCW010000052.1:0-15853 GCA_964585175.1 uncultured Thermoplasmata archaeon
AATGAACGAAGAAGGTGATAAAATATGAAACGAAATAATTCGAAGATAACACACTCTACTCTCCGGCTATTTTTACTTTCCCTCTCGATCGTTTCTTCACTTGTCTTCTACTCTGATGGGAGCAATGAGAAAATCAGATAGAGAGCCAGGAATGCCACGGAGGAAAATATAACGATCATCGCTACTTTAACGCCGGAACCGATCTCAAAAGCGCTGAAGGAAGCGATGGAAAAACCTATGAGTGAGATAAATATGCCGAGCAGCATACTAGTCATTATTTCATTTATCGAAGTTTTTCTGAACTTACCAAAACTTTCTGGCCTGGGAATATCGCCCAAACCATCTATGATTTCTTTTAAGGCCATTTCGTTTCTAGAAAAAAACCATACTCCAAAATAGAGGAATATCATACCGATCACTATCACTAGAGAGAGCACATTCAGCATGATTCCTCTATATACAAAGAGGAACGATAAGATCGAAAGGGAGATCCCGGAGTCTAAAAAGAACGGCTTCTTGGCAAAGAATCCAGCTAAAGAAATGAGTCCAAAACCCAGCGGGAAAAACCAGTAGATAGAGTGTAAGCTGAGCAGACTCGCTAATAGAGGCACAAAGATAAGCATAAGGGGCACAAGGACATCTTCAAATAAATTTATCGATTTTGGGCTTTTTGCTGATATTTTAACACCTCCTCCAATTTAGGTTCTAGCGGCTCTGTCGGGTCCCAATCTACTACCGTTCCGTAATCCCAAAGTCTTTCTATGGTCGCTTTTCTCTCCTCTTCACATATCTTCTGGGCTTTTTCATCGTAATCGTCTACGGTCTCTTTTTCTATTTTCAGAGGATCGGGAGAGATAACGGTGACGTCATAGTCTTTTAGACAGAGATCAACAATGGTCTCACTGAATTCCGGCACGTTAAGTGGTGAGATGAAGATGATATAACTTTTTCTGGGGAAAAAGTCTTTCAGCAGCCATTTTATTTCTTTTAGTTCCCACATACCGCCTTTCTCGAACCGAGTCAAGTTCTCCATTATCCTGTAGAACTGCATCTTACCGGTTGAAGGATAAACCCAGTTTAGATAATCTCCCATTATTATCAATCCGACTCGATTCCTGTCAGAAAGCAGCTGTGATGCTAAACTCCCGGCGGCTCTGATAGAGGATTTTAGAGTGTTAGTTTCCAAGTCTCCTACTACGCTATCCTCGTAACCGTCTACCACCAATATAACATCCCCCGCTTTTTCACCTTCGAATTCATTCGTCATGGGCGATAGATGCCTTGCCGTTGCTTTCCAATTGATGTCCTTCATTTCATCTCCCGGTCGATACTCTCTCAATGAAAAGAATTCGCTACCCATACCTATACTTCTTGATTTTATCTGTCCCATCCAATGTTTTGTATAGCTGGGTTTGATATCAACGCTGTCCATCTCCTCTATCATGGGGAGCACTCTTAGATCCATTTTCTTGTTATTTTTCCAGGTTTTAGAGAAAAAATTTAGAGAATCTCTAAATCTCAAGCGGATTGGACCTATTTCGAACTTTCCGGTCACGGGACAACTAACTCTATATCTCATTTCCTTCGTTTCGTTCTCTTCTATCTTTATTATTTGGTGATTGGATTTTTCGGCCACTATCAACTGCGAGGGCAAAATATCGTAGACCTCTAAAAAACGGACCTCGTCGCCATTGTTCTCTATCTCTACAGTGATCTCCAAATCATCTCCAACATACAGTTCTTTCTCTGTGTTTTTTCTAGATATTTCCAAATCGAGTTCGTCTGGAGGGAGGCCTCTAGTGGCTACTACAAAAATCGAAATAAAAGAGATTGCACCCGCAAAAAATACCCAGCTCCTGACTAAGTTACCGAGAATTATAGATGAAGTAGTCATCGCTCCGATATATAATAGCAATCTGTTCTTCATCTCTTTTCACCTTTTCTATCCTCTATGATGAAGAAGGGATTCATGAACATATCTCTCCTCCTTCAATGACTTTTAATATTCTCTGGAGCTTTTCCTCAAATTCTAGATTTTCAATCGAATTCTCCCTACCTTTTTCCTTCATAGATACCTTTTCTTTGCAAAGGAGTTTTACTATCAATGGTTCACCCACAAGTTTCTTAAGTTTTTCCGGCTTATTCAAGATTTTTTTCAATTCTTCATCCGAAAGATCCTTTTCATGCTTTATCTTTCTCAAACATATCTTTTTCAATCTTCTTTCAAGCATCCCTTTACTGATCTTTTGGCCTTTCCTAGCCCTTTTGATAAGTTTCGAAGTCCTTTCGACGTCAGAACTGAACTCTTCACTAAAATCTCTTTCATCTTTCCACATCTCGCTTTTATCCGTTCCTTCTTTAACGAAAAGGAGCATCATCAATCCTGTCAAAACCATAACAAAAATACCTAGTGCCCATTTAAGATATCCTCCGGCTTTAAGCAGGAGAAAAAATAACACTAAACCTAAGAGAGATAATACTATAGATATTAGTAATAAATTATTATCCTTGACTGCTCTTTCAGAAGTTTTATTCAATTTTCCTTTTATTGTATTAAATCTTCCAGGCATCGTATATCACCCTAGTTCCTCTCTTAATTCCTTGAGATCTTTTACAGCGGTCTTCCTATGGCCTTCATCGAATTCATGTGAGCTGTATTTTACTTTCTCGAAGAGTGATCTGATCTCCGATATTTTAGAAGAAGATACAGATAGTTTCGCAAGAGCGTATTTTTCAAATTCTCTCGGAGTCATAAAGTCTTCGTTACTCGCGCCTTTTTCTTCAAGTAAAAGACACATATGGTAATAACATCGACGAATGGTGGATTCCACGTCTTTTCCTTTGGAAAGATCGTTTATAGCGCGGTCTACAGTCGAAGATAAATCTTCTTCTAACTCACTCTCTTCTTTTTCTTCCGAACTTGATGAAAACATCTCTCGTTTCTGATAAAGAAATATAGTGATACCAGCGATCAATATAATTCCCAAAATAATAAAACCGGAATCCTGCGACATGGCGTTCATCGCTCCAGAGCCATCCTCCCACGGAGAAAGGGAAATAGGATCACCTCCCCTCCCTCCGAGATCGAAGAGATTAAACCTTCGACGTTCCCCTCCCCAAATTAAAAAAAATGCGAGAAGTCCTAAACTAGCAGAAATCATAAATCCAAAATAAAGCTTGCTTTTTTTACCTAGGCCAGAAGAAAAAAGCAAAGTTAAAATCAAAGCAACCCCGAAGATCGCCAATATGAGCATCAAATTCACTCTTAAGTAAACTAGAAATGCGATCCAAACCCACTGTAAAAATACGACCATGAGAATACCTATGTAGGCTTTTGCTCTACGATGTTTAAAGATAACCACTCCAGTGATGATAAATAAAAATATAGCAGTCCACGGGGAATTCAAAGTGAAAGAGACTTGAGAGGTATCTCCTCCGGCGTAATCCATCAAATTCATCGCGTTCCCGATTGCCCAAGAGGCAAATAAAAAGAGGATAAATATTAGACTCCTTCGATTTTGCTTATTCAATTTCGTTATGGACTTCAATTCACTTACCTCTTATCAAGGATAATCAACCCATTCTCTCATAAATATTTTTCCCGAATCTTTTTTGATTTGAGATCAACTGGCTGAAAATTTTCTAGGTAAAAATATGCTTACAATATAGAGGCCGATAATGAACAATATGCTTAGAGTTATCACCATCGGAATAACATATCTAGAGGGAAAAGGCCCTAAAAATGTGTAGTGCGAGATGACACCACCAGAGAGGGATAGTAAGAATGCAAAAAGGCTGATACGGAAGTAGTAGATCATCGAATCCGTTTTGAATTCATTCAGGTTTTTTCTCGCTGAACCTTTTATACTCTTCTTTCTCAAATCGATTACGAGAGAAGATCTTCTTAACAGGTATCTTCCGCTAAAGAAAAGGAAAAATGCCGCTAGAATAAAGAAAAGATTCGTTAGGTTAAAATCTATATCTTTTAATGAGTAGAAAAAAGTCCCGGCTAAGAGCAAAAAACCAAAATCGATCTGTGACTGGTTCTTGAATTTCCACCCTATTATCGCTATACCTCCTCCTATAAGTGGTATCCACCAACCTCTAGTGTTATAGATAATCACGGAAGAAAAAATACATATGATGGAAACAAACATCGGGGCGCTCCAGTCTTTAATCTCATTCAGTCTCTCTTCCAATATCTTATCACCTCCTCGAGCTCCCTTTCCAAGGGTTCATTTGGATCCCAATCAACGACTATACTATATTTCCAAAGTTTTTCGAGCATGACTTCCCTTTCCAATCGCGAGAATTTTTCGGCCATACCATCATAATCATCCAACAGATCCGTTTCTATATCCACGGGGTTCGGAGAAAGGACCATGACGTTGTAACCTTTCATACAGATATCTATTATAGTCTCGGAGACCCTTTTAGAGCTCAATGAAGAGATGAATATAATCATACTTCTTTCTGGAAAAAAACGTTTTAAAAGCCATTTCGTGTCACTGAGTTTCCAAATACCCCCTTCTTCGAAGGAACTAAGCTTTTCCATTATCCTGTAAAAATGATCTCTCCCTGACCCTGGATACAACCAGCTCAATGACTCTCCCAGGATAATAAGACCAACTCTATTTCTGTCCGCCAATATGGAGGAAGCCAGCGTACCGGCCGCTTCTATAGAAGCGTTCAATGTATTTCTCTTCTCATCTCCGATATTGCTGTTTTCGTATCCGTCGATCACTAGAATAACATCACCCATCCTCTCCCCTACGAATTCATTAGATACAGGGTCGAGTTGACGAGCGGTAGCTTTCCAGTTTATCCTTTTCATGTCGTCGGTAGGTCGGTATTCCCGAAGTGAAAAAAATTCCGTCCCGGCCCCCATAGACTGAGACTTTATATTTCCTATCCAGTTTTTTGTATATAGGGGCCTAACTTTCACGCTTTCCAGTTCCTGGATGGAGGGAAGTACAAAAAGTTTCATCAGCTTATCGCTTGTCCATTCTTCTACATTGAAATCGAGAGGATCCCTGTATCTCATCTTCACGGGCCCTATCTCGATCTCTCCTCTTTCCTCGCAAGAGATCTTGTACCTCATCCTCTTTTTTTCGCCTTTATCTATTTTCAGGATCTGATGGTTTGATCCTTCAACGACCTTAGTTTTCTGAGGTAAGAGATCCTTCATCTCTATATACCTTAGAGATTCTCCTTCGTTCTTGATAGATAAACGGATCCAAACTTCGTCTCCTTCGTAAATACTCATCTCGTCAGTTTCCCTTTCGACCTCCAACTTAATAGTCTCATTAACACTACCGGTGATCCCGGCAGCGAGTATGGAGAGGTTAGCTACAGCCAGAATCAAAAGCACCCAACTACTGATTAAGATACCGACTATCAAGCTGAAAATGGTGATGGCTACTAGACTCAGAGCTGAATTTGATTTCATCTGTTTTTCCTTTTAATTTTGAACTCTTTTCTAAAATATGTTTTTTACAAATATAAAAAGATTCGGTGGGACTCCTACTGTTTATCGTCTGAGAGATAAACTTAATCAGGATCAATTCAAAAATCCGAACTTTTCAAGGCCAATCATGTATTTTTTTCAAAATTTGATTTAGCCATTTACCGTATTTTTCATCTTTTTCGTTCGAATTTTGAATATCCTCTAGTAACGAATGGTTCGAGTTAGAGCTAGGATTTCGCATCACGTCTTTGAATCTCTTACCGTTCAATAAAAAATAGGTCAAAACACGATCATCTAGAACTCTTTTCAGATCATTAGGATTGTCGAGTAATGCATCGATCTTATCATCGGTATAATTTTTTCTCTCTTTTATTTTCTGGATTAGTAGAGTCCTGAGTCGCTCCTCGATCATCGCCTGTGTGACCTCTCTATTTTTCAAAGCTCTTTTCATCATCTTCGATTTCTTTTCTAGCGGCATATCTCTGAAGTCGTCCGATTTATTTTTTTCTCGCCATCTCCCCAATCTCATCGAATTCTTTCTCACGCGTGAGAGAATACTCATCCCTATCCATAGTACCAAAATCAGCCCGACTAACAATTGTGGTTGCCCGCTCAAAAATAACAGAGACACCCCTAATAACAGTGCTACCACGAGCTCTAAAATAAGGGGGCGCGAAGATCTACGCTTTCCTTCTGCCTGATCCTGAAGCCAACTGGGCTTTAATACGATTTTTTCGACTGTCACGCCTTCAGAAGAAGTCATATTAACCTCCTTTTCAAGTTTTGTAGATGGGTTACAGCTTTTTTTCTCTCTTCCTCTTTTAATTCGTGAGGGCTGTATCTAGCTTCTTCAAAGAGATGAGTGATCTCTGATATGACTTCATTTACTTGGGGAATATTTCCGATCACAGCCTTTTCAAATTCGCGGGGGGTCAAGAATTCATCGTTTCTTTCGCCTCTCTTTTCCAAAACTCGACACATTTCGCGATAACTATCTATTATAGTTGATCTAACATCTTCTCCCTCGTGCAGATCGGATATGGCTTTATTTACGGTGGAAGATAGATCCTCTTCTATCTCAACCTCTTCTTTTTCTTCCTCAAAGTCGAATTCGGGTACGTTTCTAACCTCTTTATCTTGACTTTTTTTCTTTAATAAGTAAACCAGATTGACATATACTACGAAAATAGATAACCCTCCGAGAAGGACGACCAGTATGCCGATCCCTAACTTGCCAACCAATGGTAAAGCTGCTGGTGATATTTCCCAAGGTATCCAATCAAATATCTTCACACCGCTAATAAGGTTTTGATTTAGGATAACTAAGAGAGTTCCTCCTAAAAAAGTTATTATCCAAAAACCGACCAGTAGGGAACCACTCAAAAGAGCCTTCCAATCTTTATCATGTAATATGAAAATGGCTATCAAAGGCACAGTCGAAATAAGAAGGATGGCTAAAACCAGTGTCAGTTCGCTGTTCCAACTTTCTAAAACTTTGGAGCCAAGCGGCTGGGAATTCCCTCCCGTATCTTTTGTGGTAGAATTTATTATGTTGCCCACTGCCCAAGAACAGATCAAGACAGTGAAAACAGCTATGACGAGTACATGCCTTCGATTGAATCGCCCCATCATTTTATTATTTAAATAGCTACTATTTACTTTTTCCTTTGTGCTAACAACGGCCCAACGGCCGAATATTTTATGTATGTAAACTTGAATCGATTAGAATATCATGTTCGAAGAAGAGTACAGACTTGATTATTTCGAGGAGAACGGATTCGTTAGGAAAAAGTGCAGCGAGTGCGGGACTCCTTTTTGGACCCTTGACGAGGAAATGGAGACCTGTCAGGACGCTCCCTGCACTGAATTCGATTTTATAGGCGACACTCCAACGGATAAGACCCTTTCCGTCGATGAGATGAGAGACTTTTTTATCGATTTTTTCGACGAAAGAGATCATACTCCACTTGATAGATACCCTATCGTCGCTAGGTGGAGAGACGACGTGTTTCTGGTTCACGCGAGCATCTATGATTTTCAACCTCACGTGACCTCTGGTCAGGTCCCTCCCCCCGCGAACCCGCTGGTGGTGTCGCAGCCCTGTATAAGGCTTCCGGACGTCGACGAGGTCGGCAGAACCGGAAAACATCAGACCGCCTTCGAGATGTTGGGTCATCATTCTTTCAACGATGCGGACGACCCGATCTACTGGAAGGAAGAGACGGTGGAATACTGTCACGAACTTTTGAAACAGATGGGTATAGACGAGGATCTTATCGCCTACAAAGAGCATCCTTGGATAGGCGGAGGTAATGCAGGACCTTCATTGGAAGTGAACGTTCAAGGATTAGAAGTATCGACTCTAGTTTTCATGAATATGGAGAAAAATCCAGAGGGTGAGATCGAACTCAACGGCGACAATTACTCACCTTTAGACCTTAACGTTGTAGATACCGGCTATGGCCTCGAGAGATTAGCCTGGGTCACTGAAGGTGCTCCAACCATTTATGATTCCGTTTACCCCGAGATGGTCCAATATATAGTGGATAAGTTGGATTTTGAACATGATTTGGATAAGGAACCGTATAGAAAGATGCTTCAAGAATACACCAATCTCGCTGGGACTTCCGATAAAGATTATAGAGACGAAGGCCTCATAGACGATCTGATGGGGAGGATCTCCGACGTTGACATTAGAATGGACAGGCGGGAGATCGTGGAAAGATTGTCTAAACTGAGAGCGGTTTATACTCTTGCCGATCATAGTTACACAATCGCACTCATGCTATCCGACGGCGTGGTACCTTCGAATGTCGAAGAAGGTTACCTCGCAAGGATGATGATCCGACGGACTTTGAGACAGATAAACGATATCGAGACCGATTTTTCCTTAAAATCTTTGGTTGAGAAACAGATGGAACTTCATCCCGAAATAATAGACATGGGGAAGAAAAAACTGGTTTTCGATATACTGGAAAAGGAGATCGAAAAGTACGAGTCCACGATCGAAAAAGGGAAAAGGATGGTTAGACGGGAGCTTGAAGATCTCGAAGAGGGAGAAGAGCTCTCGACGGACAAACTGATAGATTTTTACGATACACACGGCATACATCCAACTATAGTCAAAGATATATCCGAAGAGTTCGAGATCGAGGTTAATATACCTAAGAACTTCAATTCCATGCTGGCGGAAAGGCATGAATCTGTGGAGACCGAAGTAGAAAAGGAAGAAAAGGTAGAAAAAAGAGAGATGAAAGAGACCGAACCGCTCTTTTACGACAATCCGAATTCTAAAGAATTCGACGCCGTGGTTTTAGATTCTAGAGAGGGCGAAGTCGTGTTGGACAGGACTCTTTTCTATCCGGAAGGTGGAGGTCAACCCGCCGATCACGGTATCTTGATGACGAAAGAATCAAGTTATCCGGTCACTCATGTGAAGAAGATAGACGACATGATAATCCATGAGATTGAAGGTCAAATCTCCAAAGGTGAAGTCGTTGAAGGAAAGATCGACTGGGAGAGAAGGATGGCTTTGACAAGGCACCATTCCGCGACCCATATAATAATAAGCGCGGCCAGAGAAGTTCTTGGAGACCACGTATGGCAGAAAGGAGCGCAAAAAGGAGTGGACAGCGCAAGACTGGACCTCTCTCACTTCAAAAGGATAAGTCGAGAAGAGATAAAGGAGATAGAGAAGATAGCCAACGAGATAGTTCTGGAGGGAATACCGGTAAATAAGGAAGAGCTGACTAGAGACGAAGCCGAGAAGAGGTTTGGATTCAAACTGTATCAGGGCGGAGTACCGGAGAGCGATACCATAAGAGTGGTTCATATCTCCGGAGTCGAAGACATAGATGCTCAGGCCTGCGGAGGAACTCATGTCGATGATACGTCTCAAGTGGGTGCGATAAAGATATTGAATACCCAGAGGATTCAAGACGGCGTCGAGAGACTGACTTATTCAGCGGGGATGGCTACGATCGAGGAGTTCCAGCACAAAGAAGATCTACTGCTTGAAGCCGCTTCCAACTTCAGCGTAGGGCCCGAAAAACTTCCTGAGACCTCTGAGCGTTTCTTCAAAGAATGGAAGCAGAGAGGTAAGGAGCTTGAGAAATTGAAGAAATATAAATCGATAGCTCTAGCTGAAGAATTGGTCCCGGGTAAGGAGGAAGAAGGCGTAGAGTTCATCATAGATACGGTCGATATGGAAACGAAAGAGATGCTTTCTACCGCCGAAAGGATAACTTCCGAAGAAGGTAGAATCGTCTTATTAGCTTCTGAAGGAGATAACGTCAATCTCGTCTTTTCTCGCAGCGACGATCTTGATGTAAATATGATCGAGATTTTGAACGAAGCCGCTAGCGAGATAAACGGCGGAGGAGGAGGAAGTCCTAAAACAGCCCAAGGAGGCGGCAGTAGAACCGAGGGCAGAGACTCAGCTCTGAAGAAAGCGAAATCCCTAGTTGCTGGAGAACTTTGATGATAGAAACACCTGGTTGTAGAATTGAGACTATTTCAAAATCTATTTAACCTTTAAGATGGTTTATTCCATACTGAGGTAAGCTAATGCTGTATCTAGGAAGAGATGAAATTTTTGAGTCTGTTGAAGTAGAAGAACTGATTGATGTCATCGAATCTTCTATAGAACTGTATGAGTCGGGAAATTATAAGATGCCTACGAGGCTGCACATGGACTACAGTGAGAATACTCTACTTCTCATGCCAAGCTCTGCAGAAAGAAGTGTTGGTACTAAGCTGGTGAATTTGACTCCGAAGAATCAGGAGAAAGAGATACCAGTGATACAAGGTTGTTACATTTTGAATGATACTGATTCTGGAAAGATATTATCTATCATGGAAGGCTCATCATTGACAGCGTTGAGGACTGGGGCAGTAGGCTCTGTAGCTATAAAACACATGACGCCAAAAAGTATCGACTCTTTAGGTGTTATTGGGGCAGGGGTCCAAGGTTTTCATCAGGCTCTATTCGTATTGAAGATAAGGGACTTAACAGAGGTATGGGTTTACGATCTAGATGATACTCAAATGAAAGAATTTAGAGAGAGACTTTTGAAGGAAAAAGAAGATATAGATGTCTACATGGCGGACTCATCAAAAGAACTGGTGAAAGAGTCGGAAGTGGTAATAACTACCACTACATCTTCTGAACCAGTAATTCCAGACGAGTCTGACATTATTGAGGGAAAACACTTCATTGGGATCGGCAGTTACAAACCGAATATGAGAGAATTTTCTAAAGCTATCTTTAAAGAGGTCCAAAATGTTTTTATTGATACTGAAGACGCTATAGAGGAGACAGGAGATCTGGTTACACCTCTTGAAGAAGGGTGGATAAATGAAGAACAAATATACACTATAGGGAAATTATTGAATCAAGAAGTAGGTGTAAATCCTAATTCGACGACATTCTTTAAATCTGTAGGGATGGCCTTATTTGATTTGGTTACAGCAAATTTAATATATAAAAAAGCGAAGGAATTAGAAAAAGGAAAAGAAATCGTGTTTTAAGAATTAGGATGAATTGGCTATTTGAGGAATTGGACCATGAAAGAGATAAGTGTGAAAAACGGAGGAGCGGTTACAGCTTATAGATATAACTGAAAAGGTGAAGAATCTAGTGGGAGAAATAGATGATAGCTTCCTGACCTTGTACATACATCGCACCACGGCGGCTGTAACTATCCAGAAAGGCGATAAAAAACTCTAGAAATCTAATTTTGAAGACAGATAAAGATTGGTGCTGTTGAAGAACGACTACAGGCCTGACACGCAGTACTCCAGTGGGTCCGGGGAAAAAACGTCCACGTGCATATCTAACTCTGATAAAACCCTCTATCCATGCCCCCATAGAGAACGATAAAATGACCCTAGGGCCATGGCAGGAGCATGAAAATGAAGGCCTAGGTGTTAGAGGGATGAAGCTAAATGGATAGGTTGTAATATCAGGATATTTTTTAGATGCATTAACTTTACCCACTCTTGTTAGGCAATAAAGAAAAAATAGACCTTTGAGTTAATCCAAATAGCAGGCCCTATGATCATCAAACCTATTCTCTATAAGAGGTGATAATAATGGAGGAACTAGAGGTATTGACATAAGAATTTTATATTTTTAACGAGCTGTGCTATTGTATGACTAAGGTAATGCCAGAGATAGACTCACGATTAGAGTTGATCGGAAGAGGGGAAGAGATGGGAAGATTGAAAGAGCTGTGGCAAGATTCCAAAGATGGAAAGGGCTCTACCGTCTTCATATCTGGGGAAGCTGGCATCGGGAAAACACGATTAGTAGAAGAAATACTAGATATCGCAGAAAAAGACGGTGCTAAGACAATTAGAGGAGTGTGTTTATCAGATAATCTACAACCGTTGATGCCTTTCAAAGAAGCGTTGAGAGAGGCTGATTTATATCACCTCATATCGGAAGACCCGCCGCCAAAAGTACTTGCAGCCTACTTGATAAACGATGATGGCATTCTTGTATCCAAAGCAGAGCGTAAAGATAAAGATGCAGATATCGACTCCGACATCTTCTCCTCGATGCTCAAAGTCGTCCAAGATTTCGTGAAGGACTCTTTGTCCATGATGGGGCGAGATGAGACCGGTGAACTGAACACTATAGGTTATGGAGACTATAACATCTTGATCCAATCGATAGAGGGTATATCTCTGGCGACTGTCGTCGAAGGCTCGAAGAGCGAGTTCCTTATAGATGATATGAAAGAAAAACTCGAGGGAAAAGCGGAGGATCTAGAAGATTGGGAGGGTGACATGTCAAAGGTAGAAGAAATAGGATCGGAGATGCAGTGGTTTTTAGATTCCGGTAAGTATGACGGTGAGTTCTTGGTAGACGATCCAAAGATTAAGCAGGAGAATCTATTCGACAATGTCCTCTTAGGTTTACAAAGACTTTCTACTGATCACCCTGTTGTGTTATTCTTAGACGACCTACAATGGGCCGATCCGACTTCCTTAAAATTACTCCATTATATTTCTAGGAATACGAGAGACAACAAAGTACTGATCCTGGGAACTTACCGACCTGAGGATATCGTAGAAAGATATGATAGAGAAGCCCATCACCTAAAGAAGGCTATGCAAAAGATGAACAGGGAGGGTCTGTATGAAGAGATAGAACTCGAAAGATTGGATAAATCCGATGTAGAAGAGTTCATCGAAAAAACACTAGGTGAGATAGAACGTGAAAAAGAAATCGTGAAAAAACTATACAGGGAGAGCGAGGGGAACCCCTTCTTCTTGTTGGAATTCATACAGGATCTGATAGAGGAAGGGCACTTGGCAAAAGGAGACGACGGGTGGAAGGCCGAGGACTCTCTGAAAGACATTCATATAACATCGAGGGTCTATGATCTTGTTGTGAGGAGACTAGATCGGTTGATGGAAGAGCAGAGAGAACTGCTGGAATGTGCTAGCGTTATCGGTGAGAAGTTCGAGAGTGAAATATTGGGTAAAATGACGGGTTTGAAAAGGGTAAAGCTCCTCAAAAATCTCAACGAACTCGAGAAGACCCACAAACTTATAGAGTCGTTAGGTGACGAATACAGATTCGATCACAGTAAGATACGAGAGGTACTCTATAATGGATTGAATGAAGAACTGCAGAGAGAGTATCATCGGATAGTGGCTGAGGGCTACGAAGAACGGGATGAAGATGAGATCGATAAAGTGGTAGAGGATATAGCTTACCACCTCTTCCAAGCGGAGGACGAGAGAGCTATCGATTATTTGCTAGATGCCGGTGATAAGGCCCAAGATAAGTATGCGAACGAGGAGGCCGAATGGTTCTACAAACACGCTCTCTCGCTGGTCGGTGAGAAAGAAACTAACACCTCAAAAAAGGCCTACGAGGGTTTGGGAGATGTTTACAAAAGACTCGGAAAATATGATGATTCTATAGAGAACTATCAAAATGCTATGGGGATCGTAGAGGATGACAAAGAAAAAGGTAGTTTGCACGGAAAGATAGCTGGGGTATTGAGAGAGAAAGGAGGATATGAAGAGTCTCTTAAACCCGCCGAAGAAGGTCTCTCGCTGGTCGGTGAAGACGATATAGAGCGGTGTAACCTGTTTGAGCAGAAAGGTTGGGCGCTCATGGGAAGGGGTGATTATGATAAAGCCATAACGGTCTTCAAAAAAGAAAAAGATTTGGCAGAAAGTCTAGATAGGAAGGAGAAAAGAGCACAGGCACTGCATGACCTTGGAGCAGTTCATTGGTATGAAGGAGATTATGATAAAGCTGAGGAAAATCTTCAGAATGCGATAGAGACTAGAGAGAATATCGAAAATTTAGAAGGTCTTAGTAATTCATACAACAACATCGCAATTATCTACCAGGACAAAGGTGAATTGGATAGATCCTTAAAGTACCACGAGCGGAGCCTCGATATCCGGAGGGATATGGGGGATAAACACGGCATCGCAGCTTCGCTCAACAACCTAGCGGTCATCTACCGAAGGAAAGGGGAGATGGACAGAGCACTGAAATGCCACGAGCAGAGCCTTGATATAAAAAAGGAGATCGGGAACAAAAACGGTATCGCAACCTCGCTCGGCAATATGGGGGTCATTTACCATGATAAAGGTGAGCTAGACGAGGCACTAGAGTACCACGAGCGGAGCCTCGATATAGAGAAGGAGATCGGTGATAAAGACGGCATCTCAGCCTCACTCAACAACATCGGAACCATCTATGAGAATAAAGGTAAGCTGGACAGGGCATTGGAGTACTACGAGCGGAGCCTCGATATAGAGAAGGAGATCGGTGACAAAGACGGCATCGCAAAATCACTTACCAACCTTGGGATCATCTACCGATATAAAGGTGAGCTAGCCGAGGCACTAGAGTACCACGAGCGGAGCCTCGATATAGCGGAGGAGATCGGGAACAAACGAGCGATAGTTCAGAGTTTGTGCGAATTATCAGAAACACATCTCAAGAAGGGAAATATAGAGAAAGCAGAAGGTGATGCAGAAAAGATCCTTCAGATCGCCATCGATATAGGCGTAAAAGTTGAGGAAGGTAAGGGTCACAGGGTGCTCGGCATGGTATATAGAGAGCAGGAGATATGGGAGAATGCTGAAGCCGAGTTTGAGAAAGGAATCGATATATTAGAAGAGTGTGACGAAAAAAGAGGGTTATCAAAGACACACTATGAGTACGGAGAGATGTGGAAGGCAAAAGGTGAGCAAGAAAAGGTAAAAGAACATCTTGAGAAGGCTCTTTCGATGTTCGAAGATATGGATATGGAACTGTGGATGGATAAGACAAAAAAGGCACTTTCTTTATTGTCGGAATGAGGTTTTCTTCTCTTCCCTGTCTGATATTTCAGAGCCCTGGAAGAGATGGGTTTGAAGGGCGATAATCTACATAGGTTGAGAAAATTTTTAGATCATGAAGGTATGAGTTCCTTTAAAGCTTAAGCATAATCCTGTTTACGTTCTAGGTGAAGAAACCATAAGGAAGGGGGAATTTCAGCCTAACAAGAATTATGAACCAGTCTCAACACCCCTTCGAAGAAAATTGAATTCTAAAGAATGTTAACACATTCTCTCTTACCACTAAAAAAGATTTATCAGTGGACTCATCAGAATCAAAGATTCTAATTTACCATTTATTAAAAATAAATGGACCTCAAAGAACGCTAGTGCGTTCTTTATTACCACTAAAAATCAAAGATTTGTTAGTGGACCCATCAGAATCAAGAATTCTGATCAACCACTTTTCAAAGAAAAAGTGGACCAGAGGGGATTCTATTCAGAAAAATATAAAATTTTTCTAAATGTTCGTCAAAAATAATTTTTTTGACTCATGAACTCCTAGCTTATATAAATATTGAAAATAAAAATTGGATCAGGGGGGATTTGCATCAGAATCATAGATTCTAATTACTCGTCAATTATAAATTGACTCGTGAACCCCTAGCCTCTACCAAAAAATATGAAAAGTGGACCAGAGGGGATTTGAACCCCTGGCCTCCACCATTCTGGCAACAGGCATTCAAACCTGCAGATGCCAAGGTGGCGATCTGCCAACTGATCTACTGGCCCTGAACGAGTAATCACGAATTTTGGGGCATAGACAGTAGGAATCTGTGATTCCTGCGCATCTACTGGCCCTGAACGAGTTTTATGCGAGTGAAAGGACAGTCGAACATAGGAAACAAGTTTCCTATCAATCTACTGGCCCTGAACGAGTTTTTTGAATGAAACTATATCAACGATAGATACATCTTACATAAAAGTTTTGCGAACGTTTTTAACCGATATATTTCATTTTTATTCATATGAACTTTGTTTTATCGTCTTTTTATCTTAAGAAAGTATTGAATAAAAAAGATGAGTTAT
>CAZPCW010000053.1:0-15827 GCA_964585175.1 uncultured Thermoplasmata archaeon
CGTGCTTTTCCGTCTTCCAATCGTCGCTTTGATACATTTCTTCCATTTTTCCCATTTTTTTCACCTCAATTTTTCAAATCAGCAATTATTTCTTTAAAATCAGGTACGTTACCCATCTCATAAACCTTCGAAAAGATGACGGTTTGATCCTCGTCCATCAAAACGTTGGCTCTTTTAGAGAATCCTTCTTCTTCCATGAAAAGACCGTATTTTTTGGCTACTTCCCCGTGGGGCCAGAAGTCTGAAAGAATCCTAAGATCTTTTAGTCCCAATTTTTCGGCCCATAGTTTCTTACTGGGCACCGGATCGACACTGATACCGATTGGAACCGTATTCAGCTCCTGGAATTTCCTCATATTGTTGTCTAGAGCTTTCATTTGCTCGGCACAGACACTGGTCCCAGCGAGAGGATGAAAAGATAAGAGCACCTTAGTCCTCTCAGTGTAATCTCTCAGCGTGAACTCCTCGCCGTCTTGATCTTCTAAAGTAAAGTCCGGAGCCTCTTTTCCGACCTCTATTTCTTCAGGAATCTCTGGCATTTTGATCTCCTCTCAATCCTCGATCTTTTCGAAGTCTTCCTTTGGAGCTCCACAAACTGGACATACCCAGTCGTCGGGAAGCTCTTCAAATTTGGTTCCAGGGTCTATCCCGTTGCTTTCGTCGCCTTTTTCTTCATCATATATATATCCGCAGACAGTACATCTCCATTTTGCCATATTTATACACCTCTCAAATACTCCTCTATGGTCCCTGATGCATAGCAGGGTGGTATTGATCGAATTCTTCGAATTTGCTCATCCTATCAAATTCTTTCTTTAGGATTTCGTAGTGATTTTCTTCCATATCGGCTAAATAAACCAATAATTTTTGAGGATTACTTTCGAGATCAAAATCGGGTGCCTTTTCTGCCATACTCCGATAAAAATCCCTCGCGGCCTTTTCGGCGTCCATCGCCTGATCGATGATTTCGGATTCATCGATGCTTTCGTCGTATCTGATATACGGTAAAGGCACCGAAGTTTTTTCTGGTAACTCGATCTCACCTTCTTTTTTGTAGGATTGGTAAAGATCTCTCAAGAAGTTCTCGTGTTTCTCTTCTTCTCCCGCTAAGAATTCAAAGCGATCTTCTATCACGAAGTTATCGGTTCTTTCTGCTAGGTGATTGTAAACTTCCTGACTATTTATCTCAGCTTTCACCGCTCCTTGTAACATTTCTTCGAAACTTAACTCTTCCATATCCTTTTCTTTATCCATATTTTATCACACCTCTTTATTTAGTAAATGGGTTTTAGATGATCCTTTGGACAGACCCGTAGCAGATCTAAAATGACCGTCCTTTCTCTCCGATTCATCGGAAGATGTTTTTTCCCTCGGTTCCCCGTTAACCAATAAAAGACAAACTACTTTAATTTTATTGATGCTAGTCGAGTACGGAAGCTTACCGTTTGATTTTTGTACATTCGCGCCCATCATTTTCGGTTATAACGGTATAATATTCGAAGTATATGTAATTTTTGTTCGAATTTCGCAAAAATCTTATATATCACCTGCCCAGATATACACTAATTAGATGGATAACATTGACGAAACAGACAAAGAAATTCTCGAAATACTCCAGAAGGATTCCCGGACGCCTTATACTGAGATCGCGGATAAGTTGGATGTAAGCGAAGCTACAGTGAGAAAAAGGGTCAGTTCTTTGGAGGAGGAAGGAGTGATCAAGCGATTTACGATAGAGATTGAACCTGAAAATCTCGGATATCGAACGGTCACACTGCTCGGTCTCGATGTAGAACCGGAATACTTTTTGGAAACCGTGGAAAAAATGTCAGAGATAGAAGAAGTGAAGTGGGTCGCTAAATCTACAGGTGACCACATGATAATGTCTGAGATATGGACGAAAGATTCCGATCATCTTTCTAGAGTGATGAGTGAAAAAGTGGGAAAGATAGATGGAGTTAGGGATCTCTGTCCCGCGATTCTCCTAGAGAAGATAAAATGAATAAAACTTTGATAGAAGTTCCCCATGACGTTAGAGGCATTTTTAAGTCTAGAGAAAATAGATTTTTGGGTCTAGTTGAAGTTCAGGGTTTTGATGCTCTTCAGGAAGTTCATGTCAGGGATCCGGGCCGATTGAACGAGATATTGTATCCCGGGAACGAAGTTTTATTGGAAAGAGCTGACAGCGAGGATAGAAAGACGGATTGGACTCTTCTCGCTGGAAAATTAGAAGGCTCTTGGGTATTCGTTAATTCCGGCTATCATAGATCGATAGCGGAAGAGTTGTTAGATGATCCAGAAATCAGTTCTTTTGGAGAATTGGTAGATTACGAAGCTGAAAAAAGATTAGGTGAGAGCAGGATAGATTTTTCGTTAGAGAAAGAAAATGAAAAGATATGGGTTGAGGTCAAAGGTTGTACTTTAGCGGAAGACGGCAGAGCGCTGTTTCCAGATGCGCCGACGAAAAGAGGTAAAAGGCACGTCGAAGAACTGATAGAAGTTATAGATGAAGAGAGTACCTCTGCGGCTTTAGTTTTCTTGGTCTTCAGATCTGACGCCTCTTGCTTTACACCGCACGGAAAGCAGGACCCAGATTTTGCTGGAGTGTTTGAAGAGGCTGTAGAGACAGGTTTAGATGTTTACCCTGTTAAGTTGAATTATGATGGCAGGGCGATCGAATACATCGGCGAGATACCACTGTGTGATTCATATGGATGAAGAAAAAATTCAGGCTGCTATAGAATCTCACAACGAGTATAAAGAGGATATCGCGGAAGCTGAACTAGTGGAATTAGAGAAGGAAGAACTCAGGGTGAAGTTCAAAGGCAACTTTTGCATGAGCTGCTGCATGGACGAATATTTTATAGATTTGGTTTACGAGCTGGAAGATAAGGGTATCGAAACGGAGTTTAAAGATTTTCAGAAGCTCGAAGAGAAAAGTTTTGTAGCAAGATATGAAAGGTAAATAATAGGAAGAGCTAGTCTCTTCCACTTTATTTCCTTTTAATCTGTTTTTTCATCTTGGACTTCCTTCGCCCCTTCTAGTATTTCTTTTGCATTTTTAAAATTGAGATCTTCTATACGGGCCAACCCGGTGATGCCCTCGTTTACAATATCTTCTGGGGACTCAAAATCGTTTACGTAAAGATCTTCTGCTCTTTCCTCACCCACTGAAGGTATCTCTTTGAGTCTTTGTATCGCTTTCTCCTTTTCGGACATCTTTTTTTCAGGCTCTTCGGGTTCTTCAACCTCTTCAGTTTCTTCGCCCTCTTCAACGAGCGGTTCACCACAAGCTGGACACTCTTCAGCATCGACAGGAATCTCGGCTCCGCAGACAGGACATTCTTCCGTTTCGACTTCTTCAATTTCTTCCTCCACCTCTTCAAGCTCCCCTACTTCCTTCAACTCTTCTATGATCTCATCTCTCGAGACTTCCTCAAGATTTTCCCTTTCACTCACCAGTTCTTTTGACCCCTCTACTATTTGTTTTGCGCTATCAAAACTTATATGGGTGATCTCTGCCAGTCCTTTAAGACCCCTCTCGACTATCACTTCAGGAGATTCAAAACCATTTTCGTAAAGATCTTGCGCCTTTTTCTCCCCAACAGTAGGGAGCTTTTTGAGTCTTTGTATCGCTTTCTCTTTTTTGGATACCGCTTCTTCAACCTCTTCTATTTCTTCAACAAGCAGTTCGCCACAAGCTGTGCACTTTTCGGCATCATCAGGAACTTTGATACCACAGTTCGGACATTCCTGCATCTGAGTTTTTTCAACTTCTTCGTCTATCTTATCGAGAGTTTCCTCTATCGATTTGAGCTCTTCCTCTTCAGTTTTAGATATACTCAAAGATATGTCTTTTAGTGGTTTTGGCACTGCGAGACTGTAACCAGAGACCTGTACGTGTTCGACAAAGGAATCGAAGAGTATCAGGAAAACTACATAGGTGACGATGTTCGACAGTTCTAGAGGTATCATACTAATGTAGATGCCGAGCGAGCCGAGAGAAACGAGATAGAATGGTAGGAGGAGATAAGAAGAAGACCGGTTGAACTTCATGCTGTTTTCATTCTTGACGTATACTTTTTCCCTAAGGACGAATAAAAGACCGATGAAGAAGAGTACGGAGATGAAGAAGCTGACTAGAGCTTCGCCTAAGATGAATCCGGCAGGAGTGAAATAGAACATGAATGTGGAGGGTGAGAGGATGGAGAAGAAGGAAATGGAGAGAGCGAACTCTCCAAAGACATAGAGCGAGAGGAAAGTGACCGTAAAATAGACCAGCCAGTGCTGCCAGTGCTTAGCCGCATTTTTGAAATGCTCACGCGCCATCGATCTCACCTCCGGTATCCTTTATCTCCTTGTACACTAGAGCTATAGCTAATAGAATGATAAAAGGAAGCAGCCATATTGTGGTTGATCTACCTCTAGTGACACTAGGCGAATCTATCGTGGACTGGGCCGTTCCTCCTGAATGATCCCGAGCTCTTATCTTCAACTGGTCATAGTTGATTCCACTGAAATGAAAGTGTAGGTTAAGAGAGCATCTTTGGTCCGTCGTAGCTCTTTTTTTAGAACTGTGACTCTCGAAGTCAACAAGTCCATCTCCCTTTCGGACCTCTACACTTCTATCTAGATCTTCTGTTTGGTTGAAGACGTAGTGTCTTACAAGCTCGCCTCCTCTATAGAATTTCACGCTGACTTCACTGATGTACTTCCAGCTGTTCAGATCGAATATTTCTAGACGGAGGTGTTGAGTGCCGACATTGTGTTCAAGCTCGACGTTAGTTATCCTGGGTCTAACAGCTTTGACACCTACGCCTGTTCCGTCTTCAGCCGAAACGTTGTTTGAAGTGAGAGGCGTCAAAACAAATATTATTAAAGTAAATATCACGATAAAAGTGAAAATTTTGGTAAAGTCACAACTCACTTTATCCTGCATCAGATCACCCCCTTGCAGACAGAGGAGATGACTGGAAGTTTTCTGAGTGTACGCCTATACTCCCTCATCTACCTATACTCCATAACTAAATGGGTTCATCTTGATATCGACCCGATGTGAAATATTTGATAGGCTAAAGAAGTAATTTGTTTCTATACTTAATAATTTAATCCTCTTTATCTTCTTCGCCGCTCAGCAGGACTCTTGCTGCGCCGAAGACAACAACTCCGCCGATCAGTAAAGCTCCGAATGTTATTGTTTCGGATTCTTTTTCTACGAACGAGATTTCATCTTCACTTGGTTCTGGAACGGTTTGGCTTAACTGTATCTTGGTGGTATAGGTGTCTTTTTCTACTTTGAGATTGATAGATCCGTCGTTTTCACGGTCGGACTTGAACTCCACCGTGATCTCAACTTCGTCGTACTCGGAATTCAGCTCTGCAGTCGTGTCTAAATCGATCTTTTCGAGTTCCTCACCATCCGAGCCTAGGGCTGTAATGGTAACGTTTTCATCTTTGAAGGTGACGTTCTCTTTATTAAAGTAGATTAGGACATCCTCATTTGGATAGACGTAAAAAGTGACTTCGTGGTAGGTGTTTCCTTTCACACTTATCGATTTTTTATACTGTACTGAATAATCTTCAACTTTTTCTTGTTTATAGTTTTCATATCCTACTAGAACATCTGTAGGGATTCCAAACCCAGGCTGACTCTTTCTTCCTATGTTGCCTTCGGATTCGAAATCCAAAACTCCTAGATGTTCTGCCGTTAATGAGACCTCGGGGGAGAGCTTCGCAGGCCCACTCGGGGAATATTGATATGTGAACTTTAAGCTGATCGACTCCCCAGCTTCCAATATATCTTTCTCTGCTTCATGGATCAAATTTTCATCCGTATATGTTAATTCATAAGTCATGGGCACGTTTCCGTCGTTCGTCAAGGTCACACTGTCACTAACTTCAGCCCCTTCCGTATATGGTTCAAAATTAAACTCTAACGATCCTGAAAGTCCAACGGTTGTATCCGCTTCAACTACTTTTATCTCATGTTCTTTTCCATTTAGGATCAAAGTCCAATTATCACCCAAAGGTGCTTCGTGATCTATAGCAATTTTGACAAACCAGCTGCTTTTTTCCTCATCATAATAGGTCCCGTTTTTATCTAGATAATCTAGATCCCCATTCCATTTTCCATCATATTCCCACTTGTATCGTGTATCTCCGTTGTACAACACATTGATAGAGGTTTCAGATGTCGAACTCTCATAATCTATCTCATTAAAAAAACCCGCAACGAGTTTTTCGGGTATACTACTCTCATTTATGTTATCTCCCATTTTTCTTCCTTCTACAGTTAAAGCCCCAGGGAAGATCGAGATGACAAAAATAGATGCAGCTATCAAAATGATTATAAAAGATGATTGAAAGGTTTTAGATGGGCAAAAAGACCCATAGGGAAAGGCGGAACTCGTTCTGGTTACACGGCTTCCCGGTTTTTTTCTCCACACGAGCTCACCTCTCAGCTCTATGTAGGTGACGTTTGGTTGACATAATGGGTTATCGTTCCAGTGTATTCACCTGGTGCGATACCTGCAGGTATGGACAAGGTATAATAGCCTCCACCAGCAGTTTCATCTGTATTAAGAGGATCAAAATTTTCTAGATTAGTGGGAGTAGTAGTTTGATTATGATCCCCGTAATCTGTTGTCCAGTTGTCGGATCCGATTGTATATCCCTTTGTGGTGTGTGTTAAGTCGCTCACTTGGGCTTCTAATTCATAGTCATCGTTTATACTGAATTCAAATGAATCGGCAGAATCGAATTTTACTTGATCACCCGTAGAACTATTTGTCGTCAATGTCTGCCCGGGAGCCGCTGTTCCAGATATGGATGGACTAGTAACGCTGATCGTTCGGTAGAGTGTCATATCGAACGGTACACCTTCGCCAGTGGATACATAGTCAGCCCTATCTATGGTTCCAACTGTAGAATTTGTTATTTTAGACTCTATTTGCCAATTCCCGTACAGAAGGAAAGGTTGATTACTACCGCCAGACCAGCTTATGTTTAGATAGGCTTCTGTACTTGTCTCTGTTACTTCCCAAGTATTATTATATCCTGAAATCGCATCGCCGTATTGTGTAACTCCAGTATCATTGGCTTGGTTTCCTGTATTTGTAGAGTTGATCCAAACGTGAGCCTCACTTATATTTTGACTTACGTCATTACTATCATAGACTTTCAGCGATATGAAGACATCGTTTACTTGATTTGCGTTTGGCTCTGAATATCCGAAATCCCCTGTAGTTGCATTTTCTGATATTATCGTATTATTCTCAGTAGCATTATCTATCGAGAAATCCCAGACCTCTACTTTAGTCTGACTAGCAGTCACAGATATATCATTTGTCACCGATTGCCCGTCCACAAAGCCCCCAGCACCAACGAATCCCACGACTAATACATAAGCCACTAAAATAACCGTTGCCTGCTTTAAATCGTTATTTTTTTTCATCTATACTGCCCCTACACAAATAATATTTTTTCACCCTTATTAAGTTTAGGGGTTGATTATTAAAAATATTATGTGCTTTTCTAACCCTTTTCCCGCTCAATTCCACCCCTCCTCTTTCGCAATCCATCCCTTAAGACTACCGTCAATCGTGTGCAACAAAAGTCTGTCAGTTTAAGATCTAGATACCAAATCTGCTCTATTTTACTTTTGATATCTATTTTCATCCCAATAAACACAAAATCCTCGCAATTAACGTTTTGTCACGTCCATTTTTTCTCAACAAAGGTTTAGCGAGCACTATACACCTTATCCCGAGCAAGTTACGAATTCGCATAGCGAAAGAAATCCGCCTTTCCTTTCAAACCAAAATTTGATAAAAAATCCTGCGAAATATCAGATCAATCACAAACATTTTTTACTCTCTCTTCAATACCATATCCATGACGGGGATGAATTTCTTTAGGAGTAAGGATCTCGAGACCACGACAGAATTCTATATGGAAGAGCTGGATATGGATCTTTGGCTCGACCAGGACAAATGCAAAATAGTCAAGGACGGTAACCTCCTGATAGGTTTCTGTGAAGGAGAAACCGTAGACGAAGGCGGAACGATCACCTTCTTCTACCGCACTAAAGAAGAAGTCGACAAGATGTACGAAAAGTTCAAAGATAGGGCGAAAGGAGAACCATCTAAAAACGATTTCTTCCAGGTGTATCAATTCTTCGCTGAAGACCCCGAAGGAAGAACTCTAGAATTTCAGACCTTCCTACACCATCTAGAGCCATACATGGAAGGCATCGAACTCCTGGAAAATAGAAGAAGCGTGAGAGAATACAAGAACGAAGAAATCTCCGAAGATACACTCAATAAGATATTCGAGACCTGTAGGTTCGCCCCTACATCTATGAACTCCGAATCGTACTACTTCATACCTATTGAAGATAGAGAGATAATAGAATTCATGTCGGAAAGAAGAGGAAGCAATAGTGCTCCCATAGCCGAGGCTCCGATGGCGGTGGCTATCTGCTGTGATCCGGAAGAAACGGGCAGACCCAAACAGGACGGCGATATAGCCGCGTATCATTTCATGCTTACAGCCTGGTCTCACGGCTTAGGAACTTGCTGGATCGCTGCGATGGACAGAGAAGACGTTAAAGAGAAATTGAACATTCCGAAAGATCATTATGTCTCTACCGTAACACCACTAGGTTATCCGGAAGAGATCCCGGAAACACCTTCCAGAGAAGATGTGGATCATTACGTCAAAAGAATAGATTGATCAGGGCTTGAATCGAAGTCCTTACCCAGGTAATTAAACCCACTTATCACCCTATATTGATTTGATAGATCGTCGATTTCACTATCAATATCCCGTGGTAAAGTATTTATACGGGTCAAACTTCGAGATGTATTAGATAACTTCATGCCCAATGTAGTCATTATTTCGGGTACTAGAACAAGAGGTTTGAAGTATTACATAATGGGGGTTCTCTTGGATCGTCAATCATTCGGGTATGAAGGAAGATACCAAATCGAATAGATCGATTTAAATATCCCGGAAAACCAAGATAAGAATAAAAATTTAGGAAGGGATAAAAGATGACCGAAGACGAAGAAAAAGAAGAAAATCCAGATCAGAAGTGTTGGCAGGTCGAAACGGGAAATAAAGAAGGCAGCGTATGCGTCATAACTGAAAGATGCAAAGGCTGCGAATTCTGTATCGACTTCTGCCCCACTGGGGCTTTAGAACAATCTGAAGATACGACCGAGAAAGGTTATCATCCTCCGGAGATGGGCGACGGATGCGTCCTTTGTGGCAAATGTGAAAAGATATGTCCTGAATTTGCCATATATCTCAGAGAAAAAGAGGAGGATAAAGATGAAGAAGATGAAAAAGAAGAAGAGAAAGAGGAAAGAGGTGAATGGATATGATGGAACCAGGTACGTATTTCATGGAGGGTAATACCGCTTGTGCAGAAGGAGCTATAGCCGCCGGATGTACGTTCTTCGGCGGTTATCCGATCACGCCGGCTTCAGAGATCTTAGAGAGAATAGCTGAAAGATTTCCCGAGATACATGGGAGTTACATACAAATGGAAGATGAGCTGGGAAGTATAGCCTCGGTTTTGGGGGCCGCGTGGGCTGGAAGAAAGGCCATGACCGCAACATCGGGACCGGGTTTCAGCTTGATGATGGAGAATTACGGATTGGGCCTGATGACCGAGACACCATGCGTGATCGTAGACGTGATGAGAGGCGGCCCCTCGACAGGTTTACCGACCATGGTCGCTCAAGGAGACGTCAACCAGGCTAGATGGGGTACGCATGGAGACGTGGGAGTTGTCGCGTATGCGCCTTCTTCGCCTCAGGAGTTATTTGATTATACGATAAAGGCCTTCAATACGGCTGAAAAGTATCGTCTTCCAGTGGTGGTTCTTTCCGACGAGATGGTATCTCACATGACGGAAAAAGTCGAGGTCCCGCCGAAGGAAGAGATCGATCTGGTAGATAGGAAGAAACCTGAGGAACCGCCAGAAGAGTTCCTGCCTTATCGCCCGGACGAAGATGATCTCGTCCCTCCGATGGCCGACGCGGGAGATGGGTATTCCATCCACGTGACCGGTCTTACACACGACGAAGAGGGACATCCTTCTGTCGATGAAGAAACGCAGAACATGTTGGTACCTAGGTTGATCGATAAGATCAGGAAGAACGCCGATGATATATTAGAATATGAAGAATACAAGGTCGAAGACGCCGACAAAGTTATCATAGCGTACGGAAGCGTTTATCGAGCCGCCGTCGAAGCGGTAGATAAAGCAAGAGAGAAAGGTTACGACGTGGGTCTTCTCAGACCCAAGACTATATGGCCCTTCCCCGAAGAGAGGATATATGATCTGGCCAGAGAAGGGGTCGACGATTTCCTCGTAGCCGAGATAAACTTCGGTCAGATCGCATATGAAGTCGAAAGATGCACAGGCGGTGCCGCTCAAACTTATCTGACCCCTAGGATGGGTGGTAATATACACACTCCTGAAGAGATCTTCGATAGGATAGAAGCGATCGACGAAGAAGAAATCCCGTCTTTCAAGGAGGGTAAAAGATGAGTATAAGAAGAAGCAGAGATTGGTTTTCACCGGATTACCAGGAACAGGAAACAGAAGAAGGTGTTGGTCACGGACTTCATCCTTTAGATGACTACTTGAGGAAGGACAGGATACCTCATATATGGTGTCCCGGATGTGGTCTAGGAACTATCTTGAATTCATATCTTAGAGCTCTCAAGGATTCGGATATCGCTCCCGAAGAAACTGCCATGATTTCTGGAATAGGATGCAGCGGTAGAGCTGCCGGTTATGTCGACGTAGATTCATTCCACGTCACCCACGGTCGAGCTATACCCTTCGCTACCGGATTGAAGATAGGTAACCGCGATCTTAAAACGACGGTCTTCAGCGGCGACGGTGATCTTTTCGCAATCGGCGGCAACCATTTCATCCACGCTGCGAGACGTAACGTCGATTTCAACGTTATCTGTGTGAACAACTTCAATTACGGGATGACAGGCGGACAGGCCGGACCTACTACACCGACCGACGCGGAAACATCCTCGACACCTTGGGGTGGATTTGAACATCCATTCAATCTGCCCGCGGTCGCCGCTGGTGCAGGAGCCGTTTATGTGGCTAGATGGACTACATTCCACGTTGAAAAGATAATCGAATCTTTCGAGGAGATGCTGGAGAAGGACGGATTCTGCTTCATCGAGATTTTATCTCCTTGTCCCACTGGCTACGGTCGAAAAGTAGGTTTGAAGACGGGCAAAGAAACTATGAAGCATTTCAAGGAGAACAGCGAGATCAAACCTGAAGCGGATCCTAGCGAAGTAGCTTTGGACCCAGAAGACCCGGAATCGAATATAATCGTTGGAAAGTTCGTAGACAGGGAAGCCCCGACATATCAGGACGAACGTGGAGACGTCTTTGAAGAAGCTAGAGATGAACTGGGGGTGGAATGATGAGGAAAGAGATCCGATTTTCAGGTTTCGGCGGTCAAGGAGTTATACTGATGGGACATATATTCGGTGAAGCAGCTGTACTCGACGGCAAAGACGTGACTTTGACCAAAAGTTACGGTCCCGAAGCGAGAGGAGGAGCCTGCAGTACCGATATAATAATCAGCGACGATAGAGTTTATTATCCGCAGGTCAGAGATCCCGATTATCTCATCTCGATGTCGCAGACCGCTCTTGATACTTACCTGCCGGAACTAGGCGATGAAGGACAATTGATCATAGATACTGGTCTGGTCGAATCACCTAGAGAAGATACTCTTGGTATAGCCGCAACTCGAATAGCCGAAGAAAATCTCGGACTCAAAATGGTCGCCAACATAGTGATGCTCGGTTACTTCATCTCCGAATCGGAACTGGTTACGGAGAAATCCGTGAAAGAAGCTATCAGAAAACAGGTGCCTGAAGGTACGGAAGAGAAAAATATAGAAGCTTTCGAGACCTCTATTTGAATACTTCGCCGGTTTCCTTGTACCAGAGAACTAGATCGAGGTGACATAACGGAATATTCACCTCTTCGGAAAACTCTTTCATTTTTTCTTCTATCTTTAAATATCTCTTTTTAGTCAAAGTACTTGGCTCTTCATCTATAACATCTAACTCTACCAGGTTTTTGATTATGTGCCTGTCCAATATCGCTAAATTTTCCCCTCTACCTATATTTCTGAGGAAGTGACTGGCTTCTTTGTATCCCAGCCCTTTGACATTATCTACAATCCATCTCCTAGCTTCCTTCTGATCGTCAAATCCTGAAAGCTTTTCCTTTATCGACATGTCCTTTTCGATGAACTTTTCCCTAGCTTCGATCAGATAATTTGCCTTATTGTTTCTGAACCTGACTCTGTTTATCTCGTCGGATATTTTTTCTTTATCCCCCTCTAAGAGCAGATCATTTTCCTTCAGATCCTGAACTGTGTCCCAGCAAACTTTAGCTTTGGATTGTGGTGTGAAAAGGCAGAAAGTCATCTCGTCGAAAACTCTTTTGTCTCCTTCTTCCCAGATCTCTTTAAATTCCTCTATCCTGGATTCTATCACCGGTTTGATCTCTTCGTAGGTCTCCTTGATATCTTCTATCTCAGTCTCGCTCATCTCATTCGTCTAGCATTCAACCGGTAAATCAATCTTGTTACCGTTCTCTAATTGATTTCTTCCAATCCGCCCTTTCCGTAATTTTCAACGAAAATTTCTATGGAATATAGGAACATTGTGTGTTGACCAGGAGAACCTTTCACATTTCCGCCGAATGATCTGATCAGTCTCTCCGCTTTTTCTTCGAATGTTTCGTCGTCTGTCATCTTTGAAAGGAGTACCAAATCCAGCAGAGATATTGAATTTCCCGATGGGTAGCTACCGTCATAGACTTCTTTTTTGGTCATAGGTAGTTCGTCTGTACTACTGAAATAGAAACCTCCTTTCTCTTCATCCCAGAATATCTCTATCATCTTTTTCGCTAGTCCTTTCGCTTTTTCGAGATGGCTTGAATTTTCTGTTGTTTTATACATCTCTAACAGCGCCCAAACCAAGAAAGCATAATCGTCCAACATCCCTTCGATTCCTACTTCACCGTCTATATACCTGTGATAAATTCCCTCATCGTATTCAAGCTCGGATAAGATGAATTCTAAACCTTTTTCAGCCTCTTCTTTCATCTCTTCATCCTCGAAGGCCCTAGAGGCTATAGCTAATGCGGCTATCATCAAGCTGTTCCAATCGGCCAATATTTTTTTGTCTTTACCGGGACTTCCCCTCTCTTTTCTAGCCTCGAAAAGAGATTTTCTTATCTTCTCTATTTTTTCTTTCAGTACTTCCTCATCTAGTTCTTTTTCTTCAGCGACATCTTCGATCTTTTCGTTCAAATAAAGGACGTTTTTACCTGTTCTTTCTCCGGTCGATTCTTCCCGATAATTCCCTTCCGCTTTTACGTTATAAAGTTCTTTGAAAATCTCAGATTCCCCTAGGATCTCATCTATCTCCTCTTCGGACCATATGTAGTAACCTCCTTCGACTTCTCCGGTATCGGCATCTTCAGAGGAATAAAACCCGCCATCTTCACCTTTCAATTCTCTCAAAACATATTCTATCGTCTCTTCCGCGGTTTTTTTGTATCTCTCCAGATCTGTAACTTCATAAGTCATGGAATAAGCCATAACCATCATAGCTTGGTCGTAGAGCATCTTTTCGAAATGTGGTAATTTCCATCGAGGATCGGTCGAGTACCTGTGAAATCCATATCCGATATGATCGTAGATACCTCCTAATCTCATAGCATCGAGTGTCTTTTTGATCATATCTAGTGATTTTTCTTCGCTCGTCCTCTCCCAGTACCTCAAAAGAAATAACAATTTATGTGGGGAAGGGAATTTTGGTGAGCTGCCGAAACCGTGATGTTCATCGTCGAAGGTTCTTTTCAAAGTCTCGTAACCCTCATCTAAAACAGAGCTATCTACACTATCGCTAAATTCATCCTTCCTCCCCCTGAGTGAAGAGATTATTTTTTCACTTGGAGATAATAATTTTTCTCTATTGTTTTTCCATAGATGATGGATGCTTTTCGTGAGTTTTATCATTCCAGTTTGATCACCTCTACTCCGCTTCGGTATATAGGTGGCGGCGTAAAACGGCTTTTTGTCAGGAGTCATCAATATATTTAACGGCCATCCTCCCGCACCGGTCATAGCTTTAGCTACATCCATATATACGTTGTTCACATCAGGTCTTTCTTCTTTATCCACCTTAATAGATACGAAGGTTTCGTTCATCAGTTCAGCAACTTTCTCATCTTCAAAGGATTCGTGTGCCATGACGTGGCACCAATGGCATGAAGAATAGCCGATAGAAAGAAATATAGGTTTATCCTCTTTTTCCGCTTTCTCAAAAGCTTCCTGACACCAAGGATACCAGTCTACAGGATTTTCCGCATGCTGTTCAAGATATCTACTTTTCTCCCCCGCTAGATGATTTTTCTCTCCCATAAAGATGGTAATAAGGTATACTTTTATAGAATTTTCTCTACTTTCGCCGCTATATCTTCTAGTAATCTTTTGTCCTTCTCGGAAAAAGCTTCCCTTTGGTGGGAATCTATGTCTATCTCCCCGGCGATCTCACCGTCTTTGAAGATCGGAATGACGATCTCGGACTGCACTTTCACGCTGCAGGATAAGTAATTGTCTTCTTTGGAGACATCATCTACTACAAAGGTATCTTTTGATTCCGCCGCTTGTCCGCAAATTCCTTCGCCGAAATCGATATTCGTATGTTCGGTCGATTCACCGACGAAAGGTCCTAGGACCAACTCATCGTTTTCTACAAGATAAAAACCGACCCAGTCGTAATCGTCCAGTTCGGTATGCAGCAAACGGCATATATCTTTCAGCTTGGCACCGGTATCCTTGTCTCTTTCCACTATCTCTTCAACTCTTTCTAATATCTCATTCCTTTTCATACTATCACATCTCCCTTAGAGCGACCCATTTTTCTATTATCTCTCTCAGATGAGGTATGGTTATAGAACCTCCGACTACGAGTCCGACCGATAAAGCTTCCATCATCTCTTCGTCATTCACACCTTCTTCGTCGCAGCGGATCAGATGATATTCGATGCAGTCGTCACAGCGCAGTACCATGGAGGCTATAAGGCCTAAAAGTTCCTTCGTCTTTTTGTCCAAAGCGCCCTCTTCGTACACTTGAGTATCTAGGTTGAAGAAACGCTTGATATGCAGGTTCCCCTTCTCCAGCACAAGTTCGTTCAATCTTTCCCTCTTCTCCTCGAAACTTTCTTTTTCTGACATCGGATATGCAATGGCGAGTAGTTTTTTAACTTTATTGCATCTTATCACCGTCTCAGTCAGAGTTTTTCTTCAAAGCCGCATATAACAATGCAATAAATAATGACTTATCTGATAAAACATATTGAACCCATGCGACTTACATCAGTAAATACGGAGAATCGTATCCCTCGGTTGGCCCAACCCCCTCGAGGACGGTTCCCATGGTGTTCAGACGGTAATCTATCCCGCTTTCGTCCACCATATCTATTATTTTTGAAACATAATCGCTCAAACTCACACCTTTATCTAGAGGGACTACCGAAATAAATTATAATTTAATTATAATGATAAGCATAAACAAAAAAAAAAATAAAAAAAGCTCTGTTTGCAAGCAGAGGGTTAGAAAGATGCTGGAGAAAAATAAAATCCGTTTGATGGTCGTTCCGATCGTGGCGGTGTTAGTGGTTACGATGTTCGTGGCCGGGAATTGGCAGCAGAGTGAAGAGCAGGTAGATATTTCAGTAGATGATGAAG
>CAZPCW010000054.1:0-15230 GCA_964585175.1 uncultured Thermoplasmata archaeon
GTTCGAAATAGTTCATCAAGTTGCTGAGCATGTTGGATATCTGCTGCTCCGCCCAATTCTTGAACTCGCTAGATCAGCTACCCTATCAGCGGCCTTCGCCGCAGCACCTGTAGCCTTGTTCCAAATCCACTGTCCAAAGTCCACTATCGTGCCCGCTAGATTCGACACAGCGTCCCAAGCATCGTCCACCACGCCGTTGACCGACTTGGTCCTGCTGAACACGTTGCCTGCATTATCCACGCACTTTACATCTAATTTCCAACCGTCTTTCCATTGATTAGCTATAGGCTTTGATGGGGCCACTTCAATTCATCATTTATCTGTAAGAGGTATTTCCTTTCTAAACATTTTCTCCTCTGATAGTTTCTTTATCGATGCCAATAGATGATACTTCCCATAACTCAATAGTTTGAGAAGGTGGAGCATTGTCTTTGTACCATCTTATCAAATCCGGTACAAGTTCAGGTTGAACTTGGAGATTGTCCTTCATAAACAAGTATTCAGTTTTTTTCACTGGCTTGTAGGCAATGGATGCCCTACCCTCATTTCCTCTACCTATAAAACTTATATTTTCAATAGGGAGGAACTTAGGCTCTCCTTTTGGTATGTCCTTTGAACTATTCCCCACAAACGTTGGTATTATACCCCTCCAAAATTTTCTCTCCTGATACCTTATACCATCCTCTCGTAACTCTATCCATATCGGGGCTCCATGCCAAGGAAACATCTGGTTGCCCCAGGCAAAGAAATAGCAAAGAAAAAAATATCCAATCGTGGAAATAACAAGATATGTTACGGATATCATTGAAAACAATAAGAATGCTATTTCAATTATACTCCCTAGCAAAAGCCCTGAAAGAAAAATAAATAAAAATTTGCTTTTGTAAGAGGCTTTCATTAGTTGCTCTGGATCTAAGTCCACTGCTATTCGTTTTGTTATTCTATCACACACCTAGATTTAATATACCTATTAAAATGGCTGCAAGACCAAAAAACGAAGATACCTTATTAGCCAATGTCTGTCCACCAGGTTTCCGTCCTGCCCAGGAACTAAACAATAGTCCGATACCTCCAAGCACTACACTTATAACTGAAGCCATATTTCCTTCTTGGGGCTCAGGATCATTCTTGTTTTTGTAACAGAAGGCAGTTATCGTAAAGAACATGGAGAGAATAACCCCTACCAATCCTACAGTAGCTTGCATTACACCGGACTTGTCGGTCACTGCATCGGCTAATATCCCAACGGAAAACGGCAGTCCAAACGCTCCTATCACTACTTCAAACACTACTAAAATAGTTTCTGTACCATCCCCTGATGATGACTTTAGATTCGTACTTTCATCCTGACCCTCAATTTTATCTTTAATCAAATCCTCCAAATAATTGAACAAATCATCAACTTCCATCTCTGCCCCAATACTATATTCTCCCTTATCATAGGGTGCATGTTCACTGAACATCTGATTTACAAGATAACTTACGATTAATGGAACCATCACACCAACAAGAGAGGACGCCCCAAAACTAACACCCTGTACTAGATAGGATGCTGCCATCAGGGCAGAAGATAGGGCTAATACAGCGTCAAAAACATCTGAATAGAATAAATCCAAGAATTCTCTCTTTTTCACTTCCTCTCCATTTTCATGGGAATTATGGAGGTAATTAACAATATTCTCCACATAACTCTCGATTTCATCCAAAATAGGATCAATATATGATGATAATTTAGAAGTTATCTCGCCCTTGGCCCAGTCAACGAATGCACTCGCCAGCTCCGCGGCCGCATCCGCAGCTTCAGACGCCACACCGGTTGCCTTTTTCCAGATCCATTCGGCGAAATCTCCGACGTAATCTGCCACTTTTGATAAGGAGTCCCAGATCGAGTCAAGAACACTGTCTATATCCCTGTTCTTCTCGAACGTGTTTCCGTACACTCCAGAGACCTCGATATCCAGGTCCCAGCCCGAGACCCAGTCCCACGTGTCGGTGTTCAGGTGGACCTTCTTCTTTATCACTCCATCGTTGTTCACGTCAGATGGGTCTATATCGACGGTCTTGCTCTCCTGCTCGCTGCTCAAATATATCTGCTCTATTCCTGCTGGATCGTATACCTTTATCGTCACGTCCGCACCTGTACCGACGTAAGGACTAGGATCATATGTACCCTCGACTTTCAGATCATCCACTATCGGCGTTCCCTGGTACCGAACGTACGGGTTGAACGTCTTGTCGTATATCCTCTGCTTATCTTCATCGTCGGTATCGTTGAACTCCCTCTCGAATCTCCTCATGCTTTCTATCCAAGGTATGCCGTCGAATCTATCTTCATGTACGCGGCCCGGGTTCCTCTCTATAGCGTACGGGATGTTGTCGCCGTCTATGTCTATCCAGTTTCCGCTCTCTTTCTTCGATGCTGTCAGCGGATCTGCATCGGAAACCAAAGATCTGTACTTCGGTGAATCCTCATCACCAGTACTCATGAGAGAAAGACCTGTATCTCCATCTCCACTTCCGCTTCCTCCGTCATTAAGATGGGGGATGTTCGTATCGGTCAAAGTGGGAAATGTATCTTTATTTTTCCATTTATATCTTGGCATACATCTAAGTAATATTGGAAACAAAAGCCATATATACTATGTAAACATATGTGTTTACACGATAACATGGGCCAAGTACAAGTAAGAGTTACGGATAATATGATCGAAACCCTTGATGAATGGGTAAAGGAAGGCAAGTTCAAGAGCCGCAGTGATGCTATACGTACTGTATTAAAGCAATACGAAGAAAGAGAAAAAACTCGGGAATTTTATAAGATGCTAGTCGAAAGGAGTGGAGAAGCTGAAGAAAATCCAGATGATCTTGTGCCTTTGGAGTAGATCAGATGAGTTATGACGTTTTACTTCATCCAAAGGCAGATGACTTCCTACAAGAAGCTGAAAACAAGATCGAAACAAGGATTAGAAAAAAGATGAAAAGCTTGAGTTCCGATCCTAAGAAAGGTGAAAGGCTGAAGAATTCTGATTTCTGGCGATTAAGGATAGGTGATTATAGAGCCATCTATGAAATTGACGATAAAGATGAAAAAATAGTGATCCTTTTCATCGGGCACCGAAAAGACGTTTACGATGATTTTTCTAGATTAGTTTGATGATTTTTTCAAAGCAATTAGAAGTCTTGAGTTCGAGTAATCGGATGAACTAGGAACCCTGTTAAGTAGATTTGACATTTGTTTCGCATTATGCTGTATCCCGACTGACGAGAGCATCAAAGAAATGCCTGCGTTCACCGTCAAGTCTCCGTCACTGTCATCCTAATTTGAAAGGCGAGTGAAAAAGTTGTCTATCTGAAATTATAGAATTTTATGATTTCATTTTACTTGACAAAAATATGTGATAAGATATACCAAGGATGACTATAGCTACCTCTAAAACTATCGTGTAGCTGAGTTGGATACCAAATGTATAATATCCAGCATAAATTAATAAAATACCTACTAGTACGGTTGCAAAGAAATTAATCATCTTTAATCTCTTGCCTGTCTTTTTGTCCATATTTTCACCTCTCTCCTTTCACTTTATGTTTGATACCAACTTGTTTTATAGCAGACTTTATTTTTTCCAATTCAGGTCTTTTAACTTTGATTTCTAATTTATTCCTTCCATCAATAGAAGCTTTTAATTCAAAACTCAACAGAACTTCTTTATAGGATCCAGCCCCAAAATCAATATTTAAGCACTCGACCTGATTTATCGATATAGATTCAACCCCATCCTCAGGAATCTCTATACTTTCTTCTTTGACACAAAATGGGCGGGCTGCCCGATATTTCTTAATTTCATAAAAAAGACTTATGCCGGAAATTGATATTAATAGGATAGGTATGACGATAATATAATCAGTTATAATGTCAGGAGTAGTTACTACAAAATATAAAGAAAGAGAGGTGAATAAAACTAAAAATGCAAGTGCTCTTATGACGTCTATAAATTTGTCTCTCTTTCTTTCTTTATGAGATTCGTTATTCCCTCTATACAGAATACTCTCATTTCCGAACATAATACACCTTTTTTTAAATCACACCATTGGTTTGATAGACTTCAGTTGCAATATATGCACTATAACCTGCAACCATACCATTCCAACCAATCAATATCGCATCAGCCGTCGGATTCCCTAATATCAGACCACTTTTTTGATATTCTACTAATAGATCAATAAATGAACCTACACCTGCTGCCATTCCCATTGTGCTCAGAGCAACGGGCTGTGTAGATGAGAGCGCTGAAGAAAGAAAACCTATACTTGATAGTAAAACATCCCTTGCAGCTGAACCTGCTTTACCAGTACCTGCAAAATATGCTGCTAGATTAATGGAAGGCCATAAGTTCAATATAGATAAAACTACATCTGTAGGGTCTGAATTTGAATTAGAAACACTCAAATCATTAGACGATGCTGATTCACTCTCTTCAAATCCGAAGTATTCTTTGATCAGATCACCAGCGCTGACATCATCTGAGTCCTTGATCAACTGTATAAAATCATTATCCACATCATCAGAATTCCCTCCGAATACACTTGCCATCGTATCCACTGCCGTATCTATTATCATATCTGCAGCCGATCCAATCGCATCCATCAATGGTTTCAACTTATTTGTAACCTCTTGTATCACGTCAAAAACTGATGTCAAACCACTCAACGGTCCCAGCATCACCTCTCTAACGTCCTCAGGTGTGGTCTCATCATCGACCGCCTGTTGGACCGTCGAACCTAGCTCTCCTATATAATTTTCAAGACCACTCACGATCGGGTCTAGCAGGTCAGTGAATCTGCCCACAATCTCGTCTTTCACATGATCGACCAGACTATTAGCCAGTTCCGCGGCCGCATCCGCAGTTGTCGACGCAGCGGTGGTAACCTTGTTCCAGACCCATTCGCCGAATTCTCCGACGTAATCCGCCACATTATTTATCACTTCTGTGACAGTCTCAAAGGCGCCATCTATACTTCTAGTCTTCTCGAAGCTGTTACCTGAATTTCCAACAATCTCTATATCAAGACCCCATTTATCAACCCAGTCATCTGTATCGGTGTTCAGGTGGATCTCTTTCTCGATCAATCCATCCTCGTCCACATCATGGGGGTATATATCGACGGTCTCGGTCTCCTGCTTACTGCTCAATTTTATGTGATCTATTCCCGAAGGATCGTACAGCTCTATCGTCACGTCTGCACCTGTACCGACGTCAGGATCGGCCTTATATGTACCCTCGACCTCTAGATCTTCCACTATCGGCTTTCCCTGGTACTCAACGTATGGGTTGAATGACTTGTTGTATATCCTCTTATTCTCTTCGTCGTCGGTAACATTGAAGTTTTCCTCGAACCTCCTCATACTCTCGATCCACGGGATGTCGTCGAACCTATCTCTGTACATCTTGCCCGGATTTCTTTCGATAGGATACGGGATGTTGTCGCCGTCTATATCTATCCAATCACCATCTTCATGCTCTGAAGCTGTCAAAGGATCTGCATCGTCAAGAGAAGTCTCATAACTCTCTTCTTCTTCTGTGTCCTCATCTATCTCAGCAAAACACTTGAATTCACGACCGTTCCTCTCATCACCGTCCGACAGACCATCGCCGTCAGTGTCTGGATCAGACGGAGGAAAAAATGATTTTACATGTGATCGGATGAAGTCGGAATGATGGTTTAGAATATTCCCTTTTGATTCCGCTACCGCCATCGGATGTCCCTCAAATTCAGTCTGCCAATCTTTTCAATTCTTTTATCCCTATCTCAACGATCTCATCAGTGACGAACAGTTCTGTTTCTTCCTGAATATCTCTCATCATCTTCTCAGCAGTTTCCAACTCCAGTATCTCTCTAGAATAGGCCAAAACAACGATACCGACACTTCCATGGACTTCGATATCCTTTTCTTTAGCTGACTTTCTAGCCTCTAAATCGTCTGTCAAAAAAAGAGTCCTTTCATGTCTTTCTTCGATCAAACTCAAAGCATTAGCTTCTCCTTTATCAAGACTCTCAAATTCCGGTCTTACCTCTTCACACTCGATGATTTCATGGTCGATAGTCTCCATGGCTTCAGGTATCCCACCTACTTCTATTTCTTCGTATACCGTCTTAGGCACTATCAATTCATCAAATAAAGATAAAAGTCTCAAAGCATCGATCTGAGAAAGTGTGATAAGAGGTGTGGAATTACAAACGGCCTTGAGTTTCACTGTCTTAAGCCCCATTCTATATCTTCTTTCATTACTTCGACTTCTTCCTCCGCCCGTTTGACCTGTTCTAGGCCTATAAGTTCGACAGCCTCTTCCCTGTCTAACTCTCCCTTCAAGTATTTAGACAATACAGATCTTCTCCACATCTCGTTCAATCCGTATTCCAAGGCCTCTTCTATTATCTCGGATTCACTGAGACCTTTTTCGTGGGAAAGATCGTCTATCTTCTTTGCCAAGTCCATATTTTATTATAGTTTCATATCTCTATTTAAAACTAATGTCAAATATGATTGATGATTCACTATCAGCAAAATGGAAAATTTTCTCACGATATCTTCATTTATAGAATTTCTAGCGCTTCGAATAGATCACCGATCTTATCTCCCTTAGATGCACCGAGCGAATCCGCGATAGTGCCCATCGCACCCATCGGACTCAGGTACTTCTGGAACGGCTTAATGAAAGACATCACTTTCTTCACACCTAAAAATTTCAATGGTTTTCAATATAGCGTCAACCAAACTTCTCTTTGTATTTAGAACTCCCATAAAAGTACATATATAAATAACAGACTCCAAATAATATGAACGGGAAAAGGAATTTAAATTCCTTTGTGATAGAGATTAAACCAATTGCTATAATTAGTATCAAAGAGATTATAAAAGTCAGCGAAAATAATAATGCGTTATAAGTTATCAATTTAATTCTTTTTTTATTATCTTCCCAGACTGACAATGCTCCAAAAAACATTATAATCACAGATAGCAGGAAGATGATGACAAACCATAACATTACTAGATTTACATCTTTCATCTAAACACCTCAGTCATATTTTTGGGTAAGATAATAAATAGATCCTGCTCCAACTCCTATATCTGATACCACTACTAATTTAGATGTAGTAGTACTCTCTCCTTCAGCTATTGCTAAAACCTCAATTATCCCTGCTGATATTGCTAGTCCTAGACCAAATGAACCCAACGAAAAGGACGCGTGTTTACTTAATGATGAAAAAAGCATGACTCCCTCTACTACAGCCCCGATGGATCCAATAATCATAGCTCCAAACGAACTAGCTCCAATGCCACCACCAATCGCAGATTTCATTGCAAGCATTACTCCTATCACAGTCACACTCAAATCAATCATACTTATCAAAGTTCCAGAATGCTTTGCCAACGAATCCTCTGCACCTTTCAAGATACTGTTTATAGTATCGCCATTGATACCTGCTTCATCTAGGAAATTCTCTATTCCATCTATCGAGGGAAGATCAATATCAACATCTGACGGTAAATCGGTCATTCCACCTAACTCACAAACTTCTGCTACAATATCCATGAAGGTTTCAGTAACCAACTCAATTCCTTTATCTTTAACGTTTTCGAACTTATCAACCAGGTTTCCAACAGATGGGATAGTACCTCCGATCGCATCAGTTGCTGTTTTAATAGCCCCGAACGGACTCACGTACTTCTGGAATGGCTTGATGTAGTTCATCACCTTGCTGAGCACGTCTGTCACCTGCTCCGCCTTATCCTGCTGTCCTACGAACGACATCATGAGTTCCGTGCCAGCGTTCATCGTCGCGTCCACGCTCTCGTCACCATCTACCGTGGCCCACTTGGATAGTTCATTAAAGAAATTTTGCATCTATAATATCTATAAAATTAAGTCTATTAGATTATCTATATCCTTCTTTAACGGCTTTCCTTTTCCAATGCTCTTTGGACATCCTCTTTTTTATTTCTCTCAGCATCTTAGTTTTATCTGCAAAACTACTTATTCTGTGTTTTTTACCATTTACATCAATTATTTCTAGCTTGCCAACATTTCCTGTTTTTTTGAAAACATCAAATCTAATCTTCTTAATTTCATCATATTTGAGAGTCTTTTGTTCTGATATGGTCTTTGGCAAAACTATCTTGTTCTTATAAATTTTAATATTTTTTGATTTATAATCTAAAACAATCACAATAAATGTAGCCCAAGTTAAAATCAAACCTGCCAGGACCTCATAATGAAATGAGTCATGAATTATATTTAATATCAACCAGGACGACAAGGCCATACCTAGAATTAAGAAACTGTATATGGCTACATACGATCTTATTTCTCCCTTTTTAAAAACTTTTGAGCTTATTTCTCTCACAATAGTTCCTCCGTTACATTATTTAAAAATATGAAGCTAGTCCACTATAACAGGCTAAAACCTCACCCGTTCCTAATCCCATCAATATTGTCCCCACTGGCCAATCTTTAATTAGCCTTATATAATCATCTATAGAAGTAACATACCAAAATGTAGTCCATGCTGAACCAACCAATGAGGCTAAAAGTGAATGTATCCCTTCTAAAGAAGAAGATACTATTGTCAAAACCAAACCTATAATTTCAATCAATAGCGATGATGTTGCATCAATCATGTAACTCCCAGTATCGAGTATCAACTTACCGCATTTCATTCCAGAAAAAATTGAAATGCTTATCACTCCCAATATTACCAACATAGCATTCGATACCTCTCCAACAGGACCACTTTCTATTTCAAGTTTTTCAAATACCATACTGGCAATTCCTTCATCCCCTAAAGCATCACTATGACTAATGAAATTATTTAGAGCATTTAATGAAGGATGATTAATCTCTCTAGATGTAGGTTCATTGGAAATACCAAGTGCTGATATTAAACTATTTTGATCACCCACAAACAGATTTAATGCAGAAGATATCATAGTACTTATCCCTCCTGCAATTCCATTTTTAATATCTTCAAAATAGCTATTGAGACCTCCTATATCTTGTCCAAAAGCTTCACCGAATAAACTTGTAACTCCAAATGGACCAATATATTCTAAAAATGGTGAGGCAAAATCAGATACTTCTCTCATAACCGATTCTATTCTTTCTGCTTTATCTTGAAGGCCCACTAGGGACATAACAAATTCTATCCCTTGACTTTTAGTAGCCGTTACTGATTCGTCACCGTCGATTTTTTTCCATTTGTTGAGTTCGCTAAATAACTCCACTAAATTTTTTGCAACATTTTTCGCCCAATCCTTCAAACCATCTACTATCGGATCTACAACGTTGCTGAACATGCTGGAAATCTCGCCCTTGGCCCAGTCAACGAAGTCAGTAGCTAAATCTGCAACCCTATCGGCGGCCTTCGCCGCAGCACCTGTAGCCTTGTTCCAAATCCACTGTCCAAAGTCCACTATCGTGCCCGCTAGATTCGACACAGCGTCCCAAGCATCGTCCACCACGCCGTTGAACGACTTGGTCCTGCTGAACACGTTGCCTGCATTATCCACGCACTTTATGTCCAATTCCCATCCGTTTATCCAGTAATCGAGTTTCGTGTCCAAATTCACATTCTTCACATCATCAAGTACCCGTTCAAGAGATAAAATATATGGAAAAATATTTTGTACTTGAGGATTATTCAAAGTCTTTGGCTCTTTTATGATTTTATATTGAAAATGTTTAGACCTTATCTTTTTATTTTACCAAATGCCGGTATCAGATTGAGAACCCCTAAACCAATAAATAAAAAAGTCATGATGTAGATGGCAAGGGGATCTCTTACGGCACCTATATTGTTTTTAAATACATAGAAAAATGATGATCCGGTTATGAAAAAAGATATGGAAAGTATTAACCCAATATTCCTTTCTTTTTCTCTAGATATTTTTTCCTTTTTATCCATATATATGTAGATTGACATTATAACAAATAACACACTCAGTATCCCTGAAAATATTCCAAACCAAATCTCTATAGCCATTTTTCCACCTACATTAGAGTAATAGTATATAAGACACTTATTTGGTCTACAGCATAATCAATACCCGTTAATACCATTTCTGGTTTGCTTAATTTTTTCCCTTCCAGTATCTTGCCTAAGGTTAATCCCAGAGCAGTACCACCTAATGAGGTTCCTATAACTCCCAACCAAAATTGAATTTCAACCGATAAACCAATCAAAGAACCACCTAACATGGCAATGCTTTCACATAGGATCGATCCCCCCGCTAGTAATAAACTAAGCATAGAAGATCCTGAAGAAAGTAGAGCTGTACCTATTGTCACTAATGTCAAAACCGCACCAATCGCACCTAACAAAGTACCAGTGTCCTCATTCCCTAGGAAGCCTTTGACACCTTCGATCACACTGTTGATAAACGAATTAGCCATTCCGGAAGCGTCTAGGAAGTTCTCAATCGCTCTCATCGAAGGAACATCAAAGCCAAAACTCGACGGAATCTCCTTATCTTCACCGGTGACCTCTTCTGTGATTTTCAAAAAGTATTCCATTCCTGCAGAAATCGCCTTATTCTTCAAATCGTTGATCATGTTAAAGAAATTCCCAACAGCCGGAATCGATCCACCGAGCGAATCCGCGATAGTGCCCATCGCACCCATCGGACTCAGGTACTTCTGGAACGGCTTGATGTAATTCATCACCTTGCTGAGTATATCCGTCACCTGCTCCGCCTTATCCTGCTGTCCTATGAACGACATCATCAGTCCTGTACCTGCCTCCATCGTCGCGTCCACGTCTCCGTCACCGTCGTCCCAATCCGAGAGCTTGCTGAAAAAGTTGTTCATCTTCGATTAGTCATCGTTCTTTAGCTCTCTTAAATATTTCATCAGGAATGTATGGAAGCACTTCGTTCTCGTAATACTGCAGTACAAAATACTTTCGTCCATCTTTAGTTATCAATTTAGTACCACTGAATCTGCTCTTTTTAGAGGTATGCCTTTCCTTAATATTTTTTATTTCTCTAAAGAGTAAGAACTGCTTACCACACTTTAACTTCCAGTAAAATGGGAATTTAATACCCTTTTCATATATGTATATAGGATGCTCTCGTCTAAACCATATGTACCCAAAAATTACAATTAGAGGAACCATCACCAAATCAATTTTGCCCATTAATTCGTGACTCATTAAATAAATGCTAGCTAGCCCCCAAATTAAAAATGCTGTTGAAAATACCAAAATATGATAAATTAAGTTATTGGTATATTTGTGGCGAGTTGTTTTATTGATTAATTTACCCAAGCTTTTCCCGTCGCTCATATCATACAACAACCCCACATATCATAAATGGTGATAAGACCATTTCCCAATAGTTGACCATCTGTATTTGAGTTATTTTGTCAATTGGTTGTTTGCTCATCACTAAGCCATAAAATCCACTGCCCCATGTTGTTGCTATTGAAGCAATAACTATGCCTACATTGCCTATGATTGCAGATGCAATTCCAGATAATAGAGACGCCGTTTCTAAAACTATTCCCGGAACTGAAGTTACTGTCATAAAGCCTATAAACGTTAACGCAAACATCAAACCAGAAAAAACCCAATACAAGCCTTCACCGATATTCACATTCTTCACTGCATCTATTATAGTATCGATTATCATCGATCCTCCAATTTTATCGCTGAAAGCACTCAAGAAATTCACCATTGCATCTTTCGATATAGATGGGAAATCTACATCAGGATTCATATCATCAAAACCTATTTTGTCAAGTAAACCTCCGTCATCTAACAAGAGATTGAGCAAACCACTGAGTCCCTTTGAAGCTAGATCTTTTTGGAAGAAGTCTTTAGCTTCCGATATCGGAGTATCTTCGATGCCAGCTATTTCCGATACGGCAGTACTTACTACACCGATAGCCCCGAACGGACTCAGGTACTTCTGGAATGGCTTGATGAAGCTCATCACTCGCTGCAACACGTCTGTCACCTGCTTAGCCTTGTCCTGCTGTCCTACGAAGGACATCATGAGTTCCGTGCCAGCGTTCATCGTCGCGTCCACGTCTCCGTCACCGTCGTCCCAATTAGAGAGCTCGGTGAAAAAGTTGTCCATCTTCGATTGTATGGTGTTGGCCCAACTCTCTAGACCGTCGACTATCGGGTTGACGACGGAGCTGAACATGTTGGAGACCTGGTTCTTCATCTTTTGGACGAACTGGCTCGCCAGCTCCGCCGCCGCATCGGCCGCGTTAGACGCCGCGTTGGTGACCTTGTCCCAGATCCAGTCGGCGAATTCTCCGACGTAATTCGCCACTTTTGATAAGGAGTCATAGATTGAGTCAAGCACTCCATTTATACCTCTAGTTTTCTTGAACATGTTGCCGGCTTCGTCTGCAACTTTAATATCCAGGTCCCAGCCCGAGACCCAGTCCCACGTGTCGGTGTTCAGGTGGACCTTCTTCTTTATCACTCCATCGTTGTTCACGTCAGATGGGTCTATATCGACGGTCTTGCTCTCCTGCTCGCTGCTCAAATATATCTGCTCTATTCCTGCTGGATCGTATACCTTTATCGTCACGTCCGCACCTGTACCGACGTAAGGACTAGGATCATATGTACCCTCGACTTTCAGATCATCCACTATCGGCGTTCCCTGGTACCGAACGTACGGGTTGAACGTCTTGTCGTATATCCTCTGCTTATCTTCATCGTCGGTATCGTTGAACTCCCTCTCGAATCTCCTCATGCTTTCTATCCAAGGTATGCCGTCGAATCTATCTTCATGTACGCGGCCCGGGTTCCTCTCTATAGCGTACGGGATGTTGTCGCCGTCTATGTCTATCCAGTTTCCGCTCTCTTTCTTCGATGCTGTCAGCGGATCTGCATCGGAAACCAAAGATCTGTACTTCGGTGAATCCTCATCACCAGTACTCATGAGAGAAAGACCTGTATCTCCATCTCCACTTCCGCTTCCTCCGTCATTAAGATGGGGGATGTTCGTATCGGTCAAAGTGGGAAATGTATCTTTATTTTTCCATTTATATCTTGGCATACATCTAAGTAATATTGGAAACAAAAGCCATATATACTATGTAAACATATGTGTTTACACGATAACATGGGCCAAGTACAAGTAAGAGTTACGGATAATATGATCGAAACCCTTGATGAATGGGTAAAGGAAGGCAAGTTCAAGAGCCGCAGTGATGCTATACGTACTGTATTAAAGCAATACGAAGAAAGAGAAAAAACTCGGGAATTTTATAAGATGCTAGTCGAAAGGAGTGGAGAAGCTGAAGAAAATCCAGATGATCTTGTGCCTTTGGAGTAGATCAGATGAGTTATGACGTTTTACTTCATCCAAAGGCAGATGACTTCCTACAAGAAGCTGAAAACAAGATCGAAACAAGGATTAGAAAAAAGATGAAAAGCTTGAGTTCCGATCCTAAGAAAGGTGAAAGGCTGAAGAATTCTGATTTCTGGCGATTAAGGATAGGTGATTATAGAGCCATCTATGAAATTGACGATAAAGATGAAAAAATAGTGATCCTTTTCATCGGGCACCGAAAAGACGTTTACGATGATTTTTCTAGATTAGTTTGATGATTTTTTCAAAGCAATTAGAAGTCTTGAGTTCGAGTAATCGGATGAACTAGGAACCCTGTTAAGTAGATTTGACATTTGTTTCGCATTATGCTGTATCCCGACTGACGAGAGCATCAAAGAAATGCCTGCGTTCACCGTCAAGTCTCCGTCACTGTCATCCTAATTTGAAAGGCGAGTGAAAAAGTTGTCTATCTGAAATTATAGAATTTTATGATTTCATTTTACTTGACAAAAATATGTGATAAGATATACCAAGGATGACTATAGCTACCTCTAAAACTATCGTGTAGCTGAGTTGGATACCAAATGTATAATATCCAGCATAAATTAATAAAATACCTACTAGTACGGTTGCAAAGAAATTAATCATCTTTAATCTCTTGCCTGTCTTTTTGTCCATATTTTCACCTCTCTCCTTTCACTTTATGTTTGATACCAACTTGTTTTATAGCAGACTTTATTTTTTCCAATTCAGGTCTTTTAACTTTGATTTCTAATTTATTCCTTCCATCAATAGAAGCTTTTAATTCAAAACTCAACAGAACTTCTTTATAGGATCCAGCCCCAAAATCAATATTTAAGCACTCGACCTGATTTATCGATATAGATTCAACCCCATCCTCAGGAATCTCTATACTTTCTTCTTTGACACAAAATGGGCGGGCTGCCCGATATTTCTTAATTTCATAAAAAAGACTTATGCCGGAAATTGATATTAATAGGATAGGTATGACGATAATATAATCAGTTATAATGTCAGGAGTAGTTACTACAAAATATAAAGAAAGAGAGGTGAATAAAACTAAAAATGCAAGTGCTCTTATGACGTCTATAAATTTGTCTCTCTTTCTTTCTTTATGAGATTCGTTATTCCCTCTATACAGAATACTCTCATTTCCGAACATAATACACCTTTTTTTAAATCACACCATTGGTTTGATAGACTTCAGTTGCAATATATGCACTATAACCTGCAACCATACCATTCCAACCAATCAATATCGCATCAGCCGTCGGATTCCCTAATATCAGACCACTTTTTTGATATTCTACTAATAGATCAATAAATGAACCTACACCTGCTGCCATTCCCATTGTGCTCAGAGCAACGGGCTGTGTAGATGAGAGCGCTGAAGAAAGAAAACCTATACTTGATAGTAAAACATCCCTTGCAGCTGAACCTGCTTTACCAGTACCTGCAAAATATGCTGCTAGATTAATGGAAGGCCATAAGTTCAATATAGATAAAACTACATCTGTAGGGTCTGAATTTGAATTAGAAACACTCAAATCATTAGACGATGCTGATTCACTCTCTTCAAATCCGAAGTATTCTTTGATCAGATCACCAGCGCTGACATCATCTGAGTCCTTGATCAACTGTATAAAATCATTATCCACATCATCAGAATTCCCTCCGAATACACTTGCCATCGTATCCACTGCCGTATCTATTATCATATCTGCAGCCGATCCAATCGCATCCATCAATGGTTTCAACTTATTTGTAACCTCTTGTATCACGTCAAAAACTGATGTCAAACCACTCAACGGTCCCAGCATCACCTCTCTAACGTCCTCAGGTGTGGTCTCATCATCGA
>CAZPCW010000055.1:0-14564 GCA_964585175.1 uncultured Thermoplasmata archaeon
AGAGATTGTTATGGTATTCTTTTGATTTTTTGACACCCTTTTTACAGCATCCTCACACCTTTTTTTCTTTATTTAATATGCTTAATTTTTAAAATAAAAAAGAGAAAAGATTAGTTGTTCAATTTTTTTTCTAGATTTTCTATCATAGTCTTGGTCAGTTTTTCTAGATCGTATTTCGGTTCCCAGCCCCAGTCTTCTCTAGCCTTCGAATCGTCGACGGTGTTCGGCCAGGAATCCGCTGTTTTCTGTCTCTCATCAGGTCTATATTCGACTTCGAAATCGGGATAGTACTTCTTGATCTCTTCTTCGAGTGCTTTAGCTTCAAAACTCAATCCCGCATGGTTGTAGCTCGTCCTGATATCTATTTTCGAATCGTTGGCGTCCATCAGTTCTAATGTTCCTCTAATAGCGTCCTCCATATACATCATCGGAAGTTTAGTATCTTCCCTGACGAAACAGGTATAGTCCTCACCTTTTATAGCTTTGTAGAACATCTCTACAGAGTAATCTGTAGTTCCACCGCCGGGTTTTTCCTTCCAGCTTAACAGCCCCGGATACCTGAGACTTCTGACGTCCAGACCGTATTTTTCGTGGTAATACTGTCCTAAAAGTTCCGCGGAAACTTTAGTGACCCCGTACATCGTAACCGGTTCCAGCACGGTATGCTGGGGAGTATCGTCCATGGGTGTAGTAGGTCCGAAAACGGCTATAGAACTCGCCCAGAAGACTCTACTTTTGTAATCCTTAGCTAGATCTAATACTGACTTCATTCCCTCCATGTTCACGTCCCAAGCGAGATTGGGCTTCTTTTCGCCGGTTGCGGACAAAATCGAAGCTAGATGATAAACTTCATCGAAATCGTACTTTTCCCAAAGCTCTTCGAGAAATTTTTCGTCTCTGACGTCGCCCTTCTCCAAGGGCCCCTCATAATCATCAGGGATATGACTGTGGCCTAGAGCGACGACATTCTCCTTTCCATAACGTTCCTGCAGTTCGGGCACTAACTCGGATCCGATCTGGCCGAAGGGACCAGTAACAAATACTGTCTTAGCCATTTTTTTTACCTCTTTCTCAACTAGTCTGAAATATCTATCAGCTCGTACTCACGTTCTCCTAAACCCATCTCTTCGGCGTGTCGAAGCTGATGTGTACCGTCTACATCATGGACGGACATGAACTTATCTTCCTCGGCTTTATAATCTTTACCTTCCGCGTCTTTCACCAGATCGAAAGAGGCCTGGTCTATCGCTACGGGATCGGTGGAAGCGACTACACCTATATCTGGAACCATCGGTTCCTTTCTCCATGGGGGACAGTCACATTCAGGAGTCACATCCATCACGAAGTTGAAATGCACACACTTGTCTTTATCTTTCAAAGCACCGTAGGCGTACTCGCCTATTTTCTCTTGGATCCCTACTTCTGATGAAGTATCTTCGATCTCTATCGCGTCTTCGGGACAGACTATCCTACATTCACCGCATCCTATGCATTTGTCACGATCTATAACCGCGTATTCGTCTACATCTATAGCGTCCTCAGGACACCATTTCGCGCATTCTCCGCAGGCTATACATTCCTCGATATTGACTTGGGGTTCGACATCATAGTGCTGCATCAACTTTCCAGCTCTAGACGCACAGCCCATGCCTAGATTTTTTAGGGCACCTCCGAAACCGGTCATACCGTGACCTTTGAAGTGCGAGATAGCGAGGATGGAATCAGCTTGGAAGAAGGCCGCTCCTATCTTGATCTCGTCGAAATGCTTTCCATCGATGTCTATCGAATAAAATTCGTTGCCGTGGAGTCCGTCGGCTATAACTACGGGCGCGTCGATTGTAGGTCTGTTCCAACCGTTCTCCTGTGCGGTCCGGTGATGATCGACAGCGTTAGACCTGCTCCCCTCGTAAAGAGTATTAGAGTCCGCTAGGAAGGGTTTACCGCCCGCTTCTTTAACCGCTTCGACTATCGGAGATACTCTAATCGGACGAAGAAAAGTATCGATACCCTTCTCACCGAAATGCAGTTTTAAAGCTACGAGTTCTTCTTTGCCGAACTCCAAGTCCGATCCTGCCTTCTCGAACAGCTTTTTAATTCTAGAAATAAGATTGTCGTCTTTACTGTCAGATTTCAAATCCGTGAAGTAAACCTTTGACATTTTACCACCGACTTTGTATGGGAATACAAGTTTATTTAATTTGTGACTCGCAACCTTTTTAAACTCTTTTTGCTGATTCTGTACCATATGAAAATTTTACATTATGATGAAATAGACGACGCTCAGCTCACAGAGATGATGCTAGCCTGTTTCGATCACGTTTATTCTAGAGAACATATAAAGCAGATGATAAACGCTGATAGTAGACTGCCTCAGTGGGGCGGGGAGTTATTTGCGGTAGAGGACGGTAAAGCCGTAGGTTCCGTAGGTGTTTTTTATCCGAGAGCCAAGAAAACTTCTGGAGAAAAGATAAATGTCGGTGGAATCAGGAATGTCTGTGCTCGTCCGTCTGAATCCAAAAGAGGGATCATCACTGAGTTGATGAAGAGAGCTCATGAGATATTGGCGGAGAAAGTCAGGTTTTCTTTTCTCATGACCTCGAAATCATCAGTAGCTTATAATCTATACAGGAAATTGGATTATGAAACTGTTCATGTGCCTCCAAAGGCTTTCAAAAAGTGTGAAAATAGAAAAACAGATATCGAATTCAAGAATGAGGAAGATCCGGAGTACGTTCGTTCAGTATATATGGGCTCAGTGGAAGAGTTGACCGGACTCGTGTTGAGAGAAAAGGATTTCTGGGGTATGGCGGAAGCGAGAGGCTGGCCCGAGAATGAAAATCTCAAGATAGCCTATCAAAACGGCGAAAGGGTCGGTTATGCCATGATGGAATCTTCTAGGAACAGCTTGTTTGTCAAAGAGATTGGGGCTGAGCAAGACGAACTTTTCACTTTATTGAAAGGACTTGAAGGTCTCTGTGATAAAGAGCAGCTTGTGCTGTCCTACGTTAATCCATCTTATAAAGCCAAAATTCTAAAAACTGGTTTTACCTGGACCGACGATCTTTGGTACAGGGTGATGATCAAAGATCTAGAAGGAGAAACGAGTGATAGCCTGGGATCCTTTGGCAAGGGCGAAACTTTCCATACCGGTGTCTATGAAATATATTGATCTAGCCTTTTTTCGAAGATCAGACAAGTCAATAAAAGGAAAAGAATATAATAATAGGGCACCTTAATATCTTATCATGCATCCTTCGGAAGAGCTTCGGGGTTTGAAAGGCTCCGACCTGAAAGGAAAAAAGATAATATTGGGAATTACTGGAAGTATCGCCGCCGTGGAATGCGTGAAATTGGTGAGGGAACTGCTCAGAGAAGGTGCGGAAGTCCACTGTGTTATGTCTGACTGGGGAACTAAGATAGTCCACCCGAATTCGTTAGAATTCGCTTCGGGTAACGAAGTTATTACCGAGTTGACCGGTCAAGTTGAACACGTAAAACACTGCGGAAACGTTCCCGACAAGGCCGATCTGTACTTGATCGCTCCCGCGACGGCGAACACGATCTCTAAGATAGCTAACGGTATAGACGATACCCCGGTTACAACTTTTGCAACCACCTGTGTTGGTTCCGACATCCCTATCGTGATAGCTCCGGCGATGCACCAGACCATGTACGACCATCAGATCGTGATGGAAAATTTAGAGGAGATTAAAGACAAATTAGACGTAACGACTATAGGACCGAATATCGAGGAAGGGGCAGCGAAAGCAGCTGGACGGGATCAGATCGTCGCCGGTACTATCAGAAGACTGAATCCCGATCTTGAGGATGAAAAGATCACCGTTATAACAGGCAGGACTGTAGAGCCCATCGACAGTATGAGAGTGATCACTAATAGAGCGACAGGTAAGAGCGGAATAGAGATCGCTAAGAGAGCCTACCGCAGAGGAGCGGACATCGAACTTTGGCATGCAGATGTGAAAGCTGAGATTCCTGAATGGATACCCGATAGAGAATTCGAAACTATAGACGATCTGATGAAGATGAAAGATGAGTTAGAAGGAAAGGTCATAGTACCCGCCGCGCTTTCGGATTTCAAGACTAAAGAAGTTGAAGACGAGAAGATTTCTTCCTCTGAAAAACTGACTCTAGAACTTGAATCTACACCGAAATTTATAGACGAGATAAAAGAGAGAGTCGATCGCTTGATCGCCTATAAAGCGGAAGATGATAGGGAAAGCGCGGTAAAGAAAGCTAAAAAGATGATAGAAGATGACCGAGCGGACATCGTAGTAGCGAATTCACTTGAAGACGTAAGCGAGGAGAAAAATCGTGTTTATATTACGAAATTAGGCGAATGGATTGAAGGAAGTAAAAGAAAGATAGCCGATAAGATCTTAGATCAATTGGAAGGTTAATATCGATGAGCACCACCGCTTTCTGTCCGGCTCATATAACTGGTTTTTTCAGCTTACCTCTCGACAGCGACAAATCCGGTACCAAGGAAGGTTCTACCGGTGCAGGTTTTTCGGTCGACCTTGGAGTTAAAGCCGAAGTCGAGCTCGGAGGCGAAGGATGGAATATTTTGATGGATGGAGAGGAAAATTCCTTCTTAGTGGTCGAAAAGACCGTCTATAACTTCGCATCTGGAGGAACAGTTAAGTTAAAGACCGATCTTCCTTTCAGCCAGGGATTCGGTATAAGCGGAGCTTGCGCGCTAGCTGCTGGAACCGCCGTACTCGAAGCGCAAGGAGAGGATATCGAACGAGCTTTACCCGCCGCTCACAAATCAGAGATATTTTGTAGGACCGGTTTGGGTGACGTGATCGGTCAATATCACGGCGGATTTGAAATACGAGTCAAGGAGGGCCTTCCACCCGACGGTGAAATCAAAACTCAGGAGTTGGATAAAGAGGTAGTCCTCGCGGTTGCAGGTGAACCACTCGCGACGCCCGATATTTTGAAGGATCCGTTTATGGCGGGATGGATCAATTCCATCGGTGAAGAGCTGATGGAAGAGTTTTTACCTGAAAACGGATTCGACAGATTTTTGGAGATGTCCAAACGCTTTGCTGAAGAGACCGAATTTGTGAAGGAAAAAGTGAAAGGAATACTAGAAGTCGGAAGAGAAGCGGGCAGAGGAAGCATGGCGATGATCGGGAATTCGGCCTTTTTCTTCGGAGATACGGACAGATTGAAGGAGTTACTGGAAGAAGAAATCGGTGAAGAAAACGTCTACGTGACAAAGATAGATAATGAAGGTGTCAGAATAATTGACTAAATCATTCCGCCAGCGTGAACAACTGATCGTCCCCACCGGTATCGAAAAGGCCTAACCTAGCTCCGGCGTCAAGCCAACCGTGTGCATAATTTATACAGGCGAAAGCGTCTTCTAATTCATCTTCTTCGTAAAAATGACAAGCATCTTCATAATAAGATTCGATCATCTCTAGAAAATCTTCGGCTAAGTTTTTGAAGTGTGATCTTTCAGGTTGAGTTATCTCTATTTTCTCAAGAGCCTTCTCGGTCTTTGCGATATATTCTTCTACCCGTTCTTCGGAAACCATTTTTTCACCTTTAAATGACGCTTATCGATTCTCCCCCGTCCTTTGTCTCGCGGGGTCTTACCTGCACCAACAAAGGTTCTGATAACCCGGCTCCGGAGATGATAGCTTCGCCGACCGGGAGCCGCTTGATCTCGTCTTTCATACCTTTAGTCATCCCTTCCACTGATTTTTCTATAGCCTTAAGATCGTTGGGATTCGTAACTTTTAAGATTATCTGGGTATTGCACTGACTGAGCACGTTCTTGTCCACTTTGGCCGGTCTCTGTGTGATTATCCCGAGACCCATACCGAATTTTCTCCCCTCTGAAGCGAGAGTTTTGAATGTTTCCGAGCACTCAACTTTACCTCTCTGAGGACAGAAATTATGAGCTTCTTCCGCGTACAGTATCAGCGGAGGAACTTTCTCTCTTTTCCTCAATTCGAATATGGAGGAAGCAAGTTTGTCGACTATGAATCCCTGCAGATCAGGAGGCGTTCCTTTCAGATTTATTATTGACGCTCTCCCCTTATTTACAATATCGTCGATGCGTGTGCCTTTTCCTGCAAATATCTCCTTTTCTTTCAGCCTTTCGAGACCTTTGATCAAGGTGGTGGAATTGTCCTCCTCGTTCCCCTTCAAAACTCTGATCACCTCGCTCAATGTGAAGTCTCCCTGCGTGGTAGCTAGTTTATTTTTTGCGCTCTCTAAGCTGGTAACGTAGGTCTGCCTCTTGCTGAGACCACACATCTCGAGAACTTCCTTCGGATCCATGTTTCGGAAAGTGAAACGCAGAGGCTGAGCGTCTTTGTTTATATCTGGATTTGGAGAGAATTCCGTTATCTTGTCACCATAACCTTTGGGATCCACATTGAATTCTTCACTGCCGTCATGTTCACCCGGCTTCGCTAGAGAAGAGTACTCTCCATGAGGATCTAGGATCACCATAGTTACGTCGTTTTTCAACATCTCTTCTATTAGAACCCCGGCAGTGTAGCTCTTTCCGCTGCCGGTCTTCGCCAAAACTGATAGATGTTTCTGAGCTATGGCATTGATATTCATATTGACCTTGATCTCGTGCCCTCTCAATTTGCCGATATAGGCTCCGCCTTTTCCTTTTTTTAACCCCAGAACTTCTCTTATCAATTCTTCTTCTGCGAGATGTACCGGTTCGCCGGCTCTAAATGGATTTCCAGGAACTCTCAACAAACCCTTGTCATCTCTATATCCTAAGATATTGACATAGGCGACTACGGTATCGTCTACTTCGACCTCGGCTCCCTGATTCAGTTCTCTAGCTTTATCCAAGGAGAGGTCGCTCTGCCGCTCTATCTTATCTATTTGACCGAGCACCCATCCTTCGTTAGGATGAGCTATCTGAACGTACTCTCCTTTATCTACAGGTGAAGAAACGTTGAATTTCAAAGAAGTCCTACCGACATCTCCGAAAGTGACTCCCACGCGCCCATAAGAATGAGCATCTTCGTGAGGTTCCTCGGTTAGAGTTTGACTCCCTAGAGCCTCGTCTTCGGTTTCCGTCAGACTTATCCCATCCGTAATGAATTATGGTCCATTAGTTTTAAAAGGTTTCCCTTGAAAGTACGAGATGTCATACAATTACATCGCAAAATAGTCGGATCCCTTTAATTATCTCAAAAATTTTATACCTCTTTTCCGATTCCGATTTGCGTGATAATATAAACAGAGATGAGGGAATTAATGGAAAAAGCTACGAACTGAACACCTATGAAAATGGCAGACCAAAATTTAGTATTTTATTCTCTGCATTATTGAAATTTTTGTTTTTTAGCCTCTTTGCCTTCCTTGGGTTAAGAATATACTACGGCGATATTATAATTATAAATCAATCGGGTATTATGACGGTACTATCCTACGTTTTAATCGCGTTAGGTGCGTTGCTTTTGCTCGCCGGGATTTACCAACTCTTGCCGAAAAAAGTAAGAGTCGATAAAATGGGGATTAAGGTTGAAAGAAGAGGGAACGAAGTGTTTAAAGCTAGATGGGGTGAGTTAAAATCTGTTCGAGCTGACCACTATTTTGATTTTACTAGATTCATGCCGATCGGTAATAGATTTGCGATTAGGACTTCCCAGGGGATCTTATTGGAGAAACAGAATTCCAAATATAAACTTTTAGAGAGCAAGTATGAAAAAGAAAAATTACAGGATATCTTCGAATTCATCGCAGCAAAATCATCTACAACCGGTATTCAAATAATCGACAATCTGGATTGGTTAGACGAAGACGGATACGATGATTTGTCCAGTTCCGATGAACAAATAAAAAGCACTAAGGAGAAAAGGTTAGATCTCGTAATCCGTATTGGAGAGATTTCGTTGTTAATAGGATCTATCTTTTCAGGGATTTCGTACTTCATTGAGGTTCCAGAGATTTTCCTGATGATCGGTATAATAGGGCTGTTCTTAGGTATATTTATCACAGTAATAGGACTAGCGGGCAAAAGCGAGCTTGACTGATTGTTAAGCACTTGGGTAAGTCGTTAAAAAATCATCCGGAAACTATTTCTCTTCTCGCTGCTTCCTCCATCTCGTTTCTGACGTCTGACGGGCATGAAACCATGATCATCCACGGCTGTGTAGGCCGTTTCTGTAAAGCTTTAGCCAGCGGACTGTACTTCGAAAGGGGATATAACTTTCCCTCGTCCAGCACTTTAATACCGGTTTTAGTAAGTCTTGGTTCCGACAGCCTGATCTCTTCATATGGAACATCTACAAGTACTTTATTTTCATCTATTCTTTTTCTACTTGCTATTCTCTTCTCGAGTTTTCTGATCTCGCTCAGTTTCCCTATCTCTTCCAGGTCTATTCCTTCACAGTTAGAGATCTCCTCTTCATCTAGGCTCAAACATCTTTTGTAAAGGTCTCTGTACTTCAACCTCTCAACTATTTCTTCTTGAAAGCCGCCTTGTCTCTCCAAGAAAGCTAAAAACTCTCCATCGTTCATCTTGAACAGTCTATCGGGAAGGCTTTTCAAATCATCTACCGCTTTAGCCAGCATGAGTTCAGCTATACGCGCGGTTTTGTGGAAGTATACGGAAGAATACATCAGCCCTCTCGCTACCAACATCCCTTCGACCGCTGAGATACCTCCTTTAGAGATCACTAGATCGCCGTTATGTATCTCTACGGTCTGGATGAGTCTCTCGATATCTATCACTCCGTGGGCGGCTCCGGTATAGTGTGAGTCTCTTAGAAGATAATCGAGCTGATCTACATCTAAAGAGCCGTGTATCATCTGGTACATGTACTTTTCTTCGCTGAAATAACCCTGTCCTTCGTGGACGTTGAAGTCAGTTAATTTAACGTGATCGGGTTTTTCCTTTATCAGGTCCGCGACTTCCTCGGGATCTATACCGTGATCTCTCAAAATCTCTGGAATGGTAGGATGCTCCCTTTCTTCGATTTTTTTCTCGCCTCTGATCAGTTCCTGGGTGATATCCATGTGGTCCTTCCCGTATTGATCCTCTAGGATGAATTCTAATGTATGGCTGAAAGGCGCGTGACCTATATCGTGAAGTAGAGCTGCAGCCTTTACTGTTTCCATCTCCTCTTCAACTAGATCCAACTGCTGTGCCATCTTTTCTGCTACATGATAAGCGCCGATAGAGTGTTCAAGTCTCGTATGATTGGCTCCAGGGAAAACGAGATTGGTGAGACCGAGCTGCTTTACTCCTCTGAGTCTCTGCATCTCCGGACAGTTGATCAGTTCAAGGAAAGGATCGCTGAATTTTACACTCCCGTGAACTGTATCTTGAATAGTTTTGTAGGCCATCTCTTTTTTAAAAATTCAAGGAAACTTAAGTAAATTCCCCCGAAAGCGATTTATCTCAAAAGGAGAATGCTTACTCAGTGTATCGAAACGATTCCAAGTTGTTCGGAGATGAATCATCTCACGAAAAAAGAGAAGTTCATATTATCTCTTACAGTTGGGATGGATTCGATTTTGAACTTTCCTTTTATGATGGAGAAGAAATCGGCATTTTTAACTTGGATCGGATCGACTTTGAAGTTTCTCAAGAAAAGGTCTGCATAGGAAATTTTGATGGTGGATATAGTCCGTGTCCGGATCAGAAAGAGGTAGATAGATTTTACCAGTGCAGTGAGTGTGCTCCCGAGAATATACCTAGGCTAGGATGTATATTTGAACCCCAAGGTTGTGAAGATTGTGAGGGAGGATTTTGCGGTGAGGAACATGTGGTTTATCTAGTGTTTCAAGGCGTCTATCCCAAAGTCGGTATGACCCGTTCCAATAGGCTAAAAGAAAGACTGATAGAACAAGGCGCGGACGCCTACGCCGTTTTAGAAACCGTCGAAAACAGGAAAAAGGCTAGGAAACGAGAAAAAGAGCTGAGCCGGAAATTGAACATATCTCAGAGGACAAGTTCAAAAAAGAAATTGGAGCAAATGAGCAGAAATTTAGATCAAAAAATAATCAAAAGGAAGTATCGTGGGGTTAAAAATCAAGTTCATATAAAATCGCTTAAATTCCTAGAAGATTACCCAATCTCTCTACCCTTAAGGACGGAACCGAGATTGAGATCTACATCCGGTCTGCACCGCGGCGATAAGATAGGTCTTAAAGGAGAATTTTTGATCTATGAAAACAACGGCTTACAGGCTCTAAACCTTTCTGATGTTGTAGGGAGAAAGGTATTGATCATGACGGATAGGGACTAGACCTATCGTAGTGGGACCTTTCTCTTATACTCCTTCCCGCCAGTATTCCAGTTGCGGCGGCGTTGACGATGTCGTGTGAAAGTCCCGCGCCGTCGCCTGCAGCATAGAGGTTAGGTATAGACGTTTCGAGTTCGTCATTTATACTCAAGTGGTTAGCGTAGAACTTGATCTCCGGAGCGTAAAGCAGAGTTGTACTGGAATCGACTCCCGGAATTATCTCATTGAGCATCTCTAACCCTTCTTTTATATCTATAACCGCTCTTTCGGGAAGAGCCATCGAAATATCTCCGGGAGTATAATCGTCTAATGTCGGCTGTACCGGGTTCCTGTCGATCCTGTCGTGGGTCGATCTTCTACCGTTCCTCAGATCGCCCAACCTTTGAACTATAGGTTTTCCTCCGCCTATCGTCGTGGCTAACTTGGCTATCGCCTTTCCGTATTTGGTCGTGTTTTCCAGCGGTTCGGTCAGATGGGTTCTGACCAAAAATGCGAAGTTTGTCTTATCCGTCTCTTTATTTTTCATGGAATGACCGTTGACACCGATAAAACCGTCGTATTTTTCCTTGACCACGAAACCCTTGTAGTTTGTACAGAAGGTCCTGACGAAGTCGTCGTAACTTTTCGTATATAAATGAAACTTTGGATCTCTATTAACGTCTATTACTGGATCCATAATGATGCTCGGTACTTCAACTCTAACACCGATATCGATGGGTGCGAAGTCCGACTCCAGTGGGAATCGCTCGGTGAGATCTTGAACCCAGTCTATCCCCACTCTTCCGGGAGCGAGGACGGTATTTGAAGCTCGTATCTCTTCACCTTCTACCGTTATTACACCTTCACATTTGCCTTCCTCGATAAGGATATCTTTCACTTCGGTTTCAGTTCTAAAAGAAACTCCTCTATCTTCTAGTTCTTCTTTGAAAGAGCTTATGACCGCCGGTGCCTTGTCCGAGCCGATATGGGCCTGTCTTATAGGGAAAAATTTTGCTCCCAGTGAAGCGGCTCTTCTCCTGAGTTCCTCTTCCTGCTCATTATCTTCCTTTTTAGGTTTCGGCATACCGTGGTCGGAAAGGATGTCTTCTATGTACTCGACGAGTTTCCACGCGTCTCTATCGTTTTTGGTATAATCTCTTAGGTTTCCACCTATGTCGGGTCGAAGGTTTATCGTTCCGTCGGAATAGGTTCCCGCTCCTCCTACACCGGACATTATATCGTCTTCGCCTCTCTCGTCGATGTCTTTCCCTTTATCGACCACTAAGACGTCCATATCTTTTTCGCTTAGTTCGTAGCTGGCGAAGAGTCCTGCGGGACCGGCCCCGACGATTACTGCATCGTGCACCATTTTATCATCTATGCTCCAAAATTGGAATAAATCGTAAGTATATTTAATATCTTGGTTGAAGATAACGATTTGAAAATACTGAAATATATTTTTAAACTAGTACAACCGGTCTAGAGGGTAGAAGTACTGAAACCTATCATAAATATATTTTGGAGAACATTTATATATTTTAGATATATCCCGAAGTTTAAGAGATGATATACTTGATAAAGGGAAGTGAGTTATTTGGAAAGTTCAATAGTTTTGTGAATGGATCGTCCAAGCCACTAATTTTACTGTTTGTCGTTTTGCTGTTGATGTCCGGGTTAAGCCCGATGTTGAGTGCAACAGAGGAAGATCCGGGCTTGAAAAGTAACGATTACGATCGAGAACCGATGGAAGAGGCTCTCGAGGCTATGGAGTCTGATGAAAATGTTACAGTTACGGAGGAACAAGATGATTTCGACAGTATTACTTTCGATCCAGTGGATGAAGATCCTGAAGTCGGTCTAGCTTTCAGCGCAGGAGCAGATGTGGATCCAAGAGCGTATGCGCCTGCTGCAAGATCTATCGCTGAAGAGGGATATTTTGTAGTTCTATTTTATTCAGGCGTCGGTATGCCGGACGGAAGTCCGTTCGGCGATGTGACAGGAAATTATCCTGAGATCGAAGAATGGTCGGTTGGAGGTCACTCCAATGGCGGTGTTGATGCATGTGATTATTTTGACAACAAGGAACCAGAAGGACTGACCCTCTGGGCCTCATATCCAAGTTCAGGATTTCTCGGCATTGGAGAGGATGATCTAAGAGATAAAGAAGGTGAATTTGTCTCTATCTATGGAACTAACGATGGTTTGACAACGGTAGATGATATAGAGGACAGTAAATCTCGTCTCCCGGGTGATACGGAATTCGTGAAGATCGAAGGAGGAAACCATGCCCAGTTCGGCTGGTATGGTGAACAAGAGGATGATAATGAAGCGGATATATCCAGAGAGGAACAGCAAGATATCATAATCGATGCAACGATAGACCATCTAAATGCTATCAAAGGGATGCAAGAGCACGAGCTAAGTATAGATTCCCAGGCAGGGGGTACTACTGATCCCGAGCCAGGGACTTATACTCATGCTGAAGGAGAAGAGGTCACTGTCGAAGCACTCCCGGATGAAGGTTACGAGTTCGTAGAGTGGACCGGCGATCATAATGGTACCGACTCCACTATAACCGTCCCGATGGACGAGGAAAAGAGTATCACGGCCGTTTTTGATGAACAACCACAAAAAGAATACAACCTCACGATCAACGTTGACGGAGAAGGCAGTACAAATCCAACAGAAGGTACGTACACTTATGCTGAAGGAGAAGAGGTAACTGTTACAGCGATACCTGACGACGGATATTACTTCGATAATTGGACTGGAGACCATAAAGGTACAAATGAAGAGATAACCATCACGATGAACGAAGACAAGTCTATAACAGCACATTTTTATTTAGATAAAACAGCCCCAACAGCTTCATTCAGTTATTCGCCTACAGACGTATCGGTGGGAGATCCAATCCAATTCACTGATGAATCAACTGACGAAGACGGCAGCATATCATCATGGTCATGGGATTTTGGAGACGGAGAAATTAGCACAGAACAGAATCCGACGCATGTTTACGACGAGGCGGGGAATTACACGGTGGAATTGACGGTAACGGACTATAACGATCTATCGGACACGACCACTGCTCAAATAGAAGTGCAGGAAGAAGATTATCAGTATTTTACCGCGACAAACGGCGAGCACGAGAATAATGGTAGAGCTTACAGCGAATTTAACTGGTTTGACGATGACGACTATTATGCTGAAGGATCCGATGATTATCTAGGAAGTGAATCTGACGAAACAACGCTTAGGAAAGTAGAAGAGGGTCACTACGAGCTTGTTGAGAGACCTGAGGCCAACTTCACCTTCACCCCAGAGAATCCAGATGTAGATGAAACTGTAGACTTCGACGACGGATCTATAGAAGGAGATGGAACTATAGTCGAATGGTCATGGGACTTTGGGGATGGTGAGACCAGCGCTGAACAGAACCCTACTTATACCTACGAAGAGGAAGGAGATTACACCGTAGAACTGACAGTAACGGACGCTAACGGTCTTTCAGATACGGTGGCTTCTGACATATTTGTAGGTGAAATTCCGACTTTTACTGCGAAAAACAGCGAACATAAGAGCAATGGTAGAGCTTACAGCGAAGGCTGGTGGAACCCCGACTATTATGCTGAAGGGTCTGGTGATTATCTAGGGAGTGAATCCGATGTAACCACGCTTAGGAAAGTAGAAGAAGGTCATTACGAGATTGTGGAGGAAGAGGGAAATGCTGAAGATGACGGTGAACACTCATCTCACTCAACAATCCTTGGATTTGGACGGATAGTAGATGAAAGTCCTGATAGCGAAGAACTTAATTCCCCTACCTCGGCCCGCGATTTGATAAAAAAGACCGACCAAGCCCCTAATGACAAGCACACCCAGACAGAGCGGCACACGATAAAAATGAAAGAAACATTTCTCTTCTAAAAACCAATTTTTTTATTTTTGACAAACTAGATTTACTGCACCTGCCGTAGGTCAGATTCAACTAAACGCTTTCTTAGTCATTCTTTTCCCCATCTTCAATTTTTGATAAAAATCGAATGATCGCCTGAACTGCATCTTTTACTCCTCGATCATCTATGTCGATCACAAGATCCGCATCTAGGTCTTCGAATTCTCTCCAAAGTATATGGATCACTTTATCTTCCAATTCCTTCGATCTTTCCTTGTTCCTCTCAAGGCAGGTCTTCAGATCCGCAACGAGATAGATCCAGATCACCTAAAAACAGGCAGGAGGCTCCTTCCTTCAGGGAGGAGAGGAATGCCATTTTCATTCACCCCTCCACTGGATATTTAAATAGAAAAAGAACATTACTAAAGATG
>CAZPCW010000056.1:0-14142 GCA_964585175.1 uncultured Thermoplasmata archaeon
ATGGGGGAGAAATTGAAACCGGATGGACTCACGAATACGAGGAGGGTGCTGAAGTGACAATTGAGGTTATACCACAAGATGGCTGGGAATTCACTGGATGGACGGGAGATACTGATAGCGAAGGAGATACTATCGAGATAACGATGGATAGTGATAAGGAAATCACAGCCCATTTTCAAGATATCGAAAACGGTGATAATAACGATGGAGATAACGAAAGTATCCCGGGGTTCACTTCGATGCTGTTGGTATTCAGTGCATTTATAGCAATCATACTCTATCAAAAATATAATAAGTGAATATAAATTCCTATATCTGTCTAGAAAGAGGATAGATTAAAGGAAGAAAGTACAGCTTCGTAGTCCATATAGAGTATAAGACTAGCGATAGGACCGGAGGCAGATAGCTAAAAAGAGAATTAAGAAACTCTCATATCAGTATCGGAGTAAGAAAGCAATAAGATAAATAATAGTGCGTGTACTATAATATAAAACGTTAAAAAAATCTTTACTTTTTCTTTTTTCAGACCGATACATCAGAGATCTTTCACTAGAATTGGATATAATAAAATAATAAAGGATTTTAAAGAAAGAGTTTTTGATCAAACTTCAGTTATTCCTCAACTTATCCCACGAAAGGACTTTCAGCGAGTTGGGCAATTTAGGTATGCTGCCAACTTTTCTGCCGATCAATTTTTCTATGCCTTTATCCATGGCTATATCTACCAATCGCTGGGTCACTATACCGTTGAAAACGACTTTCTTCACTCCCTGATCTCTGTTCATCAATTCATCTGCCAAGTTTCTTGTAGGCACCTCGTCTATCACTTCTCCTCCACCGTTCATGAGTTTTGCAGTCTTCTCCTGTTCAATAGAATCGATCACTTCTCTGTATCGATCATACTCACTGTTGCTTTTAGATTTATTCACTTGGTTTTCCGATTTGCCGGAGGAAGCTTCCTGACTTTTTACTTTGTCTGCATCTCCGGTCCCTTCTATCGATGCCTTAGGTCTGTTATAGTCGCCACTCGTTTTTACTTCGTCCCTATCAACGTCTATGTCGTACATCTCGACGTACTGATCTACCGGTATCTTACTCCTCAGAGCTTTCATTATCTGTTTTTGGGTGAGTTCTTCGACTTCCGTATTTTCAGGTGCTTCGGCAATGTAATCAACTTCCGCCGTCTCCAAAAGCTCTTGGAGTATCAGCGAACCACCTCTGTCTCCGTCGACGAATGCAGTGGTCACTCTTTTTGAAGAAAGATCTTTGATCTCATTGGGTACGTCCGTACCTTCCACAGCGACGGCATTCTTGATACCATATCTCAACAGATTGAGTACGTCCGATCTCCCCTCTACGACTATTATAGCATCGGAATCATCAACGTTAGGACCCGCTGGAGAGTGAGAATCGCCGTATTCACTTATCTCTTCCATCTGAACTTCCTGTCTCACAGATTCAGTAAGGTTGCCGGTCGGAACTTTGCTTTCTTCGACCGTGGAGGAAAGCAGTTCTTTCGCTCTCTCGACGATCTTGTTCCTCTTGGATTCTCTGACATCTTTGATCTCGTCTATCTCTATATCGGCTTTGCAGGGTCCAACTCTGTCTATTGTTTCCAATGCTGCAGCTAAAATCGATGTTTCCACAAGATCTAAGCTTGAAGGAATGGTGATTTTACCTGATGCCTTGCCTTTCGAAGAACTAACCTCGACCTCTATCCGGCCCATCCTTCCGCTTTTTTGGAGATCACGTAAATCTAATTCATCACCTAATAGACCTTCTGTTTGACCGAAAATAGCGCCGACAACGTCGGGTTTTTCGACCACGCCGTCGGCCTTCAAATCTGCTTTGATGACGTATTTAGTCGTACTCGGATCAATATCCATATTTGACACCTCATATACTCATATTGTTTGATGAAAACAGTTGATACCCTTTCACCCCTCGATATTAAGTGTATCGCCTAATCAGGCTTATCCTAACATTCAGGTGCTATTCAGTCATGATTCAATATACTCAAATACTATCTGATAAGCTTTTTACAAGTAAGATGATGAGGGATGAGGATGATATATCAAATTATATTTCCCAATATCAACTGTTTTCGTTAATAAGTCAGGAATAGTAAGCATATATAAATCTTACTCTCGGGAAGTTCTAATTACTGGTGTACGCATCTCTCACTTGTTCCAAAGCATGAAAATCGACAAGCCCGTCTTCTGAAAGTGCATATATACGAAAATGGCCAACTTCAGGACCGATCTCTTCAAGCAGTTCAGAAAAAAAGCGATCGGATGAAACGATGTCTCTACCCTCTGCAAAGGGGCTGAAAGCGGGCAGGACTAATATTTTTTCTTCTTCATGATAAAGATAACAGGAAAGTCTCATGGTAGTACCTACCTCATCTACAATTTTAATCGAAGGATGTTCATGGCCCATCACCAAAAAATCGCTCCACTCTATTGATCTATGACCATGGGTCAAGGTAATATGATTCAATTTCATTTTTCCCTGATATAAAGTAACTCCTTTCAATTCAGTCAAATTTTGCAGATAATTGTCGTGATTACCTCTGATCATCACGAGTGAGGAATCTTCCATCAGGTAATCCATAACATCCAAAAGTTCGTGGAATTCACGGTCCTCCGTCTTACCGAAATTATGTTTGAAATCTCCCAGAACGACAAAGTTATCCGGATTGTATTTGCTCTTTATCGACGAAATCCTATCAAGAATCTTTTCTTTTTGTGAGAGAGGTAGAGATATCCCGTCTTCCTTGAGAGCGGATTCATAACCAAGGTGGAGGTCCGATATTATAGCTGTACTCTCGGGTTCATACCAGAGACAGTAATCTGAGGTTACGAAAAGTCCTTTTTCTATCTCTATCTTTTTCATACTAAAAATTGAATTAGCTCAGTATCTCTTTGAAATCATCTCTATCTTTTAATCCGTCGAAGGCCTCTTCGGACTCGGCCTTTTCCTTGAAGTCATCATTGATATCCACGGCTCTTTTCAGGAAATTTTTAGACATCTTTATTTCGCCCTGTTGGGCGGCTACCATACTCTTGTAATACCACCCTCTAGCTTCTTCTTGATCTCTCTTCACTACCTCGTTGAAAGACTCCATGGCGTCATCGTATTCCTCCATATCATAGTAAACGAGACCTTTATTGGCCCAAGCGTCGAGATCCTCCTCGTCTTGTTCAAGAACATGGTCAAAAGCAACTATGGCTTCATCATATCTTTCCAGATGGTAATAACAAGCACCTCTATTGTGCCAAAGGTCTATATCGTTCTCTCCGAGGTCGAACAATCTATCGTAGGTATCCAATGCTTCTTCGAATTCACCTTCTCTATAGAGTATTTCACCTTTTTCATAAAGCAGATCCACGTTTTCGGGGTCTAGTTCAAGGGCTTTGTCGTAATATCCTAACTCGTCGTCCTTCAATTCGTAGAGCTTCTCATAGGTTTCTTTAGCCCCTTCGATATCTCCTTCTTCTTTCAATTGCTCAGCTTTCCTTTCAAGCATTTCTTCATCATTTGGATCAAAAGAAAGGATTTTTTCTATCAAATCAAGATTTTCGGGCTCTTCTTCTATAGCCCTCTTATAAAGCTTCTTAGCCAACTCTTCATTTCCTTTTTCTTCTAAATTTTCCGCCTGTTCTATGATCTGAGAAACATTATCTGAAGTAAGTTCGATCAGATTTTCAAATGCCTTTTTATCCTCCGAATCTAAAGTTAAAACCTTTTCGTAAGCTTTTGCCGCTTTTTCGGGTTGATCGTTCTCTTTAAAATACTCGGCTTCCAACCTCCAAAGATTGGGATCATCGGGATTCTGCTTTACCAACTTGTGTATATCAGAGATGCTGGAAGACTCTTTTTGGATCAGTTCTCTAAATGCCTGCATTGCTCTAGATTCCCATCCAAGTAAACGAAAAACCTTTGCTTTATTCAGCATAGCTTGTTTATTTCCAGGATCTTTTCTCAATACTTCGTTGAAACACTCTAGAGCGTACTCGTTCATCTCATCCATGCTCAAATAGGATAGTCCTTTTTTAAGGAGAGAATTGACATTGTCCGGATCTCTATTCAGGGCTTTTTCAAAGCATTCTATAGCCTTTCTGTTTTTGCCCATTCTAAAAAGGTGATCTCCGATCTCATTTATCTTCTGGGCAACGAATTGAGTTTCACCTATTTTTCCCTCTTTTTCCATCACATAGTCTAATAAATCCTCGTACTTGGAAACAGCTTCCGATGTGTTTCCTTTCTCTCTAAGGTCTTCTGCTTCGGATAGTCTTTTATCGATTTCCTCTTCTACATTTTCAGAACTTAGACCAAAAGGCAATTTGGATCCCCGTCTTTTAGATTATTTTAGCATTATTCTTAAAGCTAGGATGAAATATAAAATCTTCGGTAGTTTTTGACTCAAATCAATCTGATAGAACTTTTCCAACTTCTTTGTCAAACTGTTCTAAAAAACTATCTACTTCTTCTTTATCGATAGTCGCTCCGGCCGCTATGTCATGTCCTCCACCGTTTCCGCCGTAACTTTCTGATAATCTATCGCAAATCCCACCGAGATCAAGTCCACTTTTAACCATTTCTCTATTAGCTCTTGCAGAGATATCTATCTTCCCGTCTTCCTCAACCAATCCTAATACGGGTCTTTTCTGGTCAAGGATATATAACATGCCTAATCCAGCCAATTCTCCTTTCCTGGTCTTTTCCTCCGCATAGAAATATTGGATGTTATCCTTTTTTTCTACTTTTTCGTCGATTTTTCTGAGTTTTTTGATCATCTCTTTTCTGTATTCCTTCCGAATCGCTTTAGCTTCATCTAGAGCTTTCTTGTCGCCTAAACAAAGAGAAAATCCAAGACCTGCCCTTTTATTTCTAGCGCACGTGTTCAAGACCTTATACAGTGTATCTACCTTCAATGAACCGTGAGGAAATCTATAATGCGAGCCCCATATCGATTCTATCACGTTCCCGGGGATGTTTCTTTGGAGAAGTGATAACGCCAATATACTCGTCAACTCTCTCATCTTTTCCGTGTCTATAGATTTCATATCAGCTTCTGGATCTACATCTATATCTTCCAATATATCTCTCGATTTTTTTTCTTTACCGCTTATACCGGGAAAGTATGGGTCGCAAGCCTTCATCAAACTGTCATGCACGTTTTTACCGTCGATGAACAGACCCTCCTCTTCTTCTAGGTGGCCTTTTTCCACCGCTTTGTCCTTTAATTTCTTATTCAAACCCGTGAAGCCGTTGACAGCCTGTTTATCAGCGGCGGCACCCGCTAGAGCGTATAAACTTTCTTCCCAATTTATCTCATCATGATGAACGGCGAGAAGTAAAGAAAGAGTACCTCCACTGACCTCCTGAGCGCCGTCGATGCCGTGATCGTGTGGATTTATGAAAACCTTACTTTCATCTTCTGGATATATTTTTTTCTCCTCTTTTATGTCGTGGTGATCTAAAACGATGACTTCCTCTTCGATATCCGCGATCCGTTCCAGGTAACTGTTCCCTATATCAGTAAAGATCAACGGATGACCTTCCGGTATCTCATCGGGAAATGAATTGACAAAGGTAGTATGGAATCCGTTTTGATCCTTCATCAAAGATTTCGCTAGAACAACTCCAGCCGATATTCCATCGGCATCATAATGAGTGATGATTCTGAATTTCTCGTTGTCGTCGATAATCGAAACGGCACTATCTAATTTTTTTTTCAGTTCCTCGGGAATATCGATCAAATTCCCTTCCACTCCCATTTTCCTTTTTTATTGGGTCAGTATCTCTGCTTTATCGATAGAGTATCTCCAATCCTCTTCCAGTTCGTCTTTTTCTTTGTAATAATCCGCGAGCCGACGAATCTTAGATTCGACCAGTCTAAGTCCTCTCCTGTTGGACTTGTCCTTGGGATGTTCTTCGAGATGTTCATTCAAGTTGACTGCCTTTTCCATAAGAGCTAAGAGATCCTCGGGTAATTCAGGATCAAGGTCGTTTTCTTCCAACACATCAGAGATACTTTTACCTATAGCCAATTCTACATTCGGGACTCCATATTGATCTCTTAATATGACACCGATCTCGCTGGCTGTTTTACCTTCTCTTGATAAATCAACAATCAAACTCTGTATCTCATCTTCTTCGACCGGAACCCAATCTGGATTATCCTCAAGATGAGGGCGTGTAGAGCCCGATCGACCTCTTTTTGGGTTGTGCATCCTTGACATGTTTTTTTCCTCCATGTAACGACTGTATATGGTATAAATTTAGCTTGGATTCGACTCATATATCTTCTAGTACTTAAAAGTGACTATTCCCTTTAGATATAGTTTAAGATCATCTACCTCTTATCTCTTTCGAAATTTTCTCTATATATTCCTCCCGACCTTCTACCTCTATCCCCTCCTTTTGTGATACAAGGAGAAGGGCGGTTTTTATCTCGATATTCATTTCATCCTGCTTCTTGTTCGCCTTTGAGATCATTTCCTGCTTTGAATAATCACTATTCTTCACTATATCTTCAAGCAGTTCGGGAAACAGATCTCTCTTTTCTTTCTCCAATATATCTTTTGAAGGTTCGAACCCCATCGGTATGTCTATGTCTTCATAATCAAAGTTTGCGGTTATCTCTTCGTCCTTCATCCGAGCCAATCCCGATTCTAGAGTTCTATCGATCATCTTTCTAGCTTCGTCGGAAGAAAACCAATCCAGATCGACAGATTGTGCGTAAATGAAATCTTCTTTTTCGATCACCTCACCCTCTCTCTGGAAAAGAAAGGCGAGAGCTCGCTTCAATTCTTCTGATATCTTACCGCCTCCTCAAATCCCATTAAGAAAGACTCTAAATTATCGTGACTGATGTAATCCATATTTTTTATAGAAACTCCGGCTAGATACAATTCATAATCTCCCGAGGGAAGTTCTCTCAAAACACTATCGTCAAATCTTTCATCAGATAGGTCGCTGAATATTATCTTTTCTATTCCCTCTTTTATACAGAATTCCGTAATCTCCTTGATCCCCATATCTTTTATCTCGGATGAAGGAGAAATCAAACCGTCTTTATAATCAATGGAAAGAATAAGATCATCACTCATCTCTATCGACTCCTTGATTGCATCTTTAGAAGCTATCGTTTTGGTTGAAAGGATTACCTTGTCAGCACCGGCTATGAACGCATCCGTCACACCTTCGGCATTCCTAGCACCAACGTCGGCCCAGATCTCTTTTCTAGTACTCGCTTTTCTGATAAGATCTACTTGAGGGCTGTTGAACTCTATACCGTCTATATCTAAAAAGAGGATTTTTTCGTAATCGCTTACTTCACCTAGGGCGTCCCAAAAACCGATTTTTTCACCTTCATTCTCGTATCTTTTATACTCTCCTTCTTTTACAATAACTAGTTTTTGATTTTTGAATGAGAGGGAAGGTATTACATCCATAGAAGGTAATTTGAGAGGTGTTTAATAAATGGATTGTTTTTTGATCGACCTCTATTATTAGCAGGAAAAAAGAGACGATTCTATAAGGAAATTTTTTTGAAAATAGATGAGATCCAGAGTATACTATCTTTTTTAACTAAATTTTCTCGTCAAAAGGTTTCCTCATTTGATAGGAGAATTTTTTTATAGCATTGTTTTTCTGCTATGTCCGGTAATCATGACTAAATATGTATACTCCTTTGAAGAAGGTAGTGCTGACCTAAAGGACCTACTTGGGGGCAAAGGGTCCAATCTCGCAGAGATGACCACTATAGGATTGAACGTTCCTCCCGGCTATACGGTGACCACAGAGGCATGCTTAGAATATCTCGACGAAGGTAAATTGACCGAAGAGATAAAAGAACAGATGAAGAACAAGATGGAAAGACTGGAGGAACAGATGGATCAAGAGTTCGGCGATCCCGAAGATCCGCTGTTGGTCTCGGTTCGATCCGGTGCGGCAGTATCGATGCCGGGTATGATGGATACGATCTTGAATCTTGGACTCAATGACGAAACTTTACAGGGATTGGTGGAAAAAACAGATGAAAGATTCGCTTATGACAGTTACAGACGATTCGTCAACATGTTCGGCGAAGTCGTTCGGGGAATACCTCACAGGGAATTCGAGGAGATAATGGACGAAGTGAAAGAAGAAAGAGGTGCAGATAACGACGTCGATCTTGACGCTGAAGGGATGAAAGAAGTCACCGAGAGATACAAAGAACTCGTTGGTGACATCCCTTCTGATCCATGGGAACAGTTGATGGAAGCTACCAAAGCTGTCTTCGGTTCTTGGGACAACGAAAGAGCTAGAAGGTACAGAAACTTGAACGATCTACCCCATGATATGGGTACCGCAGTGAATGTACAGACCATGGTTTACGGTAACACCGGAGAAGATTCTGGCAGCGGTGTAGCGTTCACCAGAGATCCCTCTACTGGAGAGAACAAGATATACGGAGAATTTTTGAGAAACGCTCAGGGAGAAGACGTAGTCGCGGGTATAAGGACGCCGGTACAGATCGCTGACCTAAAAGAGATGTGGCCTGATATATACGAGGAATTGGAGGAAGTTTGTCAGACCTTGGAAGAAGAATACAAGGACATGCAGGATCTAGAATTCACGGTCGAAGATAAGGAACTTTATATCCTTCAAACGAGAACGGGTAAGAGGACTCCTAACGCGGCGGTGAAGATCGCCCACGATATGCACGAAGAAGGAATAATCAGTAAAGAAGTTGCTCTTTTAAGAGTCGAAGGAGATCAGGTAGAGAAAATACTCCATAAAAGGATAGATCCCGAAGCGGAATTGGATAAATTGACACAAGGTCTGAACGCTTCGCCCGGTGCGGCTTCAGGTAAAGTCGTTTTCGATACCGACGAAGCAGAAAGGAGAGGTAATGACGACGAATCGGTGATACTTGTAAGGCCCGAGACCACGCCCGAAGATATTCATGGTTTAGCGGCTGCCGAAGGAGTACTGACCAGCCGTGGAGGCATGACGAGTCACGCCGCAGTCGTAGCTAGAGGCATGGGTAAGCCCTGCGTTGCGGGAGCTGAAGAGATCGATATCAACTTGGAAGAGGAATACTTTGAAGTTGACGGAGAGAGGATCGAAAAAGAAGATATAATAACGATCGACGGAACCACTGGAGACGTCATAGTCGGAGAAGCTCCACTCATCGAGCCCGAATTTACTGAGGAATTCGAAAAACTCCTAGAGTGGGCCGACGATATAAGAAATATGGGCGTTTGGGCTAACGCAGACACTCCAGAAGACACGGAAAAAGCTATAGAATTCGGTGCCGAAGGCGTCGGACTCTGTAGGACTGAGCACATGTTCTTCGAACCCGAGAGGCTAGACGTGATGCAGGAGATGATCATAGCCGAAGACGAAGAACAGAGACAGAAAGCATTGGATAATCTTCTACCTATGCAGAAGAAGGACTTCAAAGAGCTCTTCGAGGTGATGGAAGGCAAAACATTGACCATCAGGCTGTTGGATCCGCCGTTACACGAATTCGCACCTACTGATAAAGAAGCGCAAAAAGATCTAGCGGAAAGACTGGACCTCAGCGTTGAAGAGATCCAAAGGAAAGTCGAGAGGCTAGAAGAAGCCAATCCGATGCTCGGCCATAGAGGATGCAGATTAGGTATAACCTATCCGGAGATCTATCAGATGCAGGTACAGGCGATACTTGAAGCTGCTTCTGAAGTCAAGGAAGAAGGTAACGAAGTCGAACCGCACATAATGGTACCGTTGATAGGAAATGTCGAAGAACTAAAGAACGTTAAAGAAAAAGTAGTGAAACCGGTCCAAAAAGAAGTGTTCGAAGAGAAGGAAGAAGTTGACTTCGAAGTAGGCACTATGATAGAGATACCTAGAGCAGCGATAAGAGCGGACGAGATCGCGAAGGAAGCGGACTTCTTCTCCTTCGGAACGAATGATCTGACCCAGATGGGATTCGGATTCAGTAGAGACGACGTTGGAACCTTCGTACCGAACTATCTCGACGAAGGGATAATGGAGAAAGATCCGTTCCAGGTACTCGATCAAGACGGAATCGGCGAGCTAGTGAAGATGGGAACCGAAAGAGGTAGAGAGACTCAGGAAGACCTATCCGTCGGTATCTGCGGAGAACACGGTGGAGAACCTTCCTCGGTGAAATTCTGCTACCGGTCCGATCTGGACTACGTGAGCTGTTCACCGTACAGAGTACCGGTCGCTAGAATAGCGGCAGCACAGGTAGTAATAGAAGACGAGAGAGACGTCGACGAAGGAGTCGAAGGGTACTGAAACCCACTCCTAAAAATTCTTTTCTTTTTTAAATTTCAATCACTAGGTTTGAAATCAGAATCTTCTTTTGCTGGTTTTTTGAAGCGTTTGTGAGTGACTTGAAATCCGAGGTTTTTGTAAAATTTTTCTATCTCCGGATTATCGGTATTCAGATGAACGCTGGCTCCGGTTTCCGCGGGAATAATTTTTTCGGTCAATTCTCTTCCGATACCTTCTCCTTGGAATCTCTTTTCTACCGCAATATGAGCGATATGAAATTTATCGAAAAAAGGTGTGTGAACACCGGCTACGGCGCCGATCAATTTTTGGCCGTGATAAGCACCGATCACTCTTCCTTTCTTGAAGCAGTATCTTAAGTCTTTCTCCAAAGCTTCTTTCGAGATGAACTGGCTGAGATATTCGTGAAGTAGGTCTAGAGAATCCTCTATATCTTCTTCATCGATAGGTTCCCCGTCCATCCTTTTGTATTCTATATTTTTTTGGTCCATCTTATTCCTCTATCATTTCGCTCTCTCTACTTTGGGATCTCCGTTGATGAAATCTTTCTCGATCTTGTCGGCAGTTTTCTTCGGTCTCCCCAAAAGAGCGTCTTCAGCGGGGATGCCGTATTTATCTTCATACTTCTTTATCCATTCATCCACGTCGATACCGTTCTCGTGATTTATTCCGATCGAGATCACGGAATTCGGGTAAAAGAACTCTATAGTGTCCTTCTCCTTGTCGAGGTTTGGGGGATCGAAATCCGGAAGACCGTCCTTTTCTTCTCTACCGGGCGCGTGTATCAGAACGACTCCGTGGGGATGAACTCCTTTCATAAGAGCGAGAGGATTACCACCCTGGGGATGTACTATACAAGCTTGTCCTTCCACTATCAACACGTCGTGATCTCCTTCCTTAGAAGCCTCTAACATCACGTGTTCCGTCTCACCGCTCAGAAAGTCGCCTCTTATCCCGTCTAACGGAAATCCGTATTTTGCTCCCTGTATCATACCGGTCTGGCCGGTGGCGATAAATCCGGGATTATAGCCTCTATCCTGGAGTTCTTTATATAGTTCGATACAGAAGGTTCTTTTTCCTATAGCACAGTCGGTGCCGGAAACGAGGATCCTAGGCGGATCGTCTATATCTCGAAGTTCTCCTGTGAAAAAGTGCGGATTTTCAGGTTCCTTTCTAACGTCCCAGATATCGACACCGTGTTTTTCGGCTTTCTCTTTGAATTCCTCATCCTCTGAGATATGATCGTGACAGCCGTGAACGATATCTATTCCGTTTTCTATAGCTTTCAGAAAAACGTCTTTATGATCGTAAGGGAACGCTCCACCGTCTCTTGCTATACCGTTGATGAAAGCCCCTAGATCTACGTCGAGGTTTTCAAGTGCCTCTTCCAAATCATCGAAAATAGGTATCTCTTCCTCCACATCCTCCAGCACTTCACTGACGTACTTCTCTTTTCTGGTAGAATCAAGAACTCCCACTATGTCGTACTTTTCCGAAAATCTTACTAAACCGTTGGCGGTTTTTCCGTCTATTCTTCCGAACTCTCCTTCCGCATAGATCAGAGCGGGTATTTTTTCATCTATATCAAACATTTTTAACACCTGAAGTTATGACTATCACGTGAGGTCCGTTTATATCATACTCTTGAAGATATTTATGAGTGGCGCCTAGCGCGGAAGCCGAACACGGGATCAAAGATACATTTTCTTTTTCTAATAACTCTTCATAATGAATTATTTCCTCATCACTCAATCCAATCGCAGTACCACCGGTATCATATATAGCGTTGATAGCCTCTTGACCGTCAAGAGCCTTCCAATTCAGTAGCGGCTCGTTTATCTCAGTTTCGTCAAGGCTGTCAGGATCCATCTCCACTATATCTTTGCTGTTCCTTTGTATCGTTTCTACGATTGCGTTGTTTCCGATGCTTGAACCAGCGAGCATTTTCGGTATATCTTCGGCTCTATTCTTTCTCCATAGCAACCTGAAGCCCAAATGTATGCCGGCTATAGTGGTTCCGTTGCCGACAGCAACGGAAAGCGTTTTGGGTGAACCTCCCAATTCCTCTTGAATCTCTTTCGATATTTCAGTATAGGCGATAAGAGAAATGGGCGTGTTCTTTTTTCCCGGGTTTGCATCGTACCAACCCTCCTTTTCGGCCATATTTCTGCTTTCTTCTACAGCCTCTTCGTATCCCCCGTCCACTTCAAAGATTTCAGCCCCATATTTTTCAATTTCTTCTATATGGTCCGAACTGTACTTTTTAGGGGTGAATATTTTACAATTCAACTCCGTTTTATTCGCTACAAAACTCATCGCGATTGCGTAATTCCCACAGGATCCAACCGTAACGGTTTTGAAGTCTCTTATAATCGCATCATCCGCTTGCTGAATAGCCAGTCTGTCCTTATGGGTCCCGGTAGGATTATGTCCTTCAAGTTTCAAGTATAATTCATCCAATCCAAGTTCTTCTTCCAATTTTTCTGCCCGAATTAAAGGAGTATTACCTATTCCATAGGTCATAAATGTGTAATATTTTAGAAAGGATTAATATCTTTTCATAGATTTTTAAGACCTGAAATAGATCAACAATTTCATAATAAAAAAATATAAAAGGTTTTGAAGTCGGAATGGGGTTCCTATTTGTATTCGCCACAGCTGTCGCAGTACCATCGATCGTAATCGTCAATGTACCTCATCTGCTGACCGCAGTCTGGACAGGTTTCACTGTCCTGTTGAGAGGGTTGCTGGGTAGGTTGCTGAGTAGGTTGCTGTTGTGGCTGTTGCTGCTGCTGTTGTTGCGGAGGTTGCTGCTGTGGAGACTGACGCTGCCATCCCTGCTGTTGTTGTGGAGGGTTGTCTTTAAAATATGCTTTAGTTTCGTCTTTGAAGAGGAATATCAGTATCACTATGCTTATTATCGTGCCAATTGGGAATCCTAGTAACCCTATTACAGCAAAGATTATAGCTACTATCCTAGCCCAACCTTGCCCGGTCCAAAGACCATAAGCTATTAGGAACTCAACTACACCGATTATAGCTGGTATAGCAAAACATATCAGACCGAGTTCAGGAAGCATGAAAAGAGATCCTGCTATTCCCAAATATGCTCCCATACCAAGGTATATTAGTCCTCCTATAACGTAAAGTATTGCTAGGATAGTTATAGAGGTCGGTCTCTCTTTTTTTCCTGCTCTCCCTGAGGGGGGTTGTTGTCCATATCCCATTTTTTACACCTTTTTATTATATCTTTTGACCCTGCCTTTATATTGACTCTTACTATATATGTTTTTTTAAAATGGAGGCTGTCAAACCTTTAGTGATCTTCATTTGGCTGAAATCACGATGTAAAGGAAAATAACTTTTAAACCTACTGGGATTGTTAAATAATTCCATCGAGTCTCAGAATTTTTTCGAATTTGGCTGAATTCCAAGACCCGACAGAAGCAACCTCACTGACGCTGCGTATAGCCTGGAAACTTATCTATATACAAAGGCTTCTTACTATAATAAAAAGCTATCACCAAAAAGTTAACGGCCCTCGTTACCTACTAATTATCAAAATAGTCAAAAAAATTTAAATCAAAAATTAGAAATCCGTAACGACTTCTTCTTCGTCTACTTTTAACTTGATGGAAAATTTTCCATCTTTGAAGGTTAAAACCGCTTTTTCGAGAGAGGTTCTGTAGCTTGAAGCTTTATTACCTCCTTTATCCTCCTTGGCTTCTTCTATGAACCCGGCTTCTTCCAAATCATTTAATCTCCTGTAGGTGGCGGCGATCGGCATATTATACTCCCAGCTCAACTGCTGAGCTGTCATCGGATGCTGATAACAACCGGCTA
>CAZPCW010000057.1:0-14087 GCA_964585175.1 uncultured Thermoplasmata archaeon
CGTTGTACAGTTTTCTCTAGACATTCCCGGTTTTCCAGGGAGAGTTTGATCTTGATTGTTCGACGCATCCATCTTTAGTAATGTTTTTTTTCTATTTAAATATCCAGTGGAGGGGTGAATGAAAGTGGCATTCCTCTCCTCCCTGAAGGAAGGAGCCTCCTGCCTGTTTTTAGGTGATCATCATGAATCAAGGGAAGATCTTGGCGAACGACAGTGTAGAAAATCTGAAAGATATATTTAACGTCCATCTCTACGATTTCATACTCAAAGGAAAACACCAACTCGCTGAACTAAAAACAAAGTTCGACGTCACCGAGGTTGAACCCGAGAACGGTAGTACAAGATTGAGAGTCTCTCTGAAGGACTCCGACTCATTTTACAGCCTAGTGAATCAACTTCAAAAAGAAGATATGAAATTGGAGAAGGTCCAAAATCTAGATGCAAACATGGAGGAGATCTTCATGAACGTTATCAACAACAAAGGGGCGAGAAGATGAAAGAACATCTCATACTTTACTCCGTAGTCAAAAAATACTTCATCGAACTGAAAAGGTATTTCCTGAATACTCTAATGACCATGGCCGGGATATTCATACTGTTCATGCTGGTATTTTTCGGATTGAGGAGCTTTGAGGCCAGTACAGAGACTTTACAAGGAACCATAATCGGCTTTGCGATGTGGGTGTTCGCGGTCATGGCCTACAGCGAGATGTCGTGGGGTTTACTTCAAGAGGCGAAAGACGGGACTTTAGAACAGTTATATCTCACCCCTTCGACTTTCAGAAGGATTTCAGCATATCGTGTTCTTGGCTCCTTCATTTTTCAATTCATTTTGTTCCTAGCCTTCCTCGGGATAATGATGGTAGTCACAGGGGAGTATCTGAGTTTAAATCCCGGTGTGATCATACTGGTAGGACTGACTCTCCTTTCTATCTACGGTATAGGCTATATGATGGGGGGGCTTTCTCTGGTTTTCAAGAAAGTACAAGCCGGAAACCAGATACTGCAGTTCCTATTCATCCTGCTCCTGGCACTTCCAACTATCACTGATCACTCTATAATCTACTTCGTGCCGATATCTTGGGGGAACCACCTCATAAACAAGATGATGATCGACGGTCTCTCTCTACTCGATTTTACGCTGTTCGAATACTCGATACTGATCCTCAATTCCTTCGCATACCTGATAGCGGGATTGTTCATTTTCAAGCTCATGGAAAAGATCGCGAAAAAGAGAGGACTGCTCGGACATTACTGATACAAATTTATCAAATTTAGGAAAGATTACTATACCACAATGCTAATTACGTAAAAACCAATTGAGTCTCAAAGTAGGATAAGAAGATGAAAACCGCAGTAGTTTATTATTCACAGACCGGAAACACCGAAAAGGCAGCTCGAGAGATATCCAACAAACTTGAGAGCAGAAGACACGAAATAGATCTCATCTCTATCGAGAGAAGCTCCGAAAAATCATACGAAGAAAATGTAAAGGACGCAAAGAAGGAGAAGAAAGTAGAGATAGAGCCGATCAAGACCGATATGAGCAAGTTCGATTTGTTGTTCATCGGTACGCCGGTATGGTGCGGAAAACCAGCTACGCCGGTAAATACGTTTCTTGACAAAAGTGAAGGGTTGAATGAAACACACCTTGTTCCTTTCGTTACGCACGGTGGAGGCGGACCCGCCCTGACATTCGATCGTATCGAAGAAAAGTTGGGCCCGAAAGGAGCCGACCAGATAGACGATCTGTCACTCAGATCAAAAGAAGTTGGAACAGAATCTGCCGGCAAAAAGATCGGGGAACTTCTAGATAGGTTGGAAGAATCCATATGAAATTCCTTTGAAGAATCAACAACACAACCGTAACCTCTTTTTCAAAAATATTATTATACCCGTCGGTCCTCAAATATCAATATCCGATCCGGAGAGATAGATAATGGAAGAAGACATACTCAAAGAGATGAAAAAATACGGCGAATTTTTGGAAAACAGAGGACTCAACCTATCTTCGCACAGTGGAAACATGAGCGTCAGACGAGGCGACAGGATTATCATCAAAAGGAGAGGAGCGATGATGGGAGACTTGTCGGAAGAAGACGTCGTCGAAACCGGCATAGAAAAAGACGACAGCGGCGTGATAATCGCCTCGACGGAGATCGGTGTTCACAGAGCTATCTACAAGGAAACTTCCGCACTTGCCATAATACACGCTCACACCCCCTATTCGATATCACTTTCACTGGTGAGAGACGAGATAATACCTATAGATGACGAGGGACAATATCACTTGAAAAAAGTTCCCGTCGTCGACGTGGAAGACTCTATAGGTTCGGACGAAGTGGAAAAACGATTACCCCCAATACTGCAGGACTACAACGCCGGTATCCTAAAAGGACATGGAACCTTCGCTCACGGCGAGAATCTAGAAGAGGCCTATAACTGGATAACCGTTGTAGAAAGCATCTGTAAGGTGATATATATGGTGGAAAATCTCGGTGGAGACACACAAAGGGAGGAGATATGGTGACATTTCATTACATAGAATTCAAAGCTCACTGTCACGCGACAGAAGACTTAAACAAAGTGAAAGAGGCGGTGGAAAATCTAGCCGATTCGGAATTAGAATTCGAGATCTCTGACGCAGAAGGATACTATGGCAATCCTATCAGGATCCTAGAAACCAAGATCAACCGCAACAGGGAGATGGACGATTTTTTCGATAGTCTGCCGTCAGAAGTTATACAACAACTCCTACAAGATCTCAAAAGACGGATAGACGAAAGATGTAACTTTTTCTTCAGGATAGATAAGGGAAAAGCGTTCGAAGAAGACCTAGCGCTAATCACAGGCGGAAACAGTATTCGGGTCAGAGCTAGAGTTGAAAGCTATCCTTCAAAGAGAGAGACCGCGATAGAGAAGATGGAGGAGTACTTGAAAGAAGCTAGAGAAGACTAAAAATCCCAACAATAGAAACATTTATTTGGGCGCTTTCTTTAGTAAGATGAGGATCAAAGATGACGGACGTTGAAAGACAATTAGAGGAAGCGGAGGCATCGCTAAACCGCTTTGAATACGAAGAAGCATATGAAAAATTCTCAGAACTGCTTGAAGAAGATCTGGACGATGAAACAGAAGCGCAGGCTCTTTTTGGACGGGCTGAAGCATCACTGGGCATAAACAAAATAGACAGCGACGAAGTCCTAGAAGACTATGAAAAGGCTATAGAGTTGAACGATAATCCTTTCTATCGTCAGTCCGCGGCCGGTTTCTGCATAGATATAGGAAAGTTCGATAAGGCGGAGGAACATTACAGAAAAGCTGCGGAATTGGACCCGGATAACAAACATCACTATCTCTCCGATCTGGCGGTAGGATACAGATTCAAGGCTCCTATAATGATGGAGGAGTACGTTGAAGAAGTCGGTGAAGATATAATTCTCAGGAAATCTCTCAACTACATGTTGGAGGCTCTTGACATAGACCAAGAAAAAGCGATCGATCTTCTTTCATAGACCACACAAAGTTTATATCGAACCCAAATTTCTTTAAAGGTGTGAATACGATGTTCTGTCCAGATTGCGGCGCCCTGATGAAGCCCAACGAAGGAGAGTGGGTCTGCAAAAAGTGCGGTATCACTCGGAAAAAAGACGAAGACGATAACAACATAGTAAGCTCGACGAAAGAGGAAAAAGAGACTGTGGTTGTCGAGGAGGAGGTCGATGCACTTCCAAAAACTACTGTGAGATGTCCCAACTGTGACAACAACGAGGCTTACTGGCGTCTCGAACAGACCAGGGCGGCAGACGAACCCGAGACCAGAATATATCGATGTACGGAGTGTAACCACACTTGGAGAGAGTACTGATCCCTTCAGGATCCACTTAGAGTGGTCAAAATGTTCGAAATTGGAAGGCTGAGATTTAGGCCGTTGATAAGAGACGATTTATCCTTCCTGGAAAAATGGGAGAATAGTTTCAAAGTAACCCTCTATTCTCGAGGAGAACCGTTAGTTTTTAAGAATCCTGAGGATCTAGAAAAAGAGTTTGAAGAATATCTTGACAACGAGGATAAACAGCAGTTCATCGTAGAAAAGGTGGAAGACGACAAGAAGATAGGTATTGCCACCTACGAGGATAACTCTAACGCGGTTAAGAACGCGGATATCGGCACATATATCGGTGAAGAGGAGGAATGGAACAAGGGCTTCGGTAAAGAGATAACATTGGGATTATGCGAGATACTTTTTTTCCATGAAAATTTCGATCGTTTGAGCGCTTGGAGTTCCTCATTCAATAAAAGAGCAAGAAACGTTTTAGAATCAGTCGGGTTCCAACATAGCGGTAAAGCTAGAAAAAGTGGATACCTGTTCGGTAAAAGAATCGACTGGTACATGTTCGATCTTTTGAGAGAGGAATACATGGAAAAGAGAGACCAGTATCTGGAAAATATCCTCGGGGACGAAAAAGAGGATTACGTCAAAAATTACTGTAAGATAAGAAAATGAACCCCTTTTCCATTAAAAGAAAAAATTATAGGGCAAGGCCGTATTATCTTTTTTGAAATCCATGAAAGAGCTTTCCTCGCTGACGTATAGAGAAAAAATACTTCTCTATCTCAAGAGATACCATCATCAGAGCGAGAGAACAGAAAGATCGGAAAGTGTCACCCAGAAAGGCATCTCTCAAAATATAGGCTTATCTCGTACACACGTTTCTAGGGTATTGAACTCTTTACAAGAAGAAGATATGATAGAAGAAGAGATGGCTTCCGTTAAGGAGCACGGAAGAAAATTGAAAACCTATTTTTTAACGGAAAAGGGAAAAAATGAGGCGGAAAGGATCAGGTCCCAACTCTCGGATATCTCGATAACCGTGATCGAAGGAGATAATGAAAAGGAAATCTCTCTACCAAATATAGAAAAAAGGACCGACGGGAGACTGGATCTAACAGAAAGCATATCCATCTTAGAATCTAAGGAAAACGATGTCATTGATCTCAGGCAAGACGGTGTGATAGAACCTGTGAAGATGATCGACGAGGCACCCGAGACAAAGGAATTCTACGGTAGAAAGGCCGAACTAGAATCCATGAAAGATTGGTTAGAAGACGAAACGCCGTTTTTATCGGTACTTGGGCAGAGAGGCTACGGCACTTCAACTTTGACCTCAAAATTTGTTAAGAGTTTGAAAGAAAGGCATATGCTTTGGATCGAGTTAAAAGAAAAAAGTGAAGAAACTATAAAAGAAAGAATCTCGAGTTTTCTAGAGGAGATCGAAGATTCTTTTGACTATATGATAGAGGAACTGTTGAGTAAAGAAGCTCTATTGATATTCGATAATTATTATGATGTTGAAGAAGGGGTGGTTAGCTTTCTCAGCGAATTGCTCGAAAGGATCGACCGAGAGGATCCATTGAAGATAATAGTGACCGGTCGAAAAGGGACACCCGTTTACGAAAGATTCTACCGTCCAGAACACATCAAATCGGGGCTTGTCAGGGAACTGAAGATATCGCCGCTAGGGAAAAAGGAAGCAAAGAAAATTTTGAAAACCAATCTGAAAGAGGACGCTATGAAGAGGATAATGATGTTCACAAAAGGATCTCCTCTGCTCCTCAAATTACTCAGGGAAGGAGAAGAAAGTAAACTCACTGAGATCACCCCTTGGGAAGAAGAGCAGATCTCTCTCTTGATGTACTTAAAAACAGAAACTAAACAGTGATAACAAAATACCGCTAGTCAGCCAAAGCAATTAAATAAGTATATCGAATTCTTTTATGCGATAATATGGTGATGCCTAGACATGTAAAATTTTTCGTAGTTCTCATGGGTTCTATATTCATACTCGCCGGTATAGCCCTTTCAGTATCCACGAAACTTCCTAATATAATAGCCATAGGCATGGGAATCATAGGTATTTTTCTTTTGATCTTACCCTATACATTCGTAGGGAGAAAACAGTAATATTTTTATCCAAGAAGATGAGTAAGAGGAGCGATTACTATGTACGAAGTGTTTGAAGTGGAATCAGGAAAAAAAGATATAATCGACGATATATTGTCCGATGATCTGATAAGTAAACAGAATACCACCGTTAGAGACGGATCTAGCCTAGGATTTAAAGAAGGTATAACTTATGCGATGGTCGAGGGTTCAGAAGAAGCTGTAGAGAAAGCTATTGAGATGTTCGAAGACGAAGGTATAGAAGCGGCAGAAAATGGAGAAGAAGTGAAGGAAAAGATAAAAGAAGAAGGGGAAGCAGCGGCTCAAGGTATCGGGACCGTATTCGGTTAGAAATCCCTAAATTTTTTCTTTATCACTTTTTCTCGATTTCATTTCTGACGGGGTCTTCCCGCTAGGACCGTCATCCTTGTCCTTTTTCCTATACTCGTATCTTTTCTAATTCCAACGATCATATCTGTATCAGGCCATTCCTCTTCCAACCGCTCTATCGAATCTTTCGCATCGGCTTTTCCTCCATCTTCTCCATTGGTAACTATCGCCAAACCGACTTTATAATCGTGAACCTCCTTTAACCAGGGTGAATCTAGAGCTTTCTCAGCGGCTACAAGACCTCTCTTTCTCCCCTTACCGTATCCCGCGCCTATCCTGAATTCGTCGGCCTTTTGGCAGAACTGGCGTAATTCGGACATATCGTCTATGGTCAAGACACCGTTCATATCGACGATCGGTAGTCGGATGATGTCATTCATCACCTTGAAAGCCTTCTTTATAGGCAGATGAGGATTTATATCTAGTAATCTTTCGTTGGAAAAAATTCCAGCTATTTTCAAGTGATTTACAGATTCTTCCAAAGATCTTTCGGCTAATTTTCTTCTTCTCTCGCTTTCGGTTTCAAAAGGTGTTGCAAATGTACCTATCGTGAATTGTCCAAGTTCACTGCTCAACTCAGAAATGAGAGGTACGGTCCAGCTACCCATTTCACCTCCCAAGGCTGAGATCAGATAGACGATATCTTTTCCCCCGATTTTTTCCTTTATTCTTTTCTCGGAGGATGTGAGCGGTCTCTTGGCTATACTCAACCCAGAACTAAATGCTTCCTTCATATCTTTTTTTGAAACAGAGATGAGCGGAAGCTCAGGCTTCCTGGTGTCCTCTCCCACCTCGTATACTTCGACGTTCGATAGAGATCGCGAAGCTATCTCGGTAACTATATTTCTTCCGGCTCCCCCGATACCCAAAGCTATACTGGAAGGTCTATCCTTCTTCTTTGGAGGACCAAATCTTTTATTGACCGGCATATTCACTTACCTGTTTGATCATAATTGAGTTCTTCTTCAGAATCATCTTTTTTCTTGAGTTCGCTTTTTTGATCACGACCGGCTTCCTTTTTTTGATGTTCTTCAAGTTCCGACTTCATCTCTTCTGCTCTTTTATACATCTTATCTCTGTTCTTTAATTCAGACCATCTTCCTATGAGGGCACCTACCACCGGGCCTATGAAGGAAGAATAATAAGCGGCGACTACATTTTTAAAGGAGAATGATAGCCACGGAGAGATAAAAAGACCTCCGAGTAGGCCCATCCATAGTCCCATAGGCCATCCAAGATAGTGACCGGTAGAGAAACCTATGAGAGTTCCTACTAGGATCGAAATTGCCATTCCAATCAAAAAGTTAGATGCGGCAGCCGAGAAAAAGTCCGAGATGAATAAGAATACCACTCCGAGAACCAATAAAACACCTATAGTAATATATCTCAGGTTATCATTTCTTAAAATCTCTGATAATCGGTTGATGTTGTTTTCATTTTTCAACTCAATTCACCTCTGATTTCAGATGTGATATATCTTTTTCTTTTTTTATTCTTTTTGGTTTTCCAAATACTTATATTTCGATAGAAAAGTACAAGTATCATTTTCTATATTTAATAAATGCATGACGAGAAAGTTTTACTGTATGATAATCATCAGCTTGATTCTTATATCTCCCTCAACGGTCTCGATAGAGATGATGAGCTCTCAGAACTCTTATAAATCTATCACCTCGGAAAAAACCTATGAGAGCATACAACAGAATATGATAAATATAGATAGTAATTCACAACTGAAAAAATTCGTTGAGAAGGAAAACTTGACCGGAGAAGGAACTATAGAAAATCCTTTCCGGTTAAAGAATTACACGATAAATAGTTTCAGAAAAAGCCATAGTATGTATATCAGAAACACAGATCTTCATTTTGTAATTGAAGATTGTAAACTCGTAAATTCATCCTCTATAGGTCTAGAACTCAATAACGTGTCCAATCTTACTTTAAAAGAAAGCTCGATAGTGAACGCTACAACCGGATTGCGCATCGAAGGCTCTTCAGATAATCGATTCCTAAATAACGAGTTTAAGGATATAGAAGGAAGCGGCATCACTTTGATAGGATCAAGTAAAGATAATAAATTTTATGAGAATAAACTTTGGAATTGTAGTCTATCTTTGAAAGGGAAAAGCGTTAGGGCTGAAAGTGATGAAATAACTGAAAATAACACCGTGAACGGTGCACCCCTGCTCTATTACAGAGGTACGGGAGAAAGAAAGATAACCGGTCCAGCCGGTCAAATAATCCTCGTTAATTCAAAGGATATATCGATCGAGTCTCAAGGACTTAAAGGAGGCACCATAGGTCTTCAAGTGTTCGAATCAAGAAATATAACGATCGATAATTTAACCATAAAGGATCAAAATTCCGCCGGTATAAACACCAAGTTCAGTAAAAATATAAGCATAACCGACTCTGAGATCATAGGAAATTTTAAGGGCATTTCAGTCGAAAATAGTAATTCTATCGAGATAGATGATAATAATATTTCTAAAAATAAAAAAGGGATAGAATTATTATATTCTTATAATAATAGCATCACATCTAACCGAATAATTTCAAATGATGAAAAAGGAGTGGAATTGAAAGCACCTGTCTCTTCCACTAGCGATCGATCTTTATCAAGTGTGCCTTACCCCACAAAGAATAATACTGTCAGCAAGAACATAATCCGGGATTCAGGTGGTTACGGTATCTATGTGAGCGGTGTCACTTTCCAGAATAGGATATTTCTAAATATAATCGAGCAAAACAGAGCGGAAGACGAGATATCTAACCAGCCACATCTGGTTCAGGCCTTTGAAGATCAGCAGGAAGATATTCCTCCAAACTATTGGCATTCGAGAAATAACCTAGGGAATTACTGGGGCAATTGGACCGGATCGGACGAAAACAACGATGGTATCATAGATATGGTATACATGATCAAAAATTCGAATTCTTCAGATGATTATCCCTTGTCTTCGATTATCGGACCTCCGAAAAATATAAGATTGTCACCCGGAGATCGAATCTCAAAACTGGAATGGGATAAACCAAGATATTCTATTTTAGACGGTGTCAAAAAGATAAATATCTATCGGGGCATGGAAAACGAGAATATATCCATCTATAAAACACTGAACGGGACTAGGAGATCGTTTATAGATAATAATTTGACCAACGGCAATACTTATCACTATAGACTTCAGGCCACTAAAGATAACTGCTCAAGCGTCCTAACTCCTTCCCAAACCGTGATACCCGACGGAACTTCCCCTACGATATTAAGTTACGATCCCAGAGGAGAGGAGGTGCCGGTAGACAGTTCTATTACGATAGAATTTTCAGAATTCATGAGAGCCGGATCAGTTAATATAACTGTAGAGGGAATGAGCGGAGAGCTAGAAGCTAACGGAAGAAAATATACCTTAGACCTTAACGGTAATCTGAGTTATGGGAAAAAGTACGAAGTCATCGTGAAAGGAAAAGACCTCGCTAAAAACAATCTAGAGGGAGGAAAATTTGTCTGGAGCTTTAGGACAATTTCCAAAGGCTCACTAGTCGGAAAGGTCGTCGGTGAAGACGGTTCGACTCTTGAAGGAGTTACAATCTCTATTGGAAAAGAAATAATGAATTATACCGACGAAAAAGGTAAGTTTGAGATGGAGATCTCTCCGGGAAAGAGAGAAATAGTCCTTTCTAAAAGCGGATACGAGAGTAAAAATTTGAAGGTTGAAATCAAATCCGGCGAAACGAACAGGATCGGCGAAGTGAAGTTAGAAAAAATGGAAGGCGAAGAATCGAGAGTCTTCTGGCCGATGGCCATGGTAGGAGCCATCATCGGGGTTTTAGGCATCATTTCAGTTTTGGTCTTTTTCAAAAATTGGAGGACAGAAGAGGAAGCTGTTTCAGAAGAAGAAATATTTGATGCGGACTACGAAGAGATCTCTCGAGAGGAATTCGAGAGTTGGTGGGATGAAGAGGAAGAAGATCTATAAGTTCGAACTGCTTCCTCCTCCGTCTATAGATATAGCCGTTCCGTCTATGAAATCCGATCTCGGTGAAGAAAGGAAAGCTACAAGTTCTCCAAGTTCAATGGGCTCTCCGATCCTATTCAAAGGAACACCCTCCGACCATTCATTCAATCCTTCTTCATAGGATTCTACATCTCCTCTTTCTAAACTTTCTTCTACGAGATTTTCTATACGCGCAGTCTTATGAGGACCGGGTAGAACCGCATTTGCTCGGATCTCCGGGGCTAATTCTTTTGAGATAGTTTTCATCAAACCTATCACCGCCATCCGAACTGAATTGGAGAGGACCAGTTCCGGAATAGCCTCTTTTACACTCATCGAGGTGATGTTCACTATCGTGCCTTCACCCTCTCTCAAGTATTCAATAGCTTCCTGAACAGATCTAACAACGCTCATGACCAGAAGATCGAAGCTCTCGTACCATTCCTGCTCACTGGTCTCCAAAAAAGGTTTACTTGGAGGCCCTCCGGCGGAGGTGACAAGATGATCTAATCCTCCCTCCTCTTCAACAGCATATCGAACTATCTTTTTGATATCTTTACCATCGGTGATATCACCCGCAACAGCGTTTACATCTCCTTTACCGACTTCTTCTATTTCACGAGCCGCTTCTTCCAACTTCTCCTCATCTCTACCGTTTATGGTTACATTGACACCCTCTTTAACTAAAGACTTCGCCGAGGCCTTTCCCAACCCACTACTTGACGCTAAAACTAAAGCTGAATTATCTTCCATTTCCAGATCCATATTATCCTCTTCAAACCATACTCGAAAACCTTTATATATTCTACTGTAGATTGGTGAAACGGAGGTTGAAAGATATGCCGAAATATGTGATATTATCTAATCTTACGGACGAGGGGAGAAAAACTATTTTAGATGAGCCTGAAAGAATTAAAGAAGTAAATGAAGAGATGGAAAAGAAAGGTGCCACGATAATAGAACAGTACTTCCTGCTGGGCGATTATGACTTCTTGACCGTGGTCGAAGCACCGTCGAAAGGAGATATAACCCATATCGTGATGGAGATAGCTTCTAGAGGCTCCATCGATACGATGACTCTTCCCGCCATGGACGTTGACGAATTGATAGAAGATATAAAATAAGAGAGGCATTCTTTCCTGAGTCGTTGCCTACATGCCCTTTATCGAAGATCTCTACCACTATGAAAAACTGAAATGGGAACTTATCGAGAGATATAAAGCTTTAGATTTGGACGAAATATTTGATGGAGAAGTAAAACTGAACGATTTCGGGGAACATTACCGGATAGAGAAAGAAATACCTCTCAAAGACAATTTTACAGGAGAAACAAGAAGGGATCTCACGACTTATCTACAGCTCGTAAGAGGTATCGGGGAAAAAAGACATAAAAAATTGCGCAAGGAAGGGATCGAAAACTTTGAAGATCTGGCGGGGCTAGGAAAATATCAAACCGACGCAAATAAAATTTTGAAGGAAATCGAGAATGTGGAGTATACAAATCTCTATGAGAGGATCAATAAAAATTTCCCGAGAACCCACGAGTGCTATCTCTCCTTTTTAAGAACGATCGATATAGAAGATATACTTCTATTTGACATAGAAACAGGTGGATTGAGAGATAAAACGGTTTTTCTCATAGGAACGGCGACTTTTCAAGATGACGCCGTAAAGATAGAACAATCTCTAGCTAGAGAAAAAGACGAGGAACAGAGTATTTTGAAACACTTCGAAAAAAGAGCGAAAGAAAAAGATTTCCTGTTAAGTTTTAACGGAAGACGTTTTGACATGACCGTGATCAAAAAAAGGAAAAAGAGACACGGGATGGACTTCTCTTTAAATAAACCTCACATTGACCTTTTACATATCTCAAAATCTAAATGGAGAAACCGGTTAAAAGATTTCAAACTCTCGACTATAGAAAAAGAAATAATGGACGCGGAAAGGAAAAAGGATCTGCCCAGTTCTTTGATCCCTCATTTTTACAAAATATTTTTGAAAAAGGGTAATATAGGCCCACTAGTGCCGGTAATGGAACACAACGAGAGAGACATCCTTTCTATGGCTAGATTGCTCCAATTTCTGTAAAAACATTTATTAGGTTTATAGTTCATTAAATAGATATCATGATCGAAAGTGATAAGAGTCCTTCTGAAGCCGAGAAACGGGGAAAAGAGTGGCTCCTCTGCGGACTGGAAAGGAGCAGCGACAGGTTGGATAAGTATCTAGAAAAAAACGACGTCACCGATCCCGACGAGATGGAAAAGAAAGAACTAGATGATTACGACAATCCAAAGGTGAAGGATATCGATGAAAGAGCGTTGAATGATGAGTATCTCAGTGGAAAATGGGAACTATCAGCTTTACCAGAAGATGTAGACACTATCTGGAACGAGATCAAAAGGCTCGTCGAAAACGAGAAAGTTTGGGGTGCGCAGGTCACTACGAATTGGATTCGTGAAAAGAGGGATAGAGATGTGCACCGGATAAGAGTATATACTCCCAATTATCTCGATGAAGATGACGTTTTGAGAGTCGGTGAACTGATCAAAAGTAAGTGCGACTTGGATGAAAATATATGCTACAAACCGGACATCTATAACATCCTCAAAGTTTATTCCGACGAGGGTGAAGACATGAAATTACCTAAAGAAACAAGATACGAACTTTAATGAAAAAATAAACTAAAACCGACATTTCTCATATCGGATCTGAAAATATTCTTCCAAAATCATCCTAAAATTTTTTCAATAAAAATAAAAGGTTTTGAGGGTGTGGTTTTTTACAACCTTTTTACTTTCAAGTTTGTGACTGCTTTCACTTCGACCGTATTCGGTATTCCTATGTGATCGATGTTTTCTTCTTCCATATCCAGATCGGGATGGTAATCTATCGAGTTCGTATCGACTTCGCCCAAAGTACTTGAACTACCTATACTTACCGTGTAATCTTCCGTTTCACCATAGCTCTGGTCGGCCGTCGGATCGGTGTGGTAACTGTCGTAATTCTGCATCACTCTCATCCGTGTCTGGCCTTCCGCAGCGTCGGAAGGTACGGTTATAGTCGTGGAGACAGTCTGTGGATCACTGCTTCCGTATCCGACTTCTATGACAGTGTCGTCAGATAAGTCATAATTCTGGTTCCAGTCTATAGCTACGCTCACATAATCCGGGTATCCTCCTGTGCTCATCGTTACCGAAAGGGTGTAACTTTGTCCTGGTTGCAAGTCATTTGTTAGGCTTCCCGTGTGATCAGCGTACCCACCTTCATCTCCAGAATCCTTGTTTATTCCATTGAACTGAACGTTGGTCAAGTATTCTCCATAGCTGGTGTCTCCGCCCGATACCGAACTGTATGAGCCTCCATCATCTACCGTTATATCTTGGCTTGTAGTGTCAGTCGCTCCGTCATCATCCGTTACCGTCAGTTCGACAGTGTATGTTCCCGTCGAGCTATAACTATGAGTCGGGTTCTGAGAAGTGCTCGACGAACCGTCTCCGAACGACCATGACCACGAAGATATGCTTCCATCACTGTCGCTGGAACCATCGGTGAACTGTATCGACTCTCCTACCACTGGACTGGTCGGCGAGTACGAGAACGAAGCCGTCGGTGGTGAATTCGTACTAGTTCCCACGCTTACCGTGTAATCTTCCGTTTCACCATAGCTCTGATCAGCTGTCGGATCGGTATGGTAACTGCTGTATTCCTGCATCACTCTCATCCTTGTCTGGCCTTCTGCAGCGTCGGAAGGTACG
>CAZPCW010000058.1:0-13155 GCA_964585175.1 uncultured Thermoplasmata archaeon
TGAGTTTCATAGAGATACTCTCTCCATGTACCACCGCCTATGCAAAACGGAACGAAATGGGCGATATCAAGGAATTCTGGAAATGGTACAATGATAAGACGATACCCGCTGACCAGTACCAAAAGATAGAGAAGTACGGCGATGAAGAGGAGAAAGAAGAACTCGAAGATAAAATAAAGATAGGAGTTCTTAAGGACGAAGAGAAGAAGCCGTTGAGCCAGAAGATGCAGGAGATGATCGAGGAGGTGGAACTTTGAGAAAAGACGTTCGATTATGCGGTAAAGGCGGACAAGGAATAATGCTGTCCGGTTTTATCTTGGGTAAAGCCGCGAGTGTATATCACGATTGGAACGCGGTCCAGATGCAGAGCTATGGTCCCGAAGCTCGTGGTGGTGCGGCTCGTTCCGAAGTTGTTATCTCGGACGAGGAGATCGGTTACTGCGGACTGTACCAGGCGGACTACATGATGGTGATGTCCCAAGAGGCTTATGAGAAGTACACCAGTGATATAGCTGAAGACGCGGTATTGGTGCTCGATCCTGGGCTTATCAAAGACACTAGGCACGATTACGTGGGTATACCCGCTACCGAGATAGCTGAAGAAGTCGGAGCGAAGATCGTAGCTAACATAGTGATGCTCGGCGCCTTTAACGAGATAGGTGATCTGGTACCTGATGAGGCACTTGAAGAATCGGTCGAAAGCAGCGTACCTAGTCGATTCAAAGAGATGAACCTGAAGGCACTGAAGAGAGGTAAAGAAGAGGCTGAAGAAGTAATCTGAATAGGATATACCTATTGTAAAAGCGTTTCTAATTTTCTTTTTTCTTATTAGATATATATGACCCGCTATTTCATGTTTCGATCACTTAGAGGCTCGGCATGAGGTTCGGTGTGGAATTGGTTAGTTTTTTCACTAGGTCTATCTTTGATTTCAACCACATAAGTCTCAGCCCATTCATCACCCTTTCGCTGATTTTTCAATTTAAGGCTATCATAACTCCAAAGCATGGTGAATTGGCCGAGTAAAGGTACGATCCAAACTAGATATTCAAGATTTCTTATTAGAGATTGTTTTAATGTGATACTATCTCCAGATTCATTTACTACTTTAAGGCCTACGAAGTCTTTTCCTAAAGTTCTTCCCATATATTCGAGTAAAGTAGAGTATGAAAGCAGAATCGATTCGAATAGAGCTATGAAGGTAAGAAAAAGGAGTACAGGATTTTGAGGTAATAGATGGAGATGATAGAAGATTAAAAAGAATACGATAGTAAAGTAGATTATTCCCATTATTAATCCGTCTACATTATGAGCTGTGTATCTATCCTTGAAGGAAGCGTGGTTAAGGTCATCGGTTTTTTTTCTTTTATCTTCAATATTGAGATTCTTCAGTTTACTTAGGGTAGACACCCCGTCCGTCATACCATCACATTCAAAGTTATCGAATTCCACGTATATAATTTTTATTTTGGTATCAAATAGTAGATATGAAAGAAACCGAGTGGTCAGAATATTTAGGAAAAATTTTGTGTATAGTTATTGCTTAAGAGAGTGGCTAGGATAATTTTTTAAATCAGACTTGTTAAGATCTTGAAATTGACATCTCTTTTCAAAACCCGACGATCATCGTTTTTCCAATAACCAACGCGAAAGAGTATACCGTCATCGCGATCAGTATAGTTTTTCCTAAGGAATATCGGAATTCGACCGAATCTAGAGAGTTCTCTATCCCCTTGGTGAAGTAAGTGATGACACCCGCCATCAATACCAGATAAAGGCTCAATGTGGAAGAGAAAGCCACGGGTGAGATCAGGTCTACAGCTCCCAACCCTGTAAAAACATCCTCTAACATGAAATATAAAGAGGAGATTATGCCCATGACTATAGGGGCGAAGACCATAGCGGTACCTCTCATCATCTGCACGCTTTTAGACAGCATGTTTTTGATCTCTTTGTCCATCTCCTGAAGATCCTGCTGATAGTTGGCGATATTCATGATTGTATTGCCAGCCTTTTCTGGATCCTTTTCAGCAATCTTGAGAACAGTTTTCATGGTGGTTTTGATCGTTTTCGACGGATGATCTTTAATGATCCCTTTGTCGCCGAATAAAGCTTCTTCTAGGGAAAGCCGACTTATGCGCAGAGTCGAAGTGATCTCCTCGAAGAGCTCGCCTATCTTTGTTTCTTCTAAGGAACTGGATGTTTTAATCAGCGCTTTTTCGACTGAACACCCCTCGGCGATCCTACTCCCCAGTTGGAAGAGAGCGTCAGGAAATTCTTTCTCCATCTTAGATATGTGTCTTCTTTTTTTTCTGCTTTTATATGTGGTCGCTAGTAAAAAATATGAGGTCGGCAGAATCACTAATAAAATGAAAGGGATCGGCATATAGAAATTCAACGAACTGTAAAAAAAGGATATGATAAGCCCTATCCCGACAAAGATAATAGAAGAGATCAAAAGGTGAAATAACCTGTTTTCTTTTTCCTGTATATTTGGAGGTGTTTTCGTTCCAGGTCTTTTTCCAACGATGTGGTAAGAGTAAAGAAAGGCTCCCAAAGGAGATATGATGTTCATAAAAAGAACGACAAGCGGCAGACTCACAATACTGTTTTCGTTCGAGACGTTTTCAGTGCCCGCGGTCATCGTTGAGATGTCCAAACCGCCGAGAGCTGCCATCGGCAGCATAGCGCCGATTATCAGCGGAAGGAGTATACCGATCGCGAATAAGATCGTGGTTGGTGTTTTCAGGGAATTGGTGAAGTCCTTAACATCTTGTTTTGTTCCTTCGATGATTTGCTCGTTCGCTCTTTCCAAAGCATTTCTAAATCCCTCGTCGGTTTTTTCCAGGAGAGATGATCTGATCGAGTAAAGTGATCGCTTCAAGTTCTCATTCCATTCCCCCCATCTTAGGGCAAAATCTAGAAAGGCTTCCTCTAGACTCGCTTTTTCTCTCATGTAAACTTTCCAGGTGATCTGTTTAAGGCCGCTTGAGATAGGTTCTTCAGAATTTTTACTGGCGAAAGTTATCGCTCGATGAAGTGACGGGTTGATCCTCATCGACATGGTCATGAAATTGATAGTCTCGGGCAGTTCTCCGATGCTGCTAGCTTTCAACCTTCTTTCGGCTATTTCGGGATAGTTCATCGAGATAATCAGAGTTAAAGATGGGATCACGGTCACTGCGGGCGCTCCGTAAATGACTACAATATAGAGAGATGGAGCAAAAAAGAAAGTAAAAAGTGCTATGCCGGTGATAGCTATCACAAAACTCAAAACGGATAGAAATATAGAGAAAGTCAACACCTGTTCATAATTAAAATCTAAATTCAGGAATTTCATCCTACGCTGAAAATCTTCTCTCTTGTACTTTCTCTCGCTTTTTTCAAAGGCTTTCTTTTTCTTCTCATAAGTTTTCTTTTTCTTCCTATATCTTTTCGAATCCTTTCCCTCGACTATTTTGGACTTCCTCAAGCTTTCTTCAGCCTTTCTAAACTCCTGTTTCTTTTCGAGGAATTTCTGTTTATTTTCCTCTTTTTTTTCCTGGAATTCGCTAGGTTCAGGGCCCATACGTTTGTTGACCCAACTACAGGCTTTTTCGTACAGCTCAGGCATATCTGACCCTCTTTTCGAACCAATCGTTCCATTTGTCTTCTATCTTCGAGTAATCCTTTTCCTCACCATATTTCGAGATAAGGCTCCAGAATTTACTATTACTCTTAGCGACCCATTCAGGGCTTAGAAGCTCCTTGTTTTCCTTCTCTCTAGCGGCTTTCACCATCTCCTCTCTCATCGAGGCTCTGAGTTCAATGTTTTCGATGGCTTCATTGTAAGAGAGACCCCAGGAGTAAGCTATCTCACCTATCTTGGTCGAATTCCTCTTGAAGTAGTCTGTCGCGGAAAGCTCTTTCTCGTATTTCATCAGGTCCGAAAAGCTATCTTCTGAGAATTCAGATATCTGTGTGAGTCTTCTCTCCTCTTTTTGTATGCCTCCTGGTCGGACGAGACCGGCTATCATAACTATATCTGTAGCGGCAAAGCTTTCCTTAGAGATACCTATATCGTGAACCACCCTCTCATATACACCTTCAGCCGTGTTTCCGTGGATAGTGCCCATAACTGCACTTCCCGCCGTCCCGGCTCTCATGGCTTCATAAAGCGTTTTAGCCTCTTCGCCTCTAACTTCACCCATCACTATGGCAGACTCTCCGAGTCGTAAAGAGACTCTCAACACTTCGTCAGCTTCCAGATCGCTCTGGTAAGTTCCGGAGCCAATCATCGTACTTTGAACGTTGTACCCGTTTGACTGCATCTCCGAGGTAGGTAGTTCTTTCGTATCCTCTATAGTCAGGATACGCTGTGATCTAGGAAATTCCATCATCATAGCGCCCAGGAGAGAAGTCTTTCCCGCGCCTCTGCTGCCCGCTACCAATATGGTGCTTCTACCGTCTATGAGGAACGAGATGAGTCCAGCGGCTAGAGGCGTTAGACTTCCCACGTCGATCAGTCTGGGCAGTGTCCAGGGCTTCTGATTTCTTCTCCTTAACGCCAAGGCGGTCCCATTGGAACTAAGCGGAGAACCGATAGCTGTGATCCTGGTGTCGTAACCAGAAAGATCTGACTCTAAAACCGGAAATGCTTCGGAGAATGGTTTTCCACTCTCTATCCTGAAGCGTGAAAGGATGCTCTCCATATCTTTTGAAGATAGATAGATGTTAGTTCTGCATTTTTCTCTTATATCCTCAGTACCTTTGATATTCACGTAAACCTCGTTTCTTTCGGCCGGTGCGTCCACATAGATATCTTCGACTTTTTGATCGGACAGCAAGGTTTCTAGCACACCATAGCCGGCCGTATATTTTGATAAGATTTTCGATAATCTATCGATCTCTTTCAACTCGTCTCTTCTTCCTTCTCCAAGATCCAGGTCGTAAGACTCGCTGCATCTTTTTATCAAGGATTTTCCTCTTTCTTCTACATAGTCTTTTACTCTTTCTAGATCACTAAGATCGGCATCACCTGAAAAATTTTCAGTTAAGAAATCTTTTACTTTCGAGATAACCATGGCCTTTTTGGGGTCTAAATCGTATTCCGGCGGGAAAATATGGTAGAGGTCCTCTGTTTTTTCTTTCAAAGAATATAGTTCAACCTTAGTGTTTTTCACTGAGTATTTTTTAACCAGCTCGGCTTGAGAAGAAGGGGTAGATTCTATCCAACTGTGTGAAAAGCCGGGTCTTACACATTCTGTTCTCTCCATCATCCTGTTTAGCCCCTCCATCACCCGCTTTCTACTGGTATTCTCGAGTTTTCTAAAAATATCTGATGTAACCATGATAAATCACCTCATAATCATCCTATTATACCGAACCCTTCAGCTAGAACATCGGATTTCAATTCTAAAGCTTCCTTACCGATCATCCTCAGTTCCTCTTCGAGGTCTCCTCTACAGTTCGGACAGTCTTCTATCGATTTACTTCTACTTTTCATCCTGGTTATTTCTTCATAGATACATCCCGGATTAGAGATGAAGTTTTCTTTGAGTTGAGAATAGAAGTTAGGGGGCCAAAATTCACAATTTTCACATCCCTCTTCGTGACCTTTTCTTGAAGAAAAATTGTCTATCTTATCCGTAATATCTCTCATCTTCAAAAGTATGTCCACTTGCTCCCCTTTGAATTCTTTCTCGATGTGATCTGAGATGACTATAGAATCGATCTTGTAGGTCCCTGCTAGAGCGAGTATCAAACCGGGCAAGCAATCCTCAAATTGAAAATCGTTCTCACATTCTTTACAATCCACGATGATCTTTCTTTTCTCGTCACTTTTGTTTATCCTATGGGTACAGGAGATATGGCCTTGATCATCCATATGATCACTGAAAATATCGAAAATCTACCCTTTTAAATAGTTGTGGCATAATCTTTAAAAACCTTAATTAGAACAGAGGGGAACTAGGATTTATTTCCTAAAAAACTGAAGTCCTGTGCTCGGTTAAAAACTTGAAGAGAAAGCGTATTAAATCATTCGAGCTGCTCTGCCTCTATCCCGTGGGTATTTTCGATCTTTTCTGCAAATTCTTCCGCATTTCCATGAACGGTATAGACTTTTTCCGGTTCACATCTTTTCACGAAATCGAGAAGTTCGTCGAAACCGGCGTGGTCTGAAAAGGGAAATTGAGCATCGATCTCCATCGAGTTGTAGAAGGGATAAAACGCGCACCATCCTGAAAGATATGCCGTTGTACCGCTGTCTTCTTTCGTTTTTTTCACTTTTTCTCCGACTGGCTTTTTCAGTTCTCCTGGAGGCAGAACCGCGGTGTAGTTGCCGCTCGGTTCGTTCCAAATCTTGTAATCTAAACCCTGATCGTAAGAATTGTAAACTTGAGCTATTTCGGCTATTTTTTCAGTGGTATAAGGTGTCTCACCTATCTCGTTCAAAAGTGAGATCATCTCCTGCGCTTTACCGAACTCATAAGCGCCGAAGACCACAGGCCCCTTTTCTATCTGCTGCTTGGTCCACGCCTTCAGATCCTCTGTTACCTCCTCTTTGGGAGGTAAGCGGTATTCACTTTTCCCGTAGGTCGATTCAATTATCAGGGTCTCGCAGTCGTAAGGCGCCGCTTTCTTGCAGGTGTTGCCTCCATAAGGATTGAAGTCACCAGTATAAAGAACGTCCTCGACCTGAACCATCGCTGATCCAAAGACGTGACCTGCGGGATATAGCGTGACTTCAAAACCGTTGATATCTTGGGGGAAACCGTATAAAATCTCGTTCCCTCTCCTTTCTCCTTTTCTAACCCCCATTATATCTAGAGTTGGAGGTGTCATGTAGGAATCCTTGACAAGATGGTCTAGATGACCGTGAGTCACGATCCCGTTGCTCATCTGTTTCGATGGATCTAAAATTATCTCATTGTTGTTTTTCTCTATCGTTATCCCGCTCTGGTGTTTTATCTTCATCCTTAATCTCCTTCTCTTCATATTCGAAACTGTACTTTATCGGTATCCTTTTCTTCAGTCCTGTCCAATATGGACATTCACTACATTTATATCCGAGAGTTACCGAACCGCCAAAAATGGTCGCATTCTTGGTCTTTTCCAAATCACCGCCGCATACGGGACATCTCCCCTTTAATTGTTCCTTCTTTTCTCCTTCTCTTGTGGATATATCAGTGTTCACGAAAGGGGCGGTTACAGCGAGAGTTCTGACTCTCTCGAAACTGACAGTATAATCCGGATCGTTGTTCTGAAGTTCCTTGATTATGAGGTCTCTCAATTTAGTGAGAGAATCGATGCCCCTGTTCCTTCTCATTACATACCTGATAGCCTCTAAGACTTCTTCATCCGTAGGTATGGAATAGGGCATCGAATCTATATATAGAAAGTTTTACTTATTTTTATCTATTTTGTTCTTTCGTACATCTTGACAGCGGCTTCAACAGCGTTCTTTGCTCTTTCGATCCTTTCTTCAGCCTGCATCCTACTCATGCCGGGTCCGGTGATGCCCAGCGTCACTGGTTTATCATATTCGAGTTCTAGATCGGTGATCTTCCTGGCTGCTTGGGACATGACCGTTTCGTCATGCTCCGTTTCACCTTTGATGACAGTGCCCAGGGTTACAACTCCGTCGATATCATCTTTTTCTAACAGATGTTTGATCCCTAGAGGCATATCGAAAACTCCCGGGACGTGCTTTACTTCTTCGACTTCGACACCTAAAAATTCAGCGTGCTCTTTCGCCCTTTCCAACATCATCTGATTTATGTCGTAATTGAATTCAGACACAACAATACCTAATTTCATATCTTTTCCCATATCTTATCACCTCAAAGGTCCTACATCCTGAAATCCTTCTCTTTCGCCCTGGCCGGCCTTCTCTTCCAGCTTCTCGGGCCTGAACAATAATTCGTAAGCGTTTACCGCGTGTTCTCTCGCTCTGTTATCCGCGAGCTCTTTTAATTCTTTTTCGTTATCGGCTTCGTCCTCGTGAACGAAGACTTCTATTATATGTGTTTCAGTCTCTATCTCGACATACAGCAGAGCTTTAGAAGCTTGATCGGCGCACTGCTTGTCGATCGGCTCCGGACCTGGCATGCCGAGAGCGATGACAATATCGCATCCGTTATTGATCAATTTTTTCGAAGCTATAGCTAGATCTTTGATGCCTGGAACCGTGTACCTCTTGATCTCGTAACCGGTCCCGGTCTTAGATAATTCGTCTACGACACTCTCGTACATGTCGTATCGCGCGAACGTCGTATCCGCGATGCCGATCTTTTTCATCTAATCTTCCTCCTCTTCATCATCGCCCTCTTCCGCTTTTTCTAGTTCTTTCTTCATGCTGTACCAGTCTATTATTTTCCTGATTATTTTTCTAGTGCCGTCGAGCTCGTGGCTGTGGTGTGATAACCTCTTGACTTTGATGTCATCCATGCCCCTTATTTTAAGATCCTTTTTTAGCTTCTCTTCTTCGTGCCTCTGGTCGTATCCCAAAGCTATGATGTCTGGGTCCACTTCTTCCACCGTGTCATAGCGGTCTCCTTCACCGCCGACGATCGCTTCGTCCACTGGTTTTAACGCCCCTACCATCTCTCTTCTGACCTCTTCGTTCATCAAAGGCTCGTGCTTGTGCTCCCTAACAGTTTTGTCGCAGGCGAGTACCACTACCAATTCGTCACCTAATTCCTTAGCCTCCTGGAGGTAGTGAAGGTGACCTAGGTGGAGTATGTCGAAAGTGCCGCCTGCCATGACTCTTGTTTTAGACATCTTTTTCCTTCAATGCTTCTTTTATTACCTTACCTTCTACGAGGGGAATATCGTGCTTTTCCCCGTAAGCTCTCGCCTGATCTTCATCCAAACTGTCCCCTTCGTCGGAGAGCATCTCGCAGATCGTCATGCTGGGATAAATGTCGGTAAGTTTCAATAAGGCGGTGGTGAGTTCGGTATGTCCCTCTCTATTTGAGATGAGTCCTTCCGTGGCGTTCAATAAGAAAACGTGACCCGGTGTTCTGAATTCTTCTCCGAACTTCTGCTGCGCTTCTTTTTTTGGTTTTTCTTCGATCTGCTCACCGACTTTCGCGAGTCTCTGTATCGTGAGCGCTCTATCTATGTCTGTTATACCGGTGAAAGTGTCTCTGTGATTCACAGTCAAAGAAAAAGTTGATCTCTCATCGTACGGAATATCGTCGGCTTTCATCTCCGATAAAAGATCGTATTCCTCGCTCGACTCTTCGAACAAATCGCTCAAGTAAGGCATGTTGAGCTTTTTCCAGGTCGGAGGTGGAACGGTAACACAGATGAGTCCTCCAGCGTCCTGTCTCAATCTCCTGACGTTTCGGGGAGTTATCTTTTTTGAAGGACTCACTAGATCTGTCTCTTCTTCCCTTCCGTCGGCGTCGTATACCATCACGAATCCGCCGTCTTCCAACTGCTCAACGACATCTTTTACTTCTTCTTTCATCGTCTATTGATTGACTTGATTTATAATAGACTTTTGGTTACATATTTACGATTTCGAAATGACCGGCAAAATGATGGAGAAGGATTTGAAATCGACCCTCAGGATGAAAATTGAAATTTAACTTGGCCCCCGTTACAAAACATTATTTATCACCTCTCTCCTCGAAATAATGATGAAAAAATTCTACTACCCTGGAGAGAAATTCCCCAGCATTTCGATAACCGGAGATTCTTGTTCACTTTCTTGCCCCCACTGCGATGGCAAATTCCTTGAAAATATGAAGAGTATCCAAGAGGAGGACGAGCTTTATAGGTTCGCTCTTGATTTGGACGATTCGGGAGGAAACGGTTTTCTACTCAGCGGAGGATGCGATGAGCGTGGTAGAGTCCCAATAAACGATTTCATCGAGACGCTCACAAAGATAAAAGATAACACGTCTCTGCTGATAAACGTGCATACCGGACTGCCCAGTAATGACGTAGTAGAGAGTTTGATTGACAGCGGTATAGATATCATCTCATACGATATGATCGGTTCTCAAAACACGATTCGGAATATCTACGGAATAGATGCATCACCGGAAGATTACAAAGAGAGATATAACAGGATGGTAGATAACGGGTTGAAAGTCATTCCTCATGTCACTGTAGGGCTGAACGAGGGCAATTTGAACGGCGAATTTAAAGCCGTGGAGATGGTCGATAGGTCTAAGAGAATAATCTTAAACACGCTTATTCCGCTAGATTTTGGTAAAAGAGTTAAAAAAGAGGACTTTTTTTCAGTGGTGGACTATATCCCCGATGATACGGAGATAATTATGGGATGTATGAGGGAAAGAGGTCGTCACGATCTGGAGATCCGATCTCTCAAAAAAGGTGTTGAAGGGATAGTACTGCCTTCGAAGAAGACAGTAAAATGGGCACAAAAGCGTTATGATGTGAAAAAACTGGAAAGATGCTGTGCATTTTAATGATATGCCCCGACACCCGTGTATTTTTTCTTTATAGGATATAACAAAGTAGCCCATTCAGCGAAAACGGCTACATAAAAAAAGGACAGTAGTTTGAACGCTAGACGTTTTTGGGAACTCACCTCTACGGTTTTGCTGAATGTAACCTGGGAACTACTAGATGAGTTCAATCGAAGAGCTAACTCATTAAATTCATTGGTAGGGAGATCCTTGAGCGTGGTCGTGTTGTTGATCTCATCTTCTCTAATGCTATTTTCAGCTTCCTCGTTTTTATAAAATATGTTAAAGGTAACGTTTGAGCCATGTGGATCGATGGTTATATTTTTCAACACTCTAAAATCGAGTCTGCCTTTATTCGTGAATTCGATCTCTTTATTTTCACCCTTATCTAAATTGATCGTTTTTTCAGTTGACGAAACTTCATTTATTTTATCGAGCATAAAGGGAGAGTAAACAGCTACTAGGATAATTAGAGCAACGATAACCACCACTACTGCTTTTTTGATCGATTTTCTAGCTAACATACGTTTAGCGCTGTAACTCCCATGGCGTCTTATCTCTATTATCTTGAATATGAAAAGTTGAAGAGACAATATAAGCGTCCAGATGAGCACCATCAGAAAAGAATGGTAAAGTGGAAAATATAAGTCATCAAGAGAAACTCCATTGAGGTACATTATGGCGGGAAAAAACAGGATAATACCTATCAACTGGGTGAAAAGCACCCTTTTCTCTAGTTTCTTCAATTTGTCTATTTTATGGGCTCCCTCCAATCTTTCCTGAAGATTCTGTAATCTTTTTATCCTGGTGATCTGGGAGGGCCTTTCTACTTTATCCTCGAGTTGTTCCAATTTTTCTTTGAGTTCTGGACTGGCCCCATCCTCGCTATCCTTTATGCCTGGCATAAAACAATTTCCCCATTGATATATTCCCTTATAGGAGTTTCGCCCCTAATTTTGTTATAAAGAACGGTAAAGCAGTTTCTAGGACCTTCATCTCTTTTTCGATTTCGAAATGATCATTTTTTATCGTGATATTATCGATATCCGGTAACGTCTCGAATTTCACTCTATATTCCTTTTCAGTCAAAAAATCTATGACAGCGTCGTCTAAAGGATCGAAATCATCAAACGAATCTATTTCGATTCCCTCGACGGTCAAGAAAGAACCCCCATGTATCGAGGAAGGTAATCTGATCAGTCTCTTTGTATCGCCCGTAACGGGCTCGTCTGTAGACCCCACTATTTGAGAACCGATCTCCCTGACATTTTCCTCTTTCAGCACACCTTCTATTATCTTTTCAAATGTAGAAGCATTGACCATCCTTTTATCTTCTGAGAAAACATCAAGCACACCTTTTTTCAGGATCCTTTCCCATTTTCCCTTTGTGAATAGATCTTCATAGAGCCCAGAGGCGGTTTTCGATCCCACACCGTGTTTTTCTTCCATCTCCTCTATCACCGCCTCTTTTTCCATTTCATTCCATCTCTTGAGTAGATCAATGGTGAGTTTTCTCGTTTTCTTTCTCCACCCACCTTCATCCTCGTCGGGCAGCCTCGGAGCCTTCTTTATATTATCTATATCTTTGAACTCTCCAACTTTTATGCTCTCATAGGGCAATATCACTTCTAGATCTAGACCGACACCTGTGATATAATCCACGATCTCCCTTCTCGCCTGTTTAGAGAGACTCAAAATTTTGTCTTTCCTTACATGAACGTGATATCCTCTATGCCCGGAAAAATAGAGTTCTAAATCGTCTTTTTCAAAGCCGAAATCATCCCTCAGAAAATCGTTTATCAGCAGTTTACATTTTTCCTTAACTTTTGCCAGCTGTTCTACGTAATTCAGCTCCTCGCTTCCGGGGAGATGATCAGCGTCCAAATCGAATACGAGATCGGCGCCGAGCCATTCCTTTTCGGCCATCGGGTCTTGTGGATTGGAGTAATAAGCTGTAGAGTAATAGGAATGTAACGGAGTCTTATCTTTCAGAAAGTTTCTAGCTTCGGATTTAGATCGGAAAGAAACCGGTCGGTGCATACCTTCGCTGTCGAAATATACAAAGGCGAACTCTCTCATCGTGAACCTATAAGGTAATTCGGGATCTACGGTAGAATAATAGTCCCTCAGCACTCGAGAAAGAAATCTTTGACTCTTATCGTTTCTTTTCACGGATTGGAATCTTGTTTCTAAGTAAAAGATTTTTGGAAGCGCGGTCTCATCAGGAGGAAGATTGTTTAGATTTTGAAATCACCCTTTGGAATAGATATCCTACCTACAGCCCCAATAATAACCTAAACGGCATATTTCTTAGATTCTGCTTCAGCGCTTCAATATCACCTACATTTACGATATGACACACTGCATATGGGCCCGCTGTAAGGAATGTAGAATAGCCGATTGTGGCCACACTACCAGATAATAGGATTTGAAGAGATGTCTGCACAAACCCCCACTAGAAGATGACCTCCTAGGGCCCTTGGAGAAAAAAGCCCATCAAACTGATCTTAAGATCCGATCTCTTTCCTTCAAATTTCTTAAATATCGGCCCAATAAAATTCTTGAAATTCTTAACAGACATTTTGAAATTTGAAAAGAAATTATAGTGGAAAACGCAACTTATTTACAATTGCGTCGCGTTATCCACAACTTTACGAGGAATTACATTCCTCTAAGTATCGAAATCAGCGATTTCGATTTTGTTAGAATTTTTGTCAAAATTCTTACA
>CAZPCW010000059.1:0-12510 GCA_964585175.1 uncultured Thermoplasmata archaeon
CGGCCCCCATAGAGCCCTTATCTCTCTTATCTCCATCTATATCATACCCTCCATTCTTTTCAACTAATCATACATCTGCCTGATCATCACATCGTCAACCTCATCCACACCGAAAAGGTGCTTCTAAAGACGTCTATTCAATATGAATATAGGGCATAATAAATATTTCTACCTTCATACCCCGATATCAGTGATAGTCTCTGTGCTATTCCACGAATTTTTCTTTACCTTCTTCCAACATCTCGATGAATTCCATCAATCATTCGAAGAAAAGATGGAAGTTGTAGACATCACTCCAAGAATAGACATCAAGACATCAAAACCCGAATGGAAACAAGACCTAGAAATTCTGCCTAAAAGGCCTCCTAAGTACGATTTTGTGATGAAGGATGTTGTAAGCTCATTGAGAAGTAGCGATTATGAGGTCAGTTAACTAACCCAACCTTAGATTTTTGTTTTCTTGAGATACTGCTTCCAATAGTAAAATTTATTCTATTTATAAATACATCTTTAAATAGAGATCCATAATCTCTAATCAGGGCTAGGACCTCTTCCTTTTAAACATCGAAACTCATTAATAGCACGCTTTGACTGCAAGACAGTAAAAAGAGAGACAAACTATGGATATAGAAAAAGTAAAAGAAAAAGGGCAGTCACTACAAACCACGCTCCACGTGGGAAAAAATGGAGTCACCGATTCGCTGATAGAGGAACTGGATAATCAATTGGATAATAACGAGATCGTCAAGATAAAGATATTGAGAAATAATCCGGTCCAGGACGTAGAAGAGATAGCTAAAGAAATCAAAGAAAAGTCGATAGGAGAGCTCGCCGAGACAAGGGGCAAAACGGTTTTGATGTTCTACGAGGACTAGGATTGATCCTTTTCAACCACTTCTATATCATAGGCCATCTGAACTTTGGTCGCTGAATAAGTCCTGACCTCTCTTTTTTTGTCTACTCGGCTTTCATATCCCTTTCTTTCGATCATTTCCGTCAATTCTTCGAGACTTTCTTCTCTTTCTTTTTCCTCGATTATCTCGTAGTAGTGCAGACGACCTCTTTCCTTTACCGCTGACAGCGCGGAGTCTATAAAGTTCTTCGAAGAGTGTGGTAAATTCATTATTATCCTATCACAGGAAAGATCAGGTGCGATCTCCTCCGCATCGCCTTCAAATATAGTTACCATATCTTCGAGTCCGTTTCTTTCGACGTTTTTCTTCAGATATTTGATCGCTTCTGGGTTCAGATCTATACTGTAGATATGGCTCACGTCTACGTTCTTACCTATCAGAACGGTATAAGGTCCGACTCCGGCGAACATATCCAACACTTTTTCGCCTTCATCTACCTTTTTTACCACTCTCCATCTCTCCGTACCGAGTCTTGGTGAAAAATAAGCTCTCTCCACATCGATTTCAAATTTTGCTCCATGCTCTCTGTAAACAGCTTCGGTTTTTTCTTCCCCCGCGATGTGCTTAACTTCTCTTATCCTAAATTCTCCATGAACTCCTCTGTCTTCCAGAATCGTGTTCACGTTTTTATGGGTCTCCAACAATGCATCTCCGATCTTTCCTCTGTAATTTTCCAGCTCTTCCGGCAATTTTATCAGTACTATATCTCCTATGACGTCATAGCTGGATGGAAGTTTTTCTTTCAACCCTTCGGGTATATCTACGAGCTCTCTATAATTACGCTCCTTTTTTTCTCTTTCCTCCACCTCCCTTTCGACGAGAGGATACTCTAACCCGCTCAATTTCTCTTTCATATCTTCATTCAAAGGTATGTAAAGATGATCTTTATCAGAATCTATCTTACCACGCTGATAGAGCAGATCCCTTTCCAAAAGCTTATTTCTTACCTCTTCACCTTCACTTTTAGGAACTTTCAAGCAGAGCATGTCAGAGAGGTATATACATGGGAGAATTAATATTCATCGGTTTAGGACTTTACGACGAGAAAGATATCACCGTTAAAGGGCTAGAAGCGGTTAGAGACGCGGATGTTATCTACCTAGAGCAGTATACCAGCAATCTGGCCGGAAGTACGGTGCAAGAGATCGAAGAACAACTGGATAGTGAAATCGAAATCCTAACTAGAGATGAAGTGGAGGAAAAAGCACTTCCGGTAGAAAAGGCAAGGGAGAAAAAAACTGTATTTCTGACAGCCGGAGATCCGATGGCGGCCACCACTCACGTGGATATCAGGTTGAGAGCGGAAGAAAAAGGAATAAAAACGAAGCTGATCCATTCTTCTTCTATATTTTCTGCCGTACCCTCCTCCCTGGGTTTACAGCACTATAAGTTCGGTAGGACAGTTACTCTTCCTTTCAAAAGAGACGGTGAAAAATATCCTTCCAGCCCCTACAAGAATATATTGGAAAACAACGAAAGAGGTCTTCACACCTTGGTTCTACTGGATATAAATTCTGAATCTAAGGACTACATGGACGTTAGCGAAGGTATAGAGGCACTAGTGGAACTGGAAAACAGTGAGAACGAAGGACTCATCGACGAAGAGAGTCTCCTCGCTGGACTGGCGCGGGTGGGATCGACAGAGCCCGAGATAAAGGCCGGATATCCAGAGGATTTAAAAGATCATGATTTTGGCCCCGGACTTCACTCGCTGGTGGTATTTGGAGACCTCCATTTCATGGAGATAGATTCTCTGATAACCTTAGCCGACGCTCCGGAAAAGATAAAGGAAGAATAAAAAAAAGTTTTCTCACTCACAAACCTCGCATTCCTCCAGATCCACGATTATCTTCTTTTTTTCCCATCTCTCATATGTGTGGCCTTTGATCCTGATACCGTGAGGAGGACTTTTGAAGGTTTCATCCACTACAACGTGTCCGTACTTTGAATTTTTGACTACATCACCTGGTTCTAAATCCTCAGACTCCATATTATCGGCAAAGGAAAATGATTGAATAATATTTAAGTTTTATCCACAATTGACTCAAAGAGAATTAGACAATAGTCTAATAAATGCGCTTATTAACCAGTTCTCAACTCTCTCCAATAAGATATAAACGATCTCTTATCACCTCCTTACAACAACCTTTATATACTCTAACTTTCTCTAAAAAAATCGATGAGCTGGGCTGTCTACGACTTCAAGATAATCATCATCGAAGAGTAAATGACTCATCCGCCCAGCTTATAGTTTTTTGTTATGTTTGGAGGATATTGGCATGAGTGAAAAAAATGGACATTTCGAACCAATCGATAAAGAAGCCCCTCTTCCCGAGAAGGAAGAAGAAATAATACAATTTTGGCAGCATAACAACGTACCTGAGAGGAGCAGGAACAGAGAAAGAGATAAAAAGTTCGGATTCACGGAAGGACCTCCCACCGCCAATGGACTACCCCACATCGGTCATGTGCTGACTAGGGTGGTAAAGGATACCTATCTCAGGTACAAAACCATGGACGGTTATCAGATCGTGCCGAATATCGCGGGTTGGGACACCCACGGTCTGCCTGTCGAGATCGAAGTTGAAAAGAAACTCGGTATAGATTCGAAGGACGAGATCGAAGACTACGGTCTGGAAAAGTTCAACCAGATGTGCAGGGAGAGCGTTTTCGAATACGAGAAAGAATGGAGAGAAATGAGTGAAAGATTGGGCTTTTGGATCGATTACGATAATGCCTATATCACCATGGAGGACGATTATATCGAGAGCGTTTGGTGGAGTCTAAAGCAACACTGGAAAAACGATCTTCTCGAAAAAGGTCACATGGTTGTGCCATATTGTCCGCGCTGCGGAACTCCGCTTTCAAGTCATGAGGTAGCTCAGGGATACGAACAGACAGAAGACCCTTCGATATACATAAGATTCAAGATGAAAGACGAAGACGCCTATCTACTGGCTTGGACCACTACACCCTGGACCCTGATATCTAATCTACTTCTCACAGTGAATGAAGATCTGGATTATGCTTTAGTGGAATACGAAGGAGAAAAATATTATCTTGCAGAAGAGCTAGTCGAAGAGATCTTCGACGATGCCGATATCCTCGAAAGGATCAAAGGAGAAGAACTTCTCGGAAAAGAGTACGAACCTATATTTGATTATGTGGATTCGGATAGTAAGAGTCATTACGTCGCCGCTTCTGATTTTGTAAGTCTCGAAGAAGGTACGGGAATAGTCCACGTCGCTCCCGCTTTCGGTGAAGACGATTATGATCTCTGCAGTGAAGAAGGTGTATCTCTCGTTAATCCGGTAGATGAAAGCGGTAAATTTACCGACCAAGTGCCCGAATACGAGGGAGAATTTGTGAAAGACGCGGACGAAGATATAATGAAGCGCCTCAGAGAAAGAGGAGATCTTCTAAAGAGAGACACCGTTACACATACCTATCCATTTTGCTGGAGATGCGATTCACCTCTCTTATATTATGCCTTGGAAAGCTGGTTCATAAGGGCATCGCAGGAAAAGCAGAAGCTGATAGATAACAACGAAGAAGTGTTTTGGAAACCCGAACACCTGAAACATGGAAGATTCGGCAACTTCTTGGAGGATCTGAAGGACTGGTCGTTGAGCAGGAACAGGTTCTGGGGTACTCCACTGCCCATATGGATATGCGACGAAGGCCATCAGCACTGCGTCGGCAGTATAGAAGAATTGAAAGATATGGCAACGGAAGAACTTCCGGAAGATTTCGAACTTCATCGACCGTACGTGGATAGGGTAAATTTGGAATGTCCAGAATGTGGAGATGAGATGGAGCGCGTAAAGTACGTGATAGACTGTTGGTATGATAGCGGCAGCGCGCCTTTTGCTCAGTTCCATTATCCCTTCGAGAACGAAGATAAATTCGAGGAATCTTTCCCGATAGATTTCATTACTGAAGCCCTGGATCAAACTAGAGGTTGGTTCTACAGCCTGCTTTCCATAAGTTCGCTTCTTCATGACGAACCCGCTTACAAGAGCTGTCTCACACTAGGATTAGTTCTAGATGAAGACGGCGAAAAGATGAGCAAAAGTAAAGGGAACGTGGTCGAACCCGACGAGATATTCGACGAAATAGGTTCAGACCCAACAAGACTCTGCTTCTTAGATTCGCCTGTCTGGAAATCTTCCCGGTTCAGCGAGGACCTAGCAAATGAAAAGATCAACAAGACCATCAATACGTTGTTCAACGTGGTCTCGTTCTTCACGAATAACGCCAATATAGACGACTTCACTCCTGAAGAGGATTACAGTATAAACGACGAGATAGATGACTGGTTGATCTCTAGAATAAATACAGTAACGTCAGAGGTAAGAGATTCTCTAGATGAACTCGAAGCTTATAGAGCTGTAGAAGCGATAGAAGAATTCATCGATCAGCTATCGAACTGGTACTTAAGGCGGAGCAGAAGAAGATTCTGGGAAGGTACTGAAGCTGAGAAGGAAAGCGCCTACAACACGCTTTATCACGTACTGAAACATCTCACTAAGTTGATGGCTCCTTTTACTCCTTTCGTCGCTGAGAGGATATACAGGAGAACGATATTTCCGGTGGAAGAAAGTGCCCAATCCGTACACCTGTTAGAGTATCCCGAGAAGGACGATGAAAAGATAGATCGAGAACTCGAAGAACACATGGCGGAAGTCATAGATATAGCGGAATTGGGTAGAAACGCGAGGCAGAAAGAAGATATAAAGCTCAGACAACCTCTGAAAGAAGCTATTGTCGTAAAGGCCGAAGAGAAAACTGAAGAGGCGGTCGAACTCTTCGAAGAGATATTGAAAGACGAGCTGAACGTGAAAGAATTGAAAGTGCTCGAGAGCGACGACGGTCTGAAAGAGCACGAGATCTCGCCCAATTACTCCTCTTTAGGTCCCAAATTCAAAGGTGATGCGGAGGATGTCGCTGAAGCTATCGAGGAAGCGGATCCAGGTAGAGTGGTAGAAGAGATAGAGAAGGAGGGTATAGTCGAGATCGACGGGTACGAAATAGAAGAGGAAGACCTCGAGATTTCCGAAGTGGTAAAAAGTGGCTACGAATTCAGTAAGAGTCAGGATCTTAAAGTATACATGAACGTGGAGATAGACGAAGACCTTAAGACCGAAGGTTTGGTCAGAGACGTGGTGAGAAGGATCCAAACGATGAGAAAGGAGCTCGAACTCGGATATACTCAAAAGATAAAGACCTCCTTCGAAGGCGATGAAAGACTCGAAAGCGCTATCGAAGAGATGAGAGAATACATTCAAAAGGAAACGCTCTCTAGAGGATTGGACAAGGGCGAGAGAGAAGGACTGCAGAAAGATTGGACTATAGAAGGAAATGATCTCACTATATCGGTCGATCCTATCGAAGGCTCTGAAGATGAACCATTAAATATATAGTTGACCACATAACTGGTAAAGTATCCGTAAGTCGTCCCAATTCTTTATTAAAGGATTGCAAAAAACGATGAAAGAGGGAAAAACATGGCAAAAAACGAAGAAAAAGAAATGGTAGTTACAAAGCATAACAGCATGATAAGATTTGACGAGGAAGTAGAGTACAAAGATCTAGCTCCGATATTTCCGGAACTTTACGAACTATTCATGGAAGTAGCCGATCAGGAAGTGGAGGACGGCGGAGAGGAATACAAGCAGATGCTTATCAGGCAGAATCTGAAAGATCTGAAGAACAACAGGAAACCTACAGGGCATAATAAAGAAGCTCGGTACAGATTGATCTTCCCGCTCGATAGGGAAAATGTAGAGTTCTTTCTCTACCCGAGAATAGACGAAGAAGAATCGGAGATAGAAGAGATCACCGCTGAAATATCAAATTTCCTTGAAACAAACGGGTTTGAGCACGAGATCATCTGGGATGAGATGGAATATCTGAAGGAAGAAGAGGATTGACCACTTATCTCACTGGCTAAAGAAATCTTTGCAAGTTTCTTTCAGATCGTTCGCTACGCTGAAATCAAAATCTTTCGGTAAGTGTCCTTTATACCTTTCGTAGTTGAACCTTTTATCTTTTAATACTATGAGTGCTCGATCCGTTTTACTTCTGATAGGACGTCCCGCTGCTTGGAGAACTCTGTTCATCGCGGGATAAACTCTAGCGTACTTGTAGGCCTTGTCCTTTCCAAATTTTTTCTGATAGTATTCTTCGAGAGCCTCTACTTCCGTAGAAGGCGGAGGGAAAGGTATACCGGCTATTATCACGGAGGAAAGGATGTTATCTCTGTAATCTACTCCTTCCGAGAGACTTCCTCCTTGAACACCTAAAAGCAGATTATCATCACTTTTTTTGAGCCTATCCACCAGTTCCTTCTTTTCCTTTTTCGTGTGCTCCCTCTCTTCGATGATTATATCTTTTTCCAGGTGGACCATATCCAATCGGTCGTAGATGTGATTCAAAAGCGAATACGAGGGGAAGAAGACCGCCACGTTTCCGGGAGTGTTATTGGCCACGTCGGCTATGGAATTCGCGTAGGCCTGGTACATGTTGAGTCCTCTTTCCTTGTAAGCGGTCGTGAGGTGGTCGGAACTGACTATTTTTCTGTTTTCTTTTGGAAAGGGAGATGAGTATTTTTTGATCTTTGCCCTATCTATCCCTAAAATATCGGCGTACATCTCGCCGGGATGTAAAGTGCCGCTCATCAATACAGCGCCTTTCACTTTTTTAAATACCTCTTTACTATATTTTGACGGATCCAAAAGCTTAACGTTGATCTTTGTAGGTGAGCTCTCTATCGAACGGAATATCTCTTCACCTTCTTCACGCCAGGTATCGAGAAAAGAGTAAACTCGCATCGGTGCCGTCGCCGACGAATCCTCTTCGATTATGTCTCTAGCTACTATCTCTAGATCACCTAACAAATCTTCTAAAGAGCTGAACTGAGAAAGCCCTCCTTTGAGTGCATTTTCTATCTTCGAGTCTAAAAATTCCTTCTTTATCCTTTTCTCCTCCGAACTTATCCCCGTCAATTCAGTGGCTAATCTGCTCATGAAACTGCTGAGTGATGAAGAATAACCTTGAAGTATGTTGAAGGCGTCCTCCAAAAGATTGACGTTGAGACTTTCTTCCAGATTACCTCTGATCCTGTCGGGTAAATTGTGCGCCTCATCGATAATCAGTGAAACGTCCTGAAGTTCCACATCGATGAGATCGAATATCCTCTCTCTGATGTCGGAAAAGATATAGTTGTAATCGCACACGATTATATCGCTGTTCTGTCCCGCGACGAGAGCGCTTTTGTGGGGGCAAACTTGGTAGGAGCTGCAGAAGTCTATCACCTCGGAGACGTGTCTCGTTTCGCTGCTCAATTTTTCTACAACTTCTGACATCTTCTTATTGAAAAGGTTGCACTGGCTCTGGCCCTTTTCGCTGCAGAATTCCTCAAAAACCGGGTAGGGGAGCTTGGATTCTTCCCTCAAACACATGTTCTTCTTTGAGATGACGTCGATGGCGTTCACCCGGTTAGGCATATTCTTTATGGTGTTGATAGCTATATTGTGCTGAGATTGTTTACTGGTCAGGAAAAGGATCTTTTCATCTTCGTTTTTGGTCTTCACCGCCGAGGGTAGTACAGCCGCGGTTTTTCCTATGCCGGTGGGGGCGTGGGCTATCAGTGTATTTTCGTTTCTGAAGGCCTCTTCTGCGTCATCCATGAACTGTTTCTGCCCTTTTCTGATATTCTGAAAGGGAAACAGATCATCGTCGATCGAAAACCTTCCGTCTCCTTTCACACTCCTTTTTTGTGTGCTTGTAGAACGTTCGCATCTCGGGCAGAATCTTTCCCCGTTTTTGGACTTGAGGAGTGAACCACAATTATCGCAGAAATCATCCATCAATTAATCCACCCACACTTCGCTTTTAATGTTTTCGGCCGAGGGTAAGTTATTCGCTAGAACTCGGAAACTTGGTTTTTTCTCCACATACTAGTATTTAAATGATAAAAATATTAACATAGACACACGCCCAAAATATAGGGCCGTGGTCGGGATTTGAACCCGAGCCAAGGGATCCACAGTCCCGCATGCTGCCAAGCTACACCACCACGGCCAATACGGCACGTTTCTTAAGAAAAACATTTAGTATAATACTTTTTTCATCGAAACCGTCTAATCAGTTTAAATCGATCTCTCGTAGATCTCAGTCAAAAATCAGATATCGATGTGTTCTTTTAGCTCCTCTTTTAGCTCCTTAGCGTCGGAATCCTTTTCTTCCTCAAGCAGAGGTAGTAGTCTATCTACAACTTTCATTGCATATGGATCAACCACTTCTTCCATATCGTCGTTCTCTTCCAAAAAACGATTTATCTTTTCGTCAAAATTGTAGAGCCATTCGTAACATTTCTCTACTAATTCGTCAGATTGGTCGTTTTCATGTCCTAAATTATCTAGAACTTTCAAAGCTCTTATCACGTTTTCCTTTTGAACTCCGATATCAAGGTCCCCTTCATCTATATCCGGTTCTTCCGGAACGAAATATAGTTCTTTAGCCGTTCTACCGTAAATTTTTTCAGGGATGTGATATTCCTTCTTTTCGTCCACTATTTCCACGAAACCGGCATTTTTCAATTTTTTCATGTGCCGGTATAGGGTAGATTGATCTTTATCTAAAGCTTCAGATAATTGAGAGATGGTCATATTCTTCACTCTAAGCAAAGATAGGATCTTTCTTCGGGTTTTTTCTATACAAATCTTTATATCTTCAGGATCTTTGACTATTTTCACTCTCTGCCGCATCTTTTTTTGTCACCCATCTCATTAACCGAGCGAGATACCATCTCTAAACAAATGATATAAGTATAAATAAATATTTAGTATTTTTGTACAAACATGCAGTAAGGGCAAGAGTAGTCTCTAACGCTCTGCTTCTTCGAAAATTTTAAACCACCAAAACGGTTGTTAGAAGGAGATATACGGGTATCATGCAGCTAAAGAAGGTAAAAGAAGAGGTTCTAGCTCGAGTCAAGCCGACAGAAAAGGAGAGAAAGGCTATCGAAAGGACGAGTGAAAAACTATTAGATATACTAGATGAAAAACTCGAAGAGGAGAACGAACCTAGAGTGGTTGGATCGGTTTCAAAGGGTACCTGTCAGAAAAATCCAGATATAGATATATTCGTAAAATATCCTCTTTCTACCTCTAGAGAAACTATGGAAAAAGAGATATTAGAGATAGGTAGAGAGATATTGAACGATAGCAAAGAAAAGTACGCCGAGCATCCGTATATTTATGGCAGATTCGAAGGATACGAGGTCGATATAGTTCCCTGCTATAATATAGATAATGTTACGAATATGAAATCGGCTGTAGATAGGACTCCCTTTCATACCGATTATATAATAGAAGAGATGAACGAAGAACAAAAAGATGATGCTATCCTTTTAAAAGCTTTCCTCAAAGGTATCGGAGCGTATGGAGCAAAAGCTGAAGTCTGGGGCTTCTCGGGTTACCTTTGTGAACTCCTTATTCTAAAATACGGTTCTTTTGAAGAGCTGCTGCGGAACGCTAGAGACTGGAAACCCGGTAAAAGTATCGAGATAAAGGAAGGCGAAAAGGATTTTGAAGACCCACTTATAGTCATAGATCCAGTCGATCCAGAAAGGAATGTCGCTTCACCCGTCTCGATGGAGAAATTCGCTCTTTTCATAGTTTCATCCAAACGATTTTTAGAAGAACCACGGATGGAATTTTTCTTTCCGAATGGATTAGATGTAAAAAGTGAAGAAAAGCTGTTAGAAGAAGTTGAATCAAGGGGTACGGATCTTTTAGGTGTTAAGATTCCTAGACCAGACGTGGTAGAAGATAACCTCTACCCGCAGGTCCAGAAATGTTTACGGAAGCTCAGCCACCAGCTGAAACATAAAGATTTCGAGATACTGCATTCCGATTTTTTCGTTCAGAAAAACACTTTACTCCTCACCTTTGAATTGAAAAGTCGAGAGCTCCCCGAAGCGGTGAAGCATAAAGGTCCCCCGGTTTGGGTATCCAACACTGAAAGTTTCATCGAAAAATACTCTGACGAGGCCTATCTAGAGGAAGATAGACTTTGGGTTGACAGGAAAAGGAAATACACCAAAGTCGAAGAGGCACTGACCGATATAATGGATGAACTCGATCTGGGCAGTGACATCAATCAGTTCGTTCCTGAAAAAGCCACTTTTGTTGCAAGGGATAAGTTAGTAAGTGAGGAAAGGGAAAGTCTTACAAAATTTTTAGACAGACGTTTTCCATGGGAGCGATAAATATCTTCACTTGAAGGATTCTCTTAATTTTCTTAAATTTTCTTTTATGTTTCCTTCAAAAACCGATGAACCCGAAACCAATACGTTCGCTCCAGCTTCTACGACCTCCGGTGCAGTTTCTGGAGACACACCTCCGTCGACCGCTAGATCGACATTTGTATCCAGCTGGTCGATCCTTTCTTTAGTTTTCTCTATCTTCGGCACTACTTCTTGCATGAAAGACTGTCCGCTGAAACCCGGTTCAACGGTCATAACCAAAATAAGATCTAACTTTTGGATCAAGTCATCCGATAGAACGTCGATCGAAGTATCGGGTTTCAAGCTGATACCCGCTTTAGTATCTTTACCCTTGATCTTTTTTGTAACTCTTTCCATATCATCTACCGCTTCCGCGTGAAAGGTTATCATGTCTGAACCGGCTTCGACGAACTCGTCCAAGTACTTTTCAGGTTCGGAGATCATCAAATGGGTATCGAAAACGTGATCGCTCTTATCCCTAATAGATTCTATCACGCAGGGACCGAACGTCAGATTAGGAACGAAATGGCCGTCCATCACGTCAAGATGAAGCCATTCCGTTAGCTCTACGGACTCGACAGAGCTTTTAAGATCGGAGAAATCCGCGGATAGGATCGAAGGCGATATCTTTACTTTTTTCATACTATTCAAACCAGTCCTAGCCTTTTTTTCCATAAAAAGATTAAGTTTTTAAGACCGTCCTTGCCGGAACGTATCTTTGCCTCTCCTTTTCTTTTCCTGTAATCGATGGGCACTTCGTCGAATTTGACCCCTTTCCTTATAGCCTCTATCTTTATCTCTTCTGAGAAAGGCATACCGTCGCTGGTAACGTTAAGATGTCTCAAAGCTGATTTTTTGAACACCCACATACCGGATTGTGAATCGTTGAGATCTGTACTGAAAAGAAAGTTCATAGTGGCTTTAAGCACCCAATTTCCAAAACGATGCATCCATCCCATAACGTCAGAAGAGATGTTGGAAAGTCTATCGGTACTTATGAATTCGTATCCCTCTTTTTCTATCATAACTACTAATTCAGGTATCTTAGAGGCGGGATAAGTGCAGTCAGCATCTAAAGTCACAAGAATATCTCCATCGGCCTCTTCGAATCCCGTTTTGTATGCTCTTCCATATCCGCGCCTGGGCTCTTCTACGACTCTAGCTCCCTTGGAACGGGCTATCTCTCGGGTTCTGTCGGTAGATTCAGTATCTACGATCAAGACTTCATAATCCTCCCCTGAAAGAGCATCGTTTATCTCGTCCATCACGTCTCCGATGGACTCCTCTTCGTTCATCGTAGGG
>CAZPCW010000060.1:0-12350 GCA_964585175.1 uncultured Thermoplasmata archaeon
TACCGCTTTCGTCCACCATATCTATTATCTTAGAGACGTAATCGCTCAAGCTCACCCCTTTATCTAGAGGGACTATCGAAAATTCCGCTAACATATCCTATCACCGTTTCATATAAAGGAGTTATAGATTAAAATAGATTTCGGGAGAGTCTCCATAAGAATAAATTTTCTTTATTCAAGACCGATCCATTCTCTATCTACATCTCTGATTTGGTCGAAATCAGAGTGCTCAGTGACTACGGTGTATATCCCATGGTTGATTGCAGTGCTTAAATGGATGGCGTCTCTAGGATCAAGGCTTTCTTCTTCGATAAACTCATGGGCTTTCCATATGATTTCTCCATCAACTTCAAAGAATCTCAAGTTAGGCATAGTCAGTATACATTCGGTAGCCTCTAGCGCATATTTCTTGGATGAAGATTTATTGACCTTCCAAAATACCTCGTCATAAGTGAGATACGAGGTGCCGGCTCTTTCTTCCCCATTTTCTATCCTACTCAGCAAATCTCTGCACCATTCGCCTTTACTACCTTTATTTAGTGTGGCATAGATCAGGGTATTGGAATCTAGATATTTCATTCCAACCGCTCCTTCATCCTTTCATCGTAATCTTTATCTGAATCGACATCTACTTTTTCAGTTTCTTCTGCGATCTTTTCTAATTTATCTACAGTACCTTTATCTGCCCGCTTGATGACCAGTCGATCTCCTTCGGCTTGGAATATGACTTTGTTTCCGCTATGGATGTTGAAATTTTTTCTAAAAACGGAAGGAATGACCACCTGCCCTTTAGGCCCCACCTTCATCTCCACTTCTATCATAATTCATACAAAAGTATGACATCTATTTATACATTTTCCTATCAAATCGTTAGAAATAATTTAGAAAGCGAATATAACTAAAAATCATTATTCTTGGCTATTAACTGAAAGAGGATTAGACCGATTTCTTGAGCTATCCTCCAATCTGAGCGCTACCCAAAAATATTAAAATTCGGTAAATAACTCTAGCAACAGTGATCTGATGTCCCGGATAGGAATAATCGGAGGAACCGCACTCAAAGATTGGGATGAGTTCGATGTTCAGGAAAAGCTCGATAAAAAGACGTCGTGGGGCACGCCTTCTTCACCTATTTTCAAAGGCGAGTTGAAAGGCGAGGAGACTTTTTTACTGCTGAGGCACGGCAGAGGTCACGATATCCCTCCTCACAGGATAAATCACAGAGCCAATATACACGCTCTTCAAGAGGAAGTGGACGAGATAGTAGGCATCTGTTCCGCCGGGGCTTTGAATGAAGATATAGACGTGCCCTCGATCTCGATACCCGAGGATTACGTCAACTTCTGGAATCCTATAACTTTTTACAATCAAAAGATAAAGCACGTGACTCCGGGACTGTCGGAAGAGTTGAGAGACGATCTGATAAATGCGGCGGAAAAGTCCGATCAAGAAAAGATATCGCAAGACACCGTTTATGTCCAAACTCACGGACCGAGGCTGGAGACGGAAGCCGAAGTCAACATACTGAAAAACTATGGTGATCTCGTCGGCATGACGATGGCCCATGAAGCCACTCTGAGCAAAGAAGCCGCTATAGATTATGCTGCCGTGACGACGATCGACAATTACGGCAACGGCATAAGGGAAGAGCTGGATTATGAAGAAATAGTCGACACGGCGCAAGACAACTGGGAGAACGTGAAATCTATACTTGTAAGGTTTTTGAAGCAGAGGTAGATATCCATGGCTTTAGCTGTGAAGAATACTGAATTGTTCGACAGAGATGGAAGATGGGACGTTTTGATAGATGAGGGTAAAATAAAGAGTATAAGCCGCAGTGAAGAAGCGGAAAATGTTCTAGACGCTGAAGGAAAAGTACTCTCGCCCGGATTCTTCAACACTCACACTCACGCCGCGATGACCCTGTTCAGAGGTGTAGCCGACGATAAGAATTTCTGGGACGCGTGGCCGAACATAGTCTGGCCTCTAGAAGAAAATTTGACCGCTGAAGACGTCTACTGGGGCACGAAGTTAGCGTGTTTGGAGATGATAAAGAGCGGCACGGTAGCTTTCAGCGACATGTACTTCTTCATGGAGAGAGCCCTCGACGCGGTAGAAGAGATGGGCATGAAGGCTGTACTGAGCTACGGCCTGATAGATCAGAACGAGGGATCTAAGCTGGAAGAGGAGAAGGAAGCTACAAAAGAATTCGTAGATTATGCCGAAGACTCAAATCTAGTCGAACCCGCTGTAGGTCCTCATTCCGTTTACACCGTCTCAAAGGAAGGGCTGAAGTGGTCAGCCGAGTACGCTGAAGAAAAAGATATCTTGATCCACACCCACTTGGCGGAAACCGAAAAGGAGAGGAACGATTTCATGGATTCTCACGACAAACCTTTTACGGAATATCTCGACGAAGTCGGCATGCTGAACGAAAAGCTCACAGCGGCACACTGCGTATGGCTCGAAGATAAAGATCATGAACTTCTGGCCGAAAACGGCGCCACCGTATGCCACAACGCTTCTTCAAATATGAAACTAGGAGTGGGAAAACCCATGGATTACGGTAAGATGAAGGAGGAAGGAGTCGATGTGACTCTCGCAACCGACGGAGCGGTATCGAATAACAATCTCGACATGATCGAAGAGGCGAAAACCGCGGCTTTACAGCAGAAGATGTCAGGAGACGCGACCCTGATGGATGCAGAAGAAGTGTACGACATGATGACGGTTGGAGGAGCGACAGCGTTGAACTTCGATTCCGGAGTTATAGAGGAAGGTAAATCGGCGGACCTGATACTGATCGAAAAAGACGTCAAAGCGATGCCGGACCATGATTTAAAATCGAATCTTATATATTCGATGGATAGTTCTGCGGTCAAAGACGTGATCATCGACGGCTCGATAGTTATGAGAGATAGAAAGGTCGATGGAGAAGAGCAAATAATCGAAAAGGCGACCAAAAAAGCTAAAAACTTGGCTTCGAAGGTGATATGATGCTGGAAAAATTGAAGAAATCCGTGAAAGAATGCCCAGTTGTTAAGATGGACGACTATCACTATTTTATACATCCTCTTTCAGACGGTCTACCCTTGGTCGAACCCGACTTGCTGCACGAGGTGGTGAAGGCGGTGAAAAAGAGAGCAGAGCTAGACTGCGATTACATTTTGACCGCCCAATCGATGGGCTTTCCCTTGGGTGCGGCGCTGTCTATGGAAACCGGAATACCTTACAAGTTCATAAGGAAAAGAGAATATGGGCTCGAAGACGAAGTATCTATCGACAAGTCAACGGGATATTCCGAATCCGAGATGTATCTTAATTTTGTAGAGGAAGGAGACGAAGTGTTCCTGATAGACGATGTGTTGAGTACCGGAGGGACCTTGAGAGCTATCATCGAGGCGCTCCAAGATATCGGAGTCGAGATATGTGATGTAGTAGTCGTCTTCGAAAAAGTCGGTGTGAAAGAAGAATTGGAAGAAGAATTTGGCGTAAACATTAAGTCCTTACTCAAGGTAGAGATGGACGGGCCGGAAGTTAAAATTGTAGAATAAAAATTTTTCAGAACTTCATCCGCCGGTCACTGGAGGCATAACTGCGATCTCATCACCGTCTTTTAGAGGTTCGTCTTTATCCGTTCTGTCTTTGTTGACTGAGATGAGCAACTGCTCTTTCATCTCTTCCAGATCGGGATATCGGTCGTAAAGGTGACTCATGAGGTCGTCGACTTTCGACTCTTTTTCTAATTCGATGGTAAGATCTTTTTCACCGACTACATCCCTAGCGGATGCGAAAAATTTCACTATTACCTCTAATTTACCTGACATCATGCTTTCATTTTTGCGAGCCAGTATATAAACTTTTACTTGACGAGAATCTAAACCTATCTTTTAAAAGGAACCATCCTACATCTAATCAAAAACACTCGTCTTCAACCTTCCAAAATTATTATATGCCGAGCTTCCTTCATTACATTTGATGGATTTCAAAATACAGGTTACGGATCATAAACCCAAAGTATCCAACAATTTAGAAGAGATCCTTGAGGACTTTCTACTCGATATAGGATATCTCTCCGGGAGGAAAAGCGGAGAAGAGCTTTACGAGAGCGTCCCTTTCAGGTTATGGACTGACTGTTTCTTGAAAAAACCGGACAAATACTGGACCATGGACGAGATCGCTACTATACTGGACACTACAAAACCTACTGTTTACAGACATCTCAACAAGATGAAAGATCTCCAGCTGCTGGAAGAAAAAGAATTGATCCTAGAAGATGACGGTGAAGTGAAGAAGAAAGGACATAAGCTCAGACAAGGAGACCTATCTAAAGCTTGGCATATGACGGAATTGAATATAGAATCCAACATGAAGCGGCTGAGAGAGACGGTAGAGAGGATAAATTCTCTATCCTCCGGGAAAAAGATAATAACCAGTCGTACCTGTCCGAACTGTGGAGAAAGCATAAAAAAGATAAAGGATACTGACAAAGGTGATTGAGATATGGTAAACGATAAGACGGAACAGCTCGTAGAGGGCTCTCATTACAGGATCAAGTCATTGACCACTAAAGACAATCTAATGGAGACTAGCGGATATTTTACCGGTTATATCCAGGTCGGAAAGCATCAGGCGATGAGGATGGAACTGGACGAATCTCACGATGAGGAAGGCACGGTCAGGTTGATCCCCTGCCATATGATCGCTAATATAGACATTCTAGAGCAGGCTGAATACGAAGAGAAGGAAAAAGTAGAAAATAACTCTTATTTCGGGTGAATAAAGATGACGATAGAAATAGATGGCGACTCGCTGGAAGCTAAGATAATAAAACAACTCATGGAAGGCAAACCCCAGACTCTAAAAGAGATGGCTAATGAACTGAAGGTATCCAAGCCGAAAGTGCATAGGGCGGTCAAGGGCCTCGCTTCTAGAGGCATTATAGAGGTGCAGGAACTGCCGGACAAGAAATACCTCCGTTTGAAAAGGACCGATATCAAGTTTTACGGCACGGATTCCACTCAAGAGAAGAAGATGAAGAAGAAAAAAAGCAAACAGGAAGAAGAAAAAGGTTCAGAAAAAAGCCGAGAGATGATGTACAGGTGAAAAAAGGAAAAATTATATATAGTGATGAGAGTTTTTACATTAGCGTCATAAGTCAGAACTCACAAATTCACGATAACACCCTCCCACCCCCCCTTTCCTATTATTTTTTGATTATTTTTTCATGAGAAGAGTATTTTCACTCTAGAGATAGAACTTTTCAGCATATATTCTATAAACCTACATAATCTAGAGAATAAACTATCCTTAAATATTAGGAAATGAAGTGGATGGGGCCGCCGAAATTCGAATTCGGGTGCCTACCGCCCCACGGTAGAAGGATGGACCAAGCTACCCCACGGCCCCATTATGAAAAAAGAAAAAAGAGTTCAGTACTGCATCACTTCGTCGATCAGATCTGTATGACTCAACAGCATCCTTCGACAGCAGTATCTATCGATACCTAGATCGTCGAGGACGTCCTCTGGATCTTCTCCCTGGTCCACTCTGTCTTTGTAAACGTCATACACGTTCCCGATGACTTTTCCACAAGTGAAACATCTCACGGGTACAATCATCGGAATATCACCTGTAAGACTTCTGTCTTTTCGTTCGCGCTCCAGGTCCCATAGGCTGCTTGGGGAGTTTCCTTCTCGGATCTGAAACGAGCAGGCTTCTGTCGTATTCTTTGAAAAGTTCTTCGAGTTCCGGATCGTCCAAGTAATCGACGAAACAATTCGCTATAGCGGTCCTCGCGGCGTCGGCTTGACCCATTATGCCTCCGCCTTCAACGTTAACGACTATATCTACTTCCTTTGATCTATCCCCGACCAGCTGGACGGGTTCTTTAATCTTCAACTGCGCCATCTCCGGTTGGAATATTTCGAGAGGCTTGGTATTTATCCTTACCCTGCCTTTACCCGGCTTGATGGTCGCCTTAGCGATCGCCTCTTTTCTTTTACCTGTTCGGGTAATAGGTTCTTTATCAGTCATATATTAACACCTAAAATTTTGCTCCAAGATGTTCGGACACTTCTCCCAACGTGAGCCCCAACTTACCTGTTGAGTCTTTAACGTCTGGATCGATTATTTCTTCATCTTCGAACTCTGAGGGCGTTCCGATATACGCGTATAACCTTTTAAATGCTTTTCGCCCTCGTGGTTCTCTGTGAGGGACCATACCTCTAACTGTCCTTCTGAAGATTTTTTCTGGCCTTCTTGGAAAATTGGGCCCGTTCATCTGCTTTCCTCTAGCTCTCTTCGTTTTATACTTGTCCAGGATATTTTGCTTTTCACCGGTGATGAATATCTTTTCGGCGTTCACTATCCTTATCTCTTCTCCGTCGAGGATCTCTTGAGCGACTTCACTCGCTAATCTTCCTAAAATTTTGCCTTCTCCGTCATACACTTTCATTCTGTTCACCCCATTATACGTACTTCGCTACCTTCGGGTTTTCGTTCTGCCAGCTCGCGGAGATCCAAAAACTCTCCGCCAGCTTCCGCTATGCTCTCTTCCGCACTATTACTGGCTTTGAACGCTCCAACGGTGACTTCTTTACTGAGGAGACCGGCTCCGAGAACTTTTCCCGGAACTATTATGATATCTCCATCCTCAACGTTCCGCTGGATTTTAGAAAGGTTGACTTCGGCCCAATGTTTCGAAGAGCTTTCTAACCTTTCCGCAACGTCTCGCCAGATAGGTGCGTCTTCTTCTCTTGCCTGAGTCTTCAAATCTTCGATCAGGCTTACAAGATTTGGATTTGTTTTTTCTTCTAATGCCATATCTGACTCCTCCGACATGGGAAAGGAAAATCTAACAATTTTCCTTCGCCATCGTTTTAATCGTGTCTCAATTCAGTGATGGGGGTTATTTATAAATGTTGTCGTACCCCCTGTGGTTTCACCTTACACGAGCAAGGATAATAACCTTTCGATTGATTCATTAGACCTCCAAAAAATCCTTTTATCCTATAATAGCTAACCTCCTATCCTAGGATTCACGGAAAACAAAGTGTTCGAAGATGACTCCTGACGAACCATCGGTCAAAACACAAGATAACAGCTTAGTTAAAGCACTTCCACGGCTGCTTTCAAAGATAGGACTGCTGGACGAAAAGAGAGGAACTGCAGCGATGAGTCTAGCGTGGCCTGTGATCTTGACCGGAGGGCTGAGAGTAACGCTCAGGCTCACCGATTTTCTTATGGTCGGTATAGCTATAGGGTCGGTCGGAGTCGCAGCTCTAGGTTTTGGATTTCAGTTCTTTTTCATAGGATTCGCGATCGCATTGGCAATCTCCAGCGGCACGATAAGTCTCGTCTCGCAGCATTACGGAGCCGGAGAATACGAAGAAGCCGATTTCGTGATCAAGCAGTCTATTTGGATAGCTGTGCTTATATCAATACCTTTGATGCTTTTGACCTGGTTTTACGCCGAGGACATGATCGCGCTTTTAGGAGCCGAAGCTAGAGTCGTTGAGTTAGGCGGGTCATATCTAAGGATACTGATGGTCGGCGTCTTCTTCCGCTTTTTCTCGATGATTTCCGCTAGAGGCTTCGCGGGTTCCGGCAACACCTTCACGCCCATGCTCGTGCAGGCCTTCGGCGTTCCTTTCAATATAATATTAAACTGGCTGTTGATCTTTGGAATATGGTTTTTCCCCCAGTTGGGAGTTTTCGGCGCGGGATTGGGAACTACGATAACGAATTTGGCCGTGGGCATGATCTTTTTCGTCCTTCTATTTTCGAACAGATACGGAGTCAGACTGAGGTTGAAAGGAAAGCAGTGGGATACGGATGTCGTGAAAAAATTGTTCACGGTATCTCTCCCCCTATTAAGCATGAGGATGGCTAGAACTTTGAGTAGATTTCCTTTCCTTTGGATACTCGCTACATTCGGAACCGGAGCTGTGGCAGCGTTCCAGGTCGGAAGAAGAGTTCAGCTCATGGCAATGCAGCCCGCGTGGGGCTTTGGAACAGCCGCTAGCACTCTCGTCGGTCAATCTTTAGGGGCAGAAAACGAAAAGGAGGCGGAAAGTTACGGATGGGATACTTTGAAGATAGCCTGTGCCGTAATGCTACCTATCGGTCTCCTCATAGCGATCTTCGCCGAACCCATCTCGGCAATCTTCACCGATGAACCTGAAGTGATCTCGTTGAGCAAATGGTTCATCTGGGTAAACGCTATTGGAGTTTTAGGATACGCGATCAATAGGATCATGCGGGGCTCACTCAGAGGAGCCGGAGATACCAGATGGCCTTTCTATGGCAATCTCATAGGTTTCTATGCCTGGATGCTTCCCGTTTCCTACATCTTTGGAATCGTACCGGGTTTTGGTATCGTCGCTATTTTCGCCGGAATACTCGGGAGTCTATTCATACCGGGTATTGTTAACTTGATACGTTTCAAAACGGGGAAATGGAAGGTCGTGAGCAAAATGATCAGAGAGAGGTGAGTTCAGTGAGAAAAACCAGCTCTAAACCCGGAATCATTTTATATACCATATCGAATGATTAGTCAAAGTTGATGAAAAGATGAAGAAAAAATTGACTATGATCTTGATCTTTCTGATTTTCATATCATTCATGCCTTCTGTATTCGCGTCAGAGTCTACGACAGATTCTCCAATATCAGAAGAGCCGGTATGGACAATGGAATACGAAGAGAATGCCACGGTCCGTTATCATCCAGCTCCGAACGGAAATCTTCTTATCAGACACGGAAAGGAGTTGGATCTTGTCAACGAAGATGGAGATGAGTTTTGGACTAGTAAGTTTTCTAATAATCTTCGAGGTCGGCCCACCGTCAAAAACGGTAAGCTTTACGTATTCAGTGAAGCAAGGATAAATAACGAGAAGGTCTACTTTTTGAACTGCTTGGATATGGAAGACGGTTCAAAAATATGGGATAAAGCTCTCACTCATTGGAGTTTGCACATATTAGTGAATGACGATGGCGAGATCTTCACACCTCATGCTTTTAGTGGAAATATTACCAAGATATCCTCAGATCAGGAGGTCATGTGGGAAAAAAAGTTCTCTGACTCGATTTTAGGTTTTACTAAAGCCTTTATTCTCGACGGTAAATTATACGCCACTACTGTATCTTCCACCTCTAAAATACTATGCATCTCATCTGAAGGAGAAGTTGAATGGCAGTACGAGTTCGAAAATGAGATCATCAGGTTACAGGAACCGGAGAAAGAGGCGAATGAACTCCATGCCTACACTTCGAGGACTATATATGAAATAACGAAAGATGGCTACAAAAAAGAGATATATCAAGTAGAGGAAGCTGAAAGACTAACGAATTTGATATATCATGAGGGAAAATATTATTTCACGACAGAGGAAAAAGAAGGTAACGATACACATCTAAAATCGATATCCGAAGAAGGAGAGATTAACTGGGAGTCGAATTTAAACCTTGTGAACACGTCTCACAGTTATCTAAGAGTAGGCCTAGCCGAAAACGAACGGATCTATTGTCAATATCAGAATACGACAAAAGATTTTCTAAACGTGTACAAGATACAGGCTTTCGATTTGAACGGAGAGCTGATGTGGGAGCACGAGTATGGGAACGAGACTTCCCGAGGTCATCACTCTATAACTAAGAGCGGACTCATCATAACGAGTGACGGAGAAGGCAGAGTCTTAGCATATCAAGGGAAAAAAGTAGAGGAGAAATCAGAGAATGGCGGCGATTCACCCCATCTGAATATCCTCTTGACCGTGGCAGTTATTATGACGGTAGCCCTGCTCTACCATAAAAGAAAGAGATGATCTCGGTCTAAAATTTCTCCGTCCATATATCTGCAGTTTCAATGAGTTATCATGAGATCGATAGGAAAACAGATTGATTTTTGTTGAAACGGTTAGTTTTTTATATTCTAAATTACTGCAATCATCGTAGAATGTGATAAGATGGATAAGGGTCTGACAGCTTTATCTTTGATGATCATACTCGTATCTTTGACCGTCCCCGTTTTCGCTACTGGGCAAGCAGCGGATTCACCGATATCCGAGGGACCTCTCTGGACAAGAGAATACGAGGAGGATGAAATGGTTTATTCGTATCCTGTTCCGGATGGTGATTTCCTCATAATGCACGGTGAAAAGATAGATCTCGTCGATGAGAATGGAGAAAGGATGTGGACACAGAATCTCTCGAGCCGTCCAATGATCTTCCCCACCGTCAAGGAGGGAAAGCTGTATATGCTGAGTGAATCCGAGGAGGATGAAAGATACAATCTCAACTGCTTGTATATGGATAATGGTACAAAAAAGTGGGACATGGAAGTTGATCACCGGGGTTTTCACATCGCTGTTAACGATGAAGGCGAGATATTTTTACCCCATATATGGAAGGGTAATATAACCAAGATATCACCAGACCAAGAGATCCTTTGGGAGAAGGATTTCACCGATGATGGACACATAATAAATATGTTCATGATAGATGGTAAACTATACTTGACTTCAGGATATGATGAGAACAAGGCCTTATGCATCTCATCGGATGGTGAAGTTGAGTGGGAATTCACAAAAGAAGATGAAGGCGTGGGTGGTCTTAGGCTGGATAAAGATGGTGAAATACTTTTAGCTTACACGGAGAGGGATATCTATGAAGTCGATAAAGATGGCAACGGGGACAAGATATACCAGATAGAAAATGGAACCTCACTGAACAGTGTGATGTACAACGACGGAAGGTACTACTTCAGTTCCCAGGAAAATGAGGGAAACGGTACTTACTTAAAAGCCGTTTCAGAGGACGGCAAGATGCTTTGGAACAACACATTGGAATCCACAGAAGACGAATATGATTACCTTCAAACATATCTGACCCTAAACGATCGTATCTACTGTGAATACAGGAACGGATCTAAAAACCTCAAAACGGACAAGATAAAGGTCTACGATCTGAATGGAGAAATTGCATGGGAACACGAGTACGGAAACGATACTCAACGTCAGTACCATTACGTTAACGAAGACGGCGTCATCGTGACCTGGGATCGCAGTGGGGAGGTGCTCGCCTATCAAGGAAAAGCCGTAGAGAAAAAATCTGAAGATGGCGGCGGCGGTCTCTCCCATCTCAGCACCGGTTTGATCATAGGAGTGATTATGACGATAGCTTTACTCTACCATAGAAGAGATAAAAGGAAGTAATGAGTTTTAGTGTATTATCTCTGCATGCTCTTCGAAGGGCATCTTGGATAGGTGCGGCATCATCTCTTTGAAACCTTCCCTTATCTTTTCGATGTCGTGGAATTTTTCGTGACTCTCTCTGCTGTCCCAGTACGTTATCATTATGTATTTCGTTGGTTTGATCTCTATCTCTTCTCGTTCACCTCGCAGCATGGATCCGCCGTATGCTACGTCGGTGGTCTTAACCACTTTTGTACCGATAAAGCCTTCTTTGTCCATGGTGAACTCGCATAGATTTTCCATCATCTCCTCAACCTTTTCCTCGTGTCCAGGTTTTACGGACAAATAGTTAAACGCACACACCATCGGCCTCCCAATCCACTCATGATCATCGAATTCATCTACAGGTAATTCTTCAGCATCCACTTCTTTGTCCTCCAAAAAGTCCAGCGCCATCTCAGTTCTTTTCCTTCTGGGTCCACAGTAGACCTGAATCGATTTATCCTTCAAAAAGTCCAGGTAAAATCCAAGGTCCCATACAGGTATGTTTAAAGCCCCTTCGATGTGTTTCATATAGTACTCTTCTCTCGTTTTTACATCTATTATCAAATCCATCTTGTCACCCAATCAATAAGCAATTACTTTGGAACATGTGACCTCCTCACCTCCCTGAAGGAAGGTGCTTCCAACTTCATTCACACCCTTTTAGTCCGATTTAAGGAGCTACCAAGTTGGGCTAGATTGCAGGTTATTGGCTGGTTCGGAAGACTTGAGTCCGTGAATTTGAAGTTTCTTGTGGATTTAACTCGCTCGTTACGGGGACTCCCCATTAAAGCGCCCACAAACTTGACTTCAAACTCTGATAGGATTACAGAGGTCTTTCCTCAAACACCACCAACATCAAGTCCGAGTCACTGGGACTCAGTTCCTAAGACCAGTAAGGGTATTCAATCCCTACCGACCTACCGCCCTTCATATCGGTCTGAAAAACTCGGCTGTAGCCTTCGGAACTTGCAGAAAATATACTCTTTTCAAGGTTTATATACTTTACTATCGGGCTGTATCCTCTCCGTGAACGAAGCGGTCTTAGCCCCGAGTTGAGATAAATAATTAATCGATGATCGTCAAAGGATCACACAAAAAGGAACTCTAATCCC
>CAZPCW010000061.1:0-11424 GCA_964585175.1 uncultured Thermoplasmata archaeon
GATCGGAAGGTATTCCTCGCGATTAGGTGTGAATCGGAGATTCCACCGCTCGCTCGGAAGGTATTCCTCGCGATGTGGAGCTCGTAACTTAGTTCAAAAAGTTACGAGTTCCACTATACTTTTATCAATAGTTTCCAACCGAAAGACAATTTAAGAAGAGGACTGCTTCCTAATACGTGTTCGAAAAAATCATTCGTATACCTTACAGCTACGGTGCTATGGCCCTTATCGCGGTACTTTTAGGCATCTCTCTCGGAGGGTTTCCGAGCTACTCCGACGAAATAACGATGATCTCTCTACTGGTCATAATGACTCTCTCGACTAGAGAGGTGAAGTTCAAGAAACTGAGAAGTCTAAAAGAACACTTCAACGACTTCCTGACCGTATTCCTCTTAAATTACGGTGTTTTGACTCTCACCATCATAGCCCTCTCTTACCTTCTATTCGAAGACATCCTGTTCATCCAAGGCATGGTGGTCTACGCGGTGGTTCCTTCCGCTATAGCGGTTATCCCTTTCACCAGCATGCTGGACGGAGATACGGAGCTCTCTTTGATATCCAGCGCTCTCCTTTACATCTCTTCTTTGGTCGCCACGCCATTGGTGCTTCTACTTCTTTTCGGCCAAGAGATCGGTATTTGGCCTATATTACGAAATCTTATTATCCTGATAGTGGTTCCAGCGATCATATCGAGGATACTGCTGAAGATAGGTTACAAAGAAAGGGAACACGATCAGATAATAGTGAACGCTGGATTCTTTCTCATAATCTTCGGAGCCGTGGGAGCGAATAGAGACCTGTTATTCGCTGAAACCGCTCTTCTTTTACCGATATTCCTCATCGGAGCGGTCAGAAGTGTAGGATTGGCTTCGATAATTAATTTCGGTGGAAGGACAATGAAAGTTCCTTCGGACAAATTGAAGAGCTATACACTCTTCTCATCCATCAAGAACGGTGGACTAGCGGTCATATTGGCTAACTCACTATTCGGCTCAAAAGCCGGTTTTCCGATCGTACTTGGATTCCTTTTCGATCCTCTCCTGATAGTATATCTGAAGAGATTAATATACCGATAAATCGATCTATAATCTTGAAAGAGATATTTATGAAATTTCGAAATTTTTCGGGTAATATATATATACTAAAAATCACCTCTATATTATGAGGAAAATATTAGGGTGATGATGATATGAAAGATATTAAAAAAAAGGCGGCTGAGTTAGACCGTAAACCGTTCTTGTTATCCGCTGCCATCAATAAGGTGAAAATATGGATCTACTGAGCGTACCAGAAGCAAACCCTTCTTTGCCGCCGAAGTTGAAAGATGCTAGAGAGATGTTGAAATATGCCGCCATATTCTTCCTTATCGCGGCTTTGATCTATCTGCTCTGGGGGATATGGTCGATATTCACCGGACTTTTTTGGAGCGTGACCTATCTGAACACAGCTTACAGTATAATGGGTATTTTCAGTGGTATCGTGAGGATAATTTTAGGTGTGGTTGCGTTTATACTTAAAGGACAAGTGGTCGAGGAGTTTATCGATCCTATAGATCAGGGAAGAGCCGGGGATATAGACGAGACAAAGATGATAATATACGTAGTGCTTGGGCTCATATTCGGTCTGATAATTTCCGGTGTACTTATACTACTGGGTTACATGAAAATAGACGAGGTCAGCAGTCATGCCAATAAATGTCCTACCTGTGGAAACTCGCTTCGCTACATCGCGGAGTACGATAATTGGTACTGTGATACCTGCCAGGATTACAAGGTCCCGGTTAATCCTCCTAAACCACCAGAACCACAGAGTCCCGGACCTCAAACTGGAACTAGACAGAATCCGCCACCACCTCCACCTGAGGACCAGTGAAAAGAACTAGGGCATCTTACGCCAAAACCCTTTCATAATTTTATACTTTTGTTAAGGCAGAAAACCCTAAGGCTTTGCCGTAGGGATGAATGCCATTTTCACTCACCCCTCTGATGAACACTTAAATATCTGGAGCTGTATGTTTTAAGTGGAGTTCCAAACACGGGCCTGCAGAAAGTTTGAGAAGACCGCTTTTGCAGGTAGGGACCGATCATGAATTGACATGGTGTTGTGGCGCGGCCCTTCGAGCTGGAAGCGGCGACCCGACCTCTGTGTCTGGGTAAAACGAAAAGTCGGCGAGCGGAATGCAACTTCCGGGCTTGTGCAAGGAGTCAGTGGCTCTGTAGGAAGCCTCACCCTTCTAGGGTGAAGGAGGACGTCACCTAGTACCCCTTTCCAAAATCGATGATTCAGTACGGTGAAGACGTCACCATCCGCCTTCATTAAGTTTTTTCTACACCAATATTATATACTACCGAAGAGGTAATTAATAACTGGGAAAGGCGGGTCAAAACAAAATAATTATTAAGATATAAATTTTGGTATCTTATCTGAGAAAATTCAATCAACGGGTGAAGAGATGAAAGAGGATATACAGGTGTTGTTCGTAGACGATGAGACCGCTCTTTTAGATCAGGCTAAAATATTCCTCGAAAAAGAAAATGAAAGATTAGACGTGATCACGACTTCATCCGCAATAGAGGGCTTAGAATTGTTGGATGATGATTTCGATATCATAGTTTCAGATTATCAGATGCCCGAGATGGACGGTCTCGAATTTCTAGAAAAGATCAGAGAGGAAATGGATGATGACATACCTTTCATAATGTTTACTGGGAAGGGCAGAGAAGATGTAGCTATGAGAGCCCTCAATCTAGGCGCTCAAAGATATATCCAAAAAGGAGGATCTTCTAAAAGCCAATTCGCCGTACTCGCGGATTCTATAGTCCAGGAATGGCGGTCGAAAAAATCAGAGAAAGAAGTAAAAGAAAATGAAGAGAGATACAGGAGGTTATTCGAGAGCGCTCAAGACGGGATGCTGATTATCGACGCCGAAACCGGCGTGATTAAGGATGCGAATCCCTATATTCAAGAACTACTACATTACTCGAAAGAAGAACTGGTCGGGAAAAACCTCTGGGAGATCGGATCTTTCAAAAATGTGGCGGAAAATAAAGAGAGATTCGAAGAGCTAATCGAAGAGGGTTACATCCGATACGAAGACATGCCTTTGAAAACAAAAGAGGGCGATGAAGCGCCAGTTGAATTTGTAAGCAACACTTATGATGTGGGTGAAAATAAAGTAGTTCAGTGTAATATCAGAGACGTCACTGAAAGAAAGATAGCCGAGGAACGATTTGAAAAATCAGAAAGAAGATTCAAAAAAATCTACAACGCGTCTCCCGACCCTACCTTTTTACTGGATGAAAAAGGAGTGTTCCAGGACGTGAACGAATCGGCGGTAAAAAAACTTGGTTATGAGAAAGAAGAGATACTGGGCAAATCTATCGGAGAGGCGCCTTTCCTTTCAAAAAAATACCAAGAAAAAATTATGAGCCGATTTAAAAGGAGAAAGAAAGGCGAAAATATCCCTCCCTATGAGGTGGAATTGACTACGAAACAAGGAGATGTTGCTAAAGCTGAAATCAACGTAGCGGTGTTTAAAGAAAAAAGTTTTGAGGGGGAAGTAGTGATCGCTAGAGACATCACTGAGAGGAAAAAAGCGAAAGAAAAACTCGTTCAAGCGAAAGAAGATTACGAGAGATTGATCGAAGGTATGAAAGATGCGGTCTTCATACATGATATGGATGGTAACTTTTTGAAGGTGAATCAAGAAGCGGTGGATCGATTGGGTTATACTCGGGAGGAATTATTAGAGAAGGGACCCGAGGATATCGATGCTTCACCTCATTCAGAAGAGATCAAAGAGAAAATTAAAGATATCGAAGACGAAAAGGAATTGATATTCGAGACCGTACATGTGACGAAAAAAGGAAGAAAAATACCTGAAGAGATAAACTCTAGCTACATCTCTTATCAAGGAGAACCCGCAGTTCTAAGCGTGGCTAGAAATATAAAAGATAGGGAGGAACGTGAGAAAGAACTCAATCTCCTTTACAGTATACTACGTTTATCCCAGAAACCTGAAATCGAATTAGAAAACATATTTGAAAAAACAGTGGAGATGATACCCGATGCTTTCCAGTACCCAGAAGTGACAAGGGCTAAAATAATATTCGACGAGGAAGAATACAGATGTGACGATTACGAAGAAAGCGAGAGGAAATTAGAAAATGAGCTCTCGATCGATGAGAGCGTGAGAGGGAGAATCCAAGTCAACTGTTTAGAAGAAAGGCCCAAAGAAGATGTCGGTGTCTATTTAGAGGAAGAGGTTCAGCTTCTCGAAGCAGTGGCCGATATCTTGACCAGCATAGTGAAGAGAGAAGAGAGGAAACAGCAACTGATAGATAGCGAGGAGAGGTACAGGTCGATGATAGAAAACTCAGTACTGGGAGTTGCGATCACCGATTTGGAGGACGAATTAATCTTTGCCAACGATAGATTCGCTGAGATAGTGGGTTACAATAAAGATGATTTAATCGGCAAAAACGTCTCAGAGATTACTTCGGAAGATGTTTATGAAAGGATAAGTGGAAAAACCAAAAGTCGAAAAGAAGGCCTCAGCGAAGTGTACGAAACCCAGTTAAAAAAGAAGAACGACGAGACGGTGAACGTTATAATGGGCGCTACGCCGTACAGAGACAGTAAAGGAGAAGTGAGTGGAACCGTGGGTTATGTTCAAGATATTACCGAAAGAAAAGAGGCGGAAAAAAGAGAGGAGTTCCTTCATTCTCTGTTGAGACACGATATAAGGAACAAAATCCAGGTTATAGAGGGTTATTTACATCTGATGAAAGAGAACGTAGATTTTTCTAGAGATGCTGAGGAATACCTATTAAAAGCTCAAAAAGGTGTGAGAAGCAGCGTGGAATTGATAGAAAAGATCAGGACTCTTAGAGAAGCAAGCAATGAAGATATTGGCGAAATAAGTATGGAGAGTACTTTACATGATGCTGTAAGTTCCCTAAAGGATCAGATGATGGATATAAATTTGGATATATCGATGAATTGTGAAAACGACTGCAGAGTGCAGGCGGGGCCTCTCCTACAGGAAGTTTTTTCAAATATAATCGAGAACTCGATTAAGTACTCGGAAGGGGCAAAAATCAACATACATATCGAAGAGACCGATGATGAAGGCGTATGTATAATAGAAGACGACGGTAAAGGTATATCCGACGAGAAGAAGGACAAGATATTCCAAAGAGGATTCACCACTGACGCGGATAGGGGGACCGGATTGGGACTGTTCCTTGTCGATAAGCTGATAAATATATATGATGGGAAGATAGATGTGAAAGACTCGGAACTGGGCGGTGCCAGATTCGAAGTGAGACTGAAAAAAGTATGATATCTAACTATCAGTCTTCTTCGTAGTTCTCCGTATGTTCACATTCCGGATAGCCAGTACAGCCCCAGAATTTTCCGTGTTTACCTTCTCTAACCACCATATCTTCACCACATTCCGGACATATTTTCTTTTCGTCGCTTTTCAATTCTTGGGCTAGAAAGTGGTCCTCAAGAGCCTGCTGAGATAGTTCGTCCGCCTTGACATTATTCTCTCGATACACGTGTTCTATCTTCACATGCTTTGAACGTTCCTCGAAAAACGCAATGAGTTCCTTGACCTCCTCCCAAAGATCCCTCATATTGTCCGAGTTGACCGACCACTCTCCGTTTATCTGTTTCACTACCAACTGCGAGTCGGTCCTTATCAACATCTCATCAAAATCTATATCGGATTCTTTTATCCATCTCAACGCTTTTATGACGGCCATGTATTCGGCGTAATTGTTCGTGGCTCTGTCCTCCAATAATAAACCGTAATCTTCTCTGATCGTTTCAGAATCTTTACTAACTACATATCCGTAGGAAGCGACTCCACCGTCTTTACCCCTGTAGGCGCCGTCTGTTTGAACCAATAGTTTATGCATAAATGATGACCCCAAACCGTAGTTCAAATGATAAGAGAGGGCTATAATAATTTATGGTAGAAGGATGTAGCATCAGTCATCACTTTCTTTTTTCTTCAGCCGCTTTAACTGAGAGTTTACCCTACCTTCAAGAGCACTCCCTCAAAAGTATTTTCGGCAAACCTGACTTCAAAGTTTGGTCCAATTGAAATCATAGATGAACAATCTCTTTCAGTTATCCGCACATACGCTTACCATGAAAAAAATGGAAGTACTTTATTAAGAAGGAGTACGATATGTAAATAGGTGATACATCCCATGGCTAAATCAGAACTAGGACTTCGAGAATGTTACAGAGAAGGGTGTGTCAAAAGTCATTGTCCCAAATGCGGCGGTCATCTTGAAAGGGTGAAATCTAAAGAGAAAGAATACTGGTGCGAATTTTGTAAAGAATATTTCGATGAGGATGAAGTGGAGTGACTTTCAGACCAGATTCAAATATTTTAGAAAGAGACGTAACCAAAATAAAAAATTTTGATCAAAACTACTACTTTATTTGAGAATGGAGGTAGACTATACCTCCGATGAGAGAGCTGATTATATTCACGATCTGAACTAAAAAGGAAAGGGTGACCGCCTGTGCCGCTGAAGCACCGACTTGACCGAAGAAATAGACGTATATAACCTCTCTAACACCGAAACCTCTTATCGAGATGGGGAGGAAAAGCAGAATGGCACTGATAGGGATGAAGATGAAAAAATACTGGAGAGGAAGAACTAGCCCTATGGAGAGCGCGAGTATATAATTACTGAGTATCAGGAGAGTATGAAATGCAAAAGAGATTATAAGGGCATAAGAAAGGGCTCTTCTTTTCTTTGTGTATAAATTTATGGAGTTGTATAGTTTAAAGAGCTTCTCTCTGATCGAAAACGGATTGAATCTCTCGAATATCCATTCGTATAACCACCTGAATTTTCTCACTAAGCTCTTTCTCGATAAAAGTATGAACGCGATTATAGTCAAAGGTAGAAGGAAAAGAAAAACTACCAATGATACCTGAAGAGGAACTTTATCAAAATAAATGGACGTCCCGAAGATAGCCAATAAAAGTATCGCGATGATGCCGGTAAAACGCTCCATGAATACCGAAGAATAAGCCTCGACGGACCTTTTCGATTTTTTAGACATCTTATGAGCCTTTATCACATCTCCTCCTACATTGGTAGGTAAAAACATATTGAAAAAGGTCCCAATGTAGTAGATCTTCCACACGTAGAGGTAGCTCTTCACCTCTTGTTTAGCTTTGAGGAGGATCTGCCACTTTTTGGCGCTGATTCCGACTTTGATGACAGAGATGATAACCACGATGAAAAAATAAAACTTATTGGTCCGTTTCAGCTCTCCAAGGATCTTGTACGGACCAGCATTGTAAACTATATAAGAGATCAGCGCGAGACTGACTATTACCTTGAGAGCGGTCTTTACTCTTTCATCTATATCCATATCTGATGTTTCAAAATAGCCGGAACTATTTAATTATGAGGATAGACAAAGGGGGTTTACATTGCTGCAAACAAAAACTTATTACTTTCACTGTAAATACCACATCATGAGCCCGGGTTTAACTCGGTTTAAAGGGTGTATTATCGGAAGCGCTTTAGGAGATGCAGTGGGAGAACTGGCTTTCAAATATCCTTCTAAAGATAAACTTTTTTCTCATATAGATGATCTAGAACGTTTAAGATATACCGACGATACCGCCATGGCTATAGGTCTAGCGGAATCTTTGATCGAGTGCGGTGGAGAGGTAGACCAGCAAAACATCGGAGATATCTTTCGTAAAAACTATCGAGAAGAGCCTTGGAGAGGATACGGACAAGGACCTCCAAAAATCTTCAATATGGTAGAGGAGAACGATATAGGCTACGTTGAAGCCGCTAATACTCTTTTTCAGGGCGAGGGTTCAAAAGGCAACGGTGCAGCCATGAGGATAGCACCGGTCGGAACATTTTTCGCCGACGACGATAACATTTACGAAAAAGGTGTAAAAACGGCGGAGGTCACTCATGCTCATAAATTAGGAAAAGACGGAGCGGGAATATTAGCTACTGCAATAGGAGATGCGTCTTTATCCGATAATATATCACCTATCAAGTTCGTGGATAAAATCGCTGAAAGGGCCGAGGCCCAAGAATTCACCCAAGCCTTAAAGCAGATCAAATCTCTTCTACAAAACGAGGCGGACAGGGAGAAAGCAGCGAAAGAACTTGGAACTTCCGTACTTATAGAGAAGTCTGTCCCCTACGCGATATTTAGTTTCCTAAAAAACCCGGATTCTTACGAAGAGGCTTTGATGAACGCTATCCTCGTCTCTGGAGATAGGGACACTATAGGTGCGATGGCCGGAGCAATCTCTGGAGCTTTCCTAGGTATCGAAGGCTTGAGAGAAAAATGGGTCGAAAAATTAGAGGACCTATCCTACATGAAAAAGCTAGGTGAAGACCTTTATGAATTAAGGAGAAATTGATGTATTTTATATATAATATATATGTTTATAGAAAAGTCTATATATTACATTGTTATATGGAGGAGAGAAGGGAGGTGAAAAAAATGGAGAATATAGCAGAAACATTGAGGAACGACAAAGAGTTAGAGAAATTGTGGGATGCCATAGAAAAGGCTGATATCGAGTATGTTCTTGAAGAAGAAGGTCCTTACACGATCTTTGCCCCGACCAATGAAGCTTTTGAAAAGATGTCGAGCGACGAGCTCAATGAATTCTTGGGCAACAAGGATGAGTTGATAAACACGCTCAAATATCATATCGTTCCGGGAAAATACACGTCTAAAGACGTAAGCGAGATGACGGAAGCTGAAACCATGACAGGAGAAAATATCAACATAGATACATCGAAAGGTGTCAGAGTAAACAAATCTAATGTTATAAAAACAGATGTCGAGGGATCTAACGGTGTCATTCATTTCATAGATAACCCACTCAATCCGAAGAACAGATAGACGGCGATCTAGATAGGCTAGCTATACTTCGATATAGCTAGCATCGTCTTTTTTTTTTAAGAATTTCAGAAGATATCTATAAAAAATTTATATGGGTTATCGTCTATCGATATATCATCTGTGATCCACTGAGGGGACCGTCTTCTTTCCCGTCGAACAGATTATCTATATGTCGGAAGGTCAATGCTAAAACGATTATTTCATCCTTATCTAGTCCGTATCCTAATTCCTCTTCAACCATCATCTTTACTTCAAGAGAAGACAAATCTTTTTCTATTTTCTCAACTTTTTCGGCTACACTCTCGCACGCCTTTTTAGATTCCTGAAGAAGTTCTTCCGACATTTTTATCATCTATTAAAAACGTTTTTGAATTTATGATATAAATAGTTTTTGCATTTGTATCAAAAACCTTTAAAAAGTGACCCTGCCAATAATGATATTGATCCATTTAAATAACTTGATCATAGCCCCTTGATGAGTGAATTCTCTCGATCTCCAAGTCACTAAAATTTCGATTTTTTTGTAGATATGTTCTCTAGAGACCTAAATCGATTTTTTAGACCGGAATGTCTTTTTTTTCGAACATGTATATAGAGAGAGCGACGAGCATAATTGCAACTACTATCAATATCCCAAAGTCTACCGCGCTGAACGAATTATCTAACAGCGCTTCATTGTAATCCCAATAACCCAAGATGCAGTAATCGAGAAGCCATCTGAACTGTGAAGACATGTTTGCGATGATCTGTAAAGCGTACTGCAAAAAGGCGAAAAGTAGAGTCACTCCTACAGCCTTTCGACTCTCAACAAAATAAACCGCCGACAGAACCGCGACCGATTGAACGATCATCAAGACCGGCCATGAGCCTATGAGCGCCAGCATCAGATATTTGAAATCAACTTCCGATCCATAACCGATATTTTGGATTGAAGCTATCATCATCAGCCCGGAGAAGATCACCAGTAAAAGCGAGTACAAAGAAACGGCGCTGAATTTTTCCAGCAGATACCTTCTTCTAGATATCGGTGTAGAAAAGATGATGTCCATCCTCTTCTCCTCAAAATCTTTTGTGATACTGTTCACAGAAATATAGCCTATGTACAAGCCCGCGAGTAAAAACCACCAACTGAAGAATTCAACGGAAAGGAATCCCTTGATTTCCGACATCCGGACATCTCTCCCACCGGTGAAGCCCTCGTAAAATGAACTTTCTATCAACTCGTCGAAGGGGCTTCCTTTTTCCGCGGTAGTGGCCATCCCGATCAATTTCATCTCTTCCGATCCGTTATAGAGAGCCAATACAGCAAAATATCTACTCTCGTTATTTTTGTGAGCCAATTCAGTGTGATTCTGAACCCCTTCGTAAACGATCTCGGGAGACAACATGAAGCTTTTATTGTCTTCTAGCACCCTATAAGCGGTGACATTAGAGCGGGGGTCCCAGGACAAATTAACCATCTCACCCCCCACATTTAGCTCTACATTCTTGTCCCCTTCTAAGTCAGCACTTTCAGCTTCGCTCACGGTGGGATAAAACTGGGGGAATCCTCCAGCCGTTATCATTATTATGATCAGGAAAATCAACAACCCTCTCCAACTTTTCCTGAATTCCATCAAAAATGTCTCTCCGATCATCACTCTTCCTCCTCTGAATAGTATCTCAGGAAAAGCTGCTCTAGGCTGAAGGTCTCTAGATTCATAGTAACTATCTCGTTGGACGAGACCTTCTTTATTATTTCATCTAAGTTCTCAGTCACGACCATGGAAACCTTATTCTCATCGACTTCTAGCTCGCTCACTCCATCCATATTGAACTGGTCCAGATCGACTTCTTCTCTGAATTCTACTGTCAGTTTTTTACCCATCTTGTCCTGCAGCGATTTTATGTCCTCGACGACTTGAAGTCTCCCGTTCCTGATGATCGCAACTCTATCACACACCTCCTCGACCTCCGCTAAGATGTGCGAGGACATGAAGATGGTTTTACCTCTCTCTTTTTCTTCCCTCAACATCTCGTAAAAAGTCTTCTGCATCAGAGGGTCGAGACCTCCAGTGGGTTCGTCAAGTATCATCAAATCCTGGTCAGCCATGAAGGCTTGAATAATACCCACTTTCTGTCTATTCCCTTTCGAGAGCTCCTTGATCTTTTTATCGAAATCCAAGTCTAGTCTTTTACCTAAACTTTCCATTTTCTTTTTTGATTTCACTCCGCTGAGGGAGAGTAAATATTTTAGAACTCTCCTCACCTTCAAATCCGGAAAAAGGCTGAAGTCACCGGGTAGATAACCTACGTTTTTCTTTATCTCAACGGAATCTTCGTGAGAATCGAGTCCGAATATCTTCGCTTCTCCGGCAGTTTTCTTTAAGAATCCTAGACACGTCCTGATCGTGGTTGTTTTGCCAGAACCGTTAGGTCCTAAAAACCCCATTATCTCACCGGGGTAAACATCTAGATCGAGATCTTCGATGCCGACTACTTCACCATAATGTTTAGTCA
>CAZPCW010000062.1:0-11273 GCA_964585175.1 uncultured Thermoplasmata archaeon
CCTCGAAAAAGGAGATGGATGGAATGGAGCAAGAGGATTGTTCTTGTTGAAGAGTAAAAGTTGAAGCTGGATAGAACATAATATCTTATGCTCAAGCTTGACTAAGAAGATACCATACAGCAGAATGAACCGTTGGAAAAGTTAATCATCCTAGAATAATGTATAGCTTACTTTTCTAGCTATAGTAGGCAAGTATGACAATAAAAAAATTAAGAAATTAAGGGAAAGGTTTTTGCGTCCTTTTCAGGAATCTAGTTTCTACGGTTCCTCTTCAGGTTCGTCCGCTGATTCATCGGATAACTCTTCGGCCTTCTCTATTGTAACTTTCTCGTCATCATGTGACTCTGTTTCACCACCGTATTTTTCTTCTTTAGTTGGTCCGTTTCTACGTATTGCGAAGATTGCTAAAACGGTCGCTAGTATTCCTATTATGATACCGACTATACCAAGATTTCTACTCATACCTAGGTCGGATTCCTGGTTTTCCTGTTCGGTCGCTAGTGAGTCTTTCTTATCTTTCAGTTCATCTATGTCATCTTTTACAGTCGATATATCGCCTTCTACCTCTTGGATGTCTTCTTCAATAGATGTTATCTCACTCTGAGCTTGTGTGAGGTTATTATCCAACTCTCCGATGTCGTCCTCGTTCGCTGCGATCTTACTTTCAATTGCAGATATGTCTTCTTCGATCATCGTGATGTTGTTCTCAAAGTCAGTTTCGATCTCTGCTATATTGTTTTCAATAGTTTCGATGTTGTCTTGGATCGCCGATATGTTATTTTCGATGTCCTCTTCCATAGCTGCTATATCGTCTTCCAAAGCTGCTATATTCTCTTCGATAACTGCTATATTATTTTGTAACTCTGAGATCTCATCCTGTATCGTTGTTATATTCTCCTGTACAGTATCTATCTCGTTCCACAGTTCGGGGATGTCCGGCAGGTACATGGCAGAGATAGTTTTTTCAACGCGTTTGCCTGCGTCGTCCTCGGCCACAACTGTGAATTCGTTGTATCCATCGTCCAATGAAAATGAATGATTGAATTCATCATTTTCTAGTACTACTTCTTCACCGTTGATATGTACCGCTTCGGCGTTCCCTACATTTCCTTCTATTGTAAATTCCTCTTCATAAGTCATCCCTTCGACGGCATCCGTAGGACTGGTTATCTCCAATTCAGGTTCGGGAGTATTTACTGTGAAAATGATCGTTTCCGTATATTGATTGCCGGCGGCGTTTGTAGCACGTATCTGAGCAGTGTATTCGCCATCTTCTAAATCCCTGTAAGTATGAGATAACTCTGGAGTAGGTGCCGGTTCTTCATCAACCGCATGGCAAGCTATAACGCTTCCGTCACCAGAGGCGCTGTAAATCACACCATCAGATTCGAATACTGAATAAACAAAATCGTTGTGATAACTATGTTCCCACAGTTTGTCTCCGGTGTCTGCATCTGCGGCTATTACTCTCCCATCGTCGGATCCACTGTAAACTACTCCATTTTCCACTTGTACGGAGTAAACCATGCTATTGTGGTGTTCATGCTTCCATATCATCTCTCCGGTTTCTGCGTCAGCTGCGATGACTTGTCCGGGATTTCCCCATCCACCGTCAGAACCACTGTAAACCACTCCATTTGATTCATAGACGGAATATACCATACCGCCGTGATGCTCGTGTTGCCAAATCTTCTCTCCGGTATCTGCGTCCGCGGCTACCACTAGATTATCGATAATAGACCCACTGTAGACGACACCATCTGATGCATGAACAGAGAATACACCGAAGCCATCTGAATGATGCTCGTGCTGCCAGATCTTCTCTCCAGTCTCTGAGTCCGCTGCAATGACAGTACTATCCATGCCACCACTGTAAACTACACCGTTAGCTGCGTCTACAGCATATACATTACCACTATGATGCTCATGCTGCCAGATCAATGATCCGTCTTCAGCATCTGCTGCAACCACTGTACCATCGTATGAAGCGCTGAAAACGACACCATCGTTTTCAACAACATAACCGATCTTACCATCATGATGGTCATGCTGCCAAAGCACTTCTTCGTTCTCGTAGTCATAGGCTAGAACGGTTTCGTCCCAAGAGCCGCTGTATACTACGCCATCTGACTCGTATACTGAATAAACATAGTCGTCATGCTTTTCATGCTTCCACATCATGTCTCCTGCTTTAGCTGGAGGGTCGGGTTCTTCATAATCGTATTCTTTCCATCCCTGATTGTTCAATCTTACTTCGTACTTTTCGACTGGCGATATCGCATCGATGTCTTTCCATGTAACTTCTCCTTCCCAGGCTACTTCTGCTTGATCCTTTGTGATCTCTTCTCCTTCTTCAATAGATGTTACGTTGACATCCGGAGAAGTAGGATCGTAGGTGATCTCTATCTGAGACGTTTTATGATTGTTTGCGCTGTCTGTTGCGCGGACTCTTATAACATTATCACCTTTCTTCAGTCCACTCACAGTGAAGGAATCACCTAATCCAGCGTCGCTCCAAGTACCGTTGTTCAGTTGTACTTCGTAATTTTCTATCTCAGTGGTATCGTCATCTCCTGACCATTCCAATGTGACCCGGTTTTCAGCTACCGCATCTCCTGTCTGAGGACTCTTTATATCCACGACAGGATCAGTAGTATCGACTGTGAATTCTACAGTATCTATATACTGATTTCCTGCTCGATCATTGGCTCGAACGTCTATGACTCTTTCGCCTTCTGGAACGTTTTGAACAGTCACCTCGCTTCTTTTACCTATATCCGTCCATGATAGTGCTTGTCTCACTCTAGCTTCATAGTGATCTATTCCCGATATGTCGTCAGATCCATCTATAGATAAAACAATATCGCTTTTGTTAAGCATCTCTTTGTTTTGTGGTGCAGTGATCTCAACTTCTGGGTCACTGTTATCTACTAGGAAACTCCATTCTTCGTTTTTTACAACGTAAGTACCGTCATCTACAGTAACATACCAAGAGTGCTCGCCTTCTGTGAGGAATTCATCCCATTCTACACTGGCGACCTCTCCAGGATAAACTTCGTTGACTTCACCTATGAGCTCGTCCGTTTCGGCTTCGAAAAATGAAACATTCATCGAGGTGTCTGATAAGGCGTGTGCTGCAGTAAAGCTAAGTTCGATAGTTTCGTGTTGTCCTACACTTACTGCGGAGTTATCAACAGGTTCTGGTTCTTTATGTGGATAAGGAGCTTTCGATTCCATGGCCGAGTCTCCTTGATGACCTTCGATACTGTCATCTGTTTCAGTTTTAACAGTGTATCGCCATGTTTTATTGTCAGCTGTTCCTGCATCACGATCGAAATATCTATAATTTGCAGAACCGTCTGCAGTCACATTATCCACATATCCTCCGAGTTCATCCATGCTAGTCGAGCGGTAAATGTTGTAACTTTTAACATTGTTTTCTCCAGAACCATCGTCGGGACTTGCACTCCAAGTCAATCGATTGTCCATGTTATCGCCTTCGTTGACGAAAGGTCGCTCGGCTGTTACTTCTATATTGTCTATTCTCCAGCCGTCTTCATCGGCTTCCCAGGAATCTATTCCTGCGCTCCAATTGAATCTCACCGTTTCTCCGGCATAATCACTCAGATCGAACTTAACTTCTTCCCATCGACTCATACCTGTCCAGGCGGGTTCACCTGCAAGTGGATTATCGAATTCTTCAGATACACTGTCTGAATATCCAGCAGTGGGCTCTATCAGTTCCCAATTGTTCCCATCAGTGGATATCTTCATGTTTCCGGCATCATATCTATAATCAAAGTCTCTCCATTGGTGGAATGTTAATTCTGCTTTGTTGATATCAGCGGGTACAGTTATCTCGGGTGAGATTAACCAACTCAACGAGCCACCTTCGACGTTCTCATAACCAGCGTCACCAAAGTCCCAAGAATGTTCACCACTTGAAGCACCATGGTCTCTAACATCCCATGGGTTGACGCCATTCGGAACTTCATCAGTATTATAACCCGCTTTAGCTGTACCGTCTTGTAATGAGTCCTGGAACAATACTTCTTCCTCTAACGAAACGTAATCAACAGCTGCATTCTCTGGGACTTCCGAAGCGATTATATCGAATTGATCACTAACATTTTCCGCATAAAGATCGTTATTATCTTCTATCGATATTCTGATCACTCCTTCACTAGACGTTTCCTGGGGTATTTCCCATGAATAAGTCTCATTATCCTGGTTCTCTTCCGTTATCATTGACCAAGTATCTCCACCGTCTAGGCTGTATTCGAGTACAACTGAAGTTATCTCTCCTCCATCTCCAAGGATCGTGTTCCATTGGATATCTTCGGTGGTATTCGCATACCATCGATCGGTTTCCACTGGAGAGTTGATCTCTAAGGAGGGAGATGCGTACTCTGTCAGTACAAAGGTCTCACTTTTAGAAGTAGAGTTTCCTTTTGCGTCTTCTATCGTGATCTGTATCAGAGATTTATTCTTAACACCTTCTATCTGTGGTATCGTCCAAGTGTAGTTTCCTTCACCGTGGTCGACATCGTGACCGTCAACTATGTTCGTCCAATTTTCACCAGTATCATTGCTGTAATCGATGGATATTGTCGTCGCGAGACCTCCACTTCCAGCGTACCATTCGATCTCTTCTTCTTCGCCAGTGGTCCAGATCTCATCTTCGCCTGGAGAATCTACTCTGACCGATGGTGGCTCTATATCTGAGTTCCCTGATAGATTCTCGTTCCCTACTTCATCTACAGCACCTATCTCGTACCAGTATCTAGTATGATCGTTTTTGCCCATATCATCGTCGATGTACTTTTCTGTTCCATTATCTAACGTGTCTATGTGCTCCCATCCGTCCGGGGCCCCGTTCACTGATTCAGCTCTATAGACTTTATAACCTTCAAATTGATCTAAACTGTCATCTCCAGAAATTTGCCATGTGATGTTGTTATGACCTTCGTTTTCGTTTGACCACGTCACTTCAATATCGCTCACAGATTCAGGGGGTTTTCCATCGACTTTAGCGGACTCGTATTTGTATTCCTCCATCGCCTGGTCGTAATAAGATGCTTTGATCTCAAAGCCGTCTTCAACGTATAATCCTTCATCGCTTCCATTGAATCCGGGTGAAATATCAACCGAACCGGTAACGACACCTCTTCTTTCTCCTCTCAAAGTGACATTCATTTGGTCTACTAAGTTACCTTGTTCGTCAGTACTGTTCACCTGTATGTCGACAGTGTCCTGATCGAACATGTCTTGATCTATAACAGTGAATTCCACCGTGTCGTCTTCTCTGTATCTATCACTGTCCATCGAGAACTCTCCGTCTTCAGGGAATATAGAGTTCTGAGATGTCAGTGCATAATCTTGGTTTGCCTGACCATCGTTGTTGGCGTCAGATGGAATATTTGTGCCTGCAACTTTTATGGTATAGATTCCCGATTCGAGATTTTCTGAAGGGATGTATACATTTTCAACGTTATTGACATCGTCGTATCCATCGCCGTCTGGATCAAAATCATCCATGACTTCAGCGTCTGCATGAGTGAAACCGTCGTCGCTCATCCCGTCTCCGGACAGATCAAAAGCGTTACCGCGTATAACTTCGCCAGATGGTGTTTCGACTTCTAGATCCAAATTGTTTTTCAGTGCTAGGCTCCCATCTTCATTGTCTCCTGCGAGGGCGTTCTTGTCAGTCCATGTGAGTGTTATCTTCATCGGTTTATTTTCATTATCGTATGTGACCTGGTATTCATCTTCTTCACCTGTCGTTAACAAGGAGTTCTGATCCTTGAACATGAAATTAAGTGGATCTTCTGTAGGATACTCCAATTTCGAAATATCTACGACACCCCAACCTTCGTCTTGGTTCGGGATATGTCCTCTCGTGTCTCCCTTATCGGGATCAAGCTCGTTAGCCGTATTGATGAGTATCGACTTCACCATAGCGGGACTAGGCCTTTCTCCATAATTTTGTTCATACCAGTCGACTACTACGGATGAGGCTCCTGCGACAAGAGGATTCCCAAAAGAGGTGCCACTAGCAGCAATGTATTCTCCTTCGTCGTCCAACGGTGTATTCTGCGATATTACACTTTCTGAAGGAGCTACAACGTCCGGCTTGATCCGGTTATCTTTTGTCCACCCTCTCGAGCTGGAATCATACATATTTTCTGGATTCTCGTATCCTAGGCCGGGATTGTAAGGCTGGTTACCTCCTACCGTGATGACATTTTTTGCAGTAGCTGGACTACCTATGGTTCCATCTCCCATCCAACCGTCATTACCGGCTGAAGTAGTTATCACCATGGGCTGATTACCTACAGTGTCTCTGTCGGCGTCTCTCACCGCTTTATCGTAAACTTCGTCTGATTCAACATAAGATCCTTTAGTCCCGGATCCCCAAGAATTACTGTGTATGTAAGCGTCAGATCTTTGGGCGACTTCTTCGATAATAGGATAATATTCATTTATAAGAGGAGCACCATCGTCATCGAAGATCTTCATTGCAAACATATCTGAATCAGAGGCGAGACCTTGACCCATATAATAGGGGTTTTCACCGTCATCAGTTTCATTCCATGTAGATCCACTACCATCATATGTATCTCCAGCTATCAAACCAGCACAGGCAGTTCCATGATAATGTCCTCCTGCCCAATAGTCTTCGTCTTCTCCTAGACCGTATCCACCAATGACTCTACCGGTGAAGTCTTCGACTCCTGCGTTGCCTACAGTACCGTCTCCGATACCGGTATCGGCTACCGCAACGGTTACACCTTTTCCAGTATATCCGAGTTGGTTCATATAAGCTCCATAATCACCGTGCTTTCTGTATGGTTTGTCGGGATCACCTTCACGTTGGTCACCACCGGTATGCTCGTATTCATCGTCCATAAACCATTGACCTCCACCGATCTGTTGAATAGCCATTTCACTGTGAAGCTCCGGTTTTTCATATGACGATATGTAATATACGTCCTGTCTTTCAGCTAATTCGTTGATTTGATCTTCAGAATCTATATCGATCACTAGTCTCTCACCTTTATCTTGAAGGTCTTCATAACCGACTATATCATGCTCCCATATCGAACTCTCTATGCCGCTCATCTCAGAACTGGGATTTAATCTGACATTTATTGGTTTATCCTTTTCAAGTGCCTTGTCTATTTGGGGGTCTAATTTGTAATTAGGTTGATATATTCCGACCCAATCGACGAAATCGAACTCTTCGACTTGTTGAGCTTCCTCGGGAGTCATCGTTACTTCATAAGCGTAGTTTGGAACATAATTTATAACTTCAGCTCCTTTTGTTTCCAAACTATTTCTCCACTCAGGATTTATCGGTCCGATCATGTCGACTATGTATATCCCTTCGGTTCCAGGTTGATATTCCTCGATATTGTTTTCTGACTTCAGAGTAGGGGTGTCTTCCTTTGTATTGAACTGATGACCTTTCACGTTCAGTTCATTTCTGTGTTCTAGTCGGTCGATATCGTATTCTTTAGCAAGTTCTTCTTGTACCTTTTTGGTCGTTCTGATCAGTACGTTCTTACCGTAATGGTCTATGATATTTCCGTAACCCTTTAGATCATCTATCTGTTCAGTCCCATCTATGTTCACTAGAACAATTGTTTCACCACTTTCTACTGAATTAGTTTTTTCCATAGAACTGCCCTCACCAAGTAATGTTATCCCTGGGATGACAGTTCCTATCATCAGTACAAAGACGATCGCTAAAACGGATATTCTGTTTCTCATTATTTTTCCCATATATATACCTCTAATTGTTAGCAATTCAATTTGAGGATTTTAGGATATAAACCCCCACCCCGACATGTCGAAAAATTTTCTAAATGTCGCGCTCCTAAATCATCGAAAAAGAGCTAAAAAATGACAGAAATACCTTTATAACCCAGATTTCAATGTTACTTTTGATAATGACTCTGATGAAAGGAAGGAATAAAATTTTACTTCATCTGGAAGCTGAGAAGGATTTTGGAGAGATCGAGGATCACGTAGAAGCTCCCTATGGACTTTGCCAAAAGGGAATAGCCAAGTCTATAAATCTCTCTAGGAACCGAACGAGCGAGATAATCAGGGACCTCGTAGAGAAAGGATTGGTTCAAGAGCACATCAATAGAGTCGTTGGATTAAAAAGGAGAAGGAAAGTATATTCTCTCAGCTCAGAAGGTTATAAAAAAGCAAAAGAAATAAGGAGTCAACTTGAAGAAAAAGAAGTAACTATCAAAACGGAATCTTCTGATACGGAAGTAAAACTCAAGCAGGTCGATTCTTACATCAGTTCCCGTGAACCTCTTTTGGTAGCATTGAACAAGATGGACCAGGACGAGATAATAGATTTAACTGAAAGTGAAAAGGATCTCGAAGACATCTTCGCCGGTCGAACTAAAGAGATGAAAATTCTACACAAAAAGCTCGAAGATGTCAGGGAAAAAGATGCCTCTACATTACTCGTCAAGGGAAATGCGGGTATCGGCAAGACGAGATTTATAGATGAATTTAAAAAGAAAGCGCTTTCCGATAACTTTAGATTCTACTCGGGCAAAGGATTATATGAGAAATCGGAACCATATCTTCCTTTCAAAGTGGCCTTCAAAACACTGAATGACTCGGAAAATAGTTCCCCCTTGCATTTATTCGAAAACGGTGGAGAAACTCATCCTCGTGATGATGAGTCTATAAAAGAAGAACGTAGAGAGATGATCTTTTCTAAAACAACTGAAAACTTACGCGCTTTGAGTAAAAAAAATCCGATGGTAATCTTTATCGATGATCTGCAGTGGGTCGATAAAGCCTCACTAATGCTTTTTCATCATTTCTCGGATAGATTGGAGGATGCTCCTGTCCTTCTAATCGGTGCTTACAGGCCAGAAGACGTTGAAGACGAAGATTTCTTGAGAGAGTTACTTCAAAGGATGAACAGAGAACATCTTTACGAGGAGATAGAACTAGGTCCGCTCAGATGGGAGGACACAAAAGAGATAATTCAAGGTCAGATCGGAAGATCAGATCTTCCTGAAGATTTTGTTCAGGTGATCCACGAAACTTCGGAAGGTAATCCATTGTTTTCCAAAGAATTAGTCAAGCAGATGATCGAAGAGGATGTTTTGGACCCGAAGAAAAATAGGTTCCCGTCCAAAACCGACGAGATCGAACTTCCCAAAGTTGTCACGGATATCATAGAGAGAAGGATAAAAAGACTAGATAAAGAAAATCTCAAGGTACTCAGACTGGGAAGCGTGATAGGTGAAGAGATACCATTTTTGCTTTTAGAGTCTTTGACCGAGATAGATTCTTTTGATCTACTCGATTATATAGATATATTGACCGGATTGGATATATGGGAGAATGATGCGGACGAGGACATATTTTCTTTTGTCCACGGACTGATACATGAAGCTGTATATTATGATATTCCAAAACAGATGAGAAAAGAACTGCACGGTCAGGTGGCTGAATCGATGGAAGATATTTTCAAAGAGGATATCGACGATCATTATTCTGACATCGGGCATCACTACAAAATAGCTGATAAATTTTCTAAAGCCTATGAGTTTTATCGTAAGGCTGGAGAAAAAGCTGAACGACTATATGCTCATGAAGACGCTATTGAGATGTACGAGGAGGCTTTAAAACTCACGGAAAAATCAAATTTAGAGGAAGAAAGATGGTATCTACTGGAAAAGCTTGGAGACGTTTACAAGACCATAGGAAAATACGATGCGAGTCTAGAACATTACGAAAAAATCTCTGAAGGAAAAACGGACAAAGAATACCAACAAAAGATATATAGGAAGATGGGTAGCGTATATGAAAGAGAGGGGAACTTCGATAAAGCGTTGGATACGGTTAAAAAAGGATTATCTAAAGAAGATGAACAGAACATCGAATCATGTAGGTTGTTATATAAGAAAGGTGATGTAGAGGTTCTCAAAGGAGAATATAGTACAGCTGAGAGCGATCTTTTGAGGGCGCTAGAGAGATGGGACAAATTTGGCGGTGATAAAGAATATGCTGAGATACACCAGGGATTAGGTAATGTTTATCTCTACAAGGGGGAATATGATGAGTCTATCAATCATCTAGAAAAAGCTCTAGAAACCTGGAGAGATATCGGTGACCGAGAAGGGGAATCTGCTACATTGAATAATTTGGGTATAGTTTATTTGAACAAAGGAAATCTTGATCGATCTTTGGATTATTACGAACAAAGCTTGGACATAAGGAAAGAGAGAGGCGACAAGAGAGATATCCACTCAACTTTAAATAACATCGGTACGATATATCTGAAAAAGGGAGAGATGGAAAAAGCTTTCGAACATTATAAAGAAAGTCTCGATATATGGGAAGAGATCGGTGATCAGCAGGGCATAGCGATATCTTTGATCAATATGGGAGAATATCATTTAAAAAAAGGCGATTACAAATCAGCTTTAAAAAAACAGAAAAAAAGTCTAGATATCAGTAAGAAAATCAATTTCAAAAAGGGTGAGGCCGCAAGTTTGAGTAATATAGGGAAGATATACCTTTTGAAAGGCGATCTTGAAAAAACGAAAGAGAACTATAAGAAAAGCCTCGATATCTGCCGTGATATAGGAGACAGATCATTATTACCCAACCCACTGAGAGGATTGGCGGAGGTATTTTTCCTGGAAGAAGAACTTGACAGAGCGAACGAATTAGCTGAGGAAGCTTTAGAGGTCTCCTCCGAAATCGGTATCATGGTTGAAGAAGGGATCAGTCATCGGATTCTTGGAAAGGTCTATCGAAAGAAAGGCGGATCGAAGAAAGCTGAAAAAGAATTCAAAAAAGGTAAAGAGGTTCTTGAAAAGGTAGGCGATAAAAAGGAGCTCGCAGAATTACTGTACGACTACTCTTTCTTACTGAAAGATCAGGGAAAAATGGAGAAGAGAACAAAATTCTTAGAGAGAGCTTGTTCTATTTTTGAAAGTATGGATATGGAACATTGGATCGAGAAATGTGAAAAAGAAGTTGATTCAGGACGATCTAACAAATGAAACAGTGCAAATACTCTTTTATTTCCCTACTCATGTTTAAAAGTTGAGTATTGAAGGCCCTTCTTTACCTATCAATTTATAAGGATTTCTATAAAATTACTACTTGACTAGATCATGATTTCATAATGCTTTTTTCTTCAACATCGGTAGGTGTTTTTCTCTCTGTTCTTCTCCACACCACCTTGACCACAGCATCAGAGCAGAAGGGAGTACAAACAC
>CAZPCW010000063.1:0-10276 GCA_964585175.1 uncultured Thermoplasmata archaeon
CCTCCTCGACGTCAAGTTTGTCTTTCAATTCTTCTACGAGGTCGTCCGCCCCTTTCACGTAACATGCTGTTCCCGTACATACCGAGATGGTGTGATCTCCCTTGGGTTCCATGGTGAAGAACGAGTAAAAAGTCACTACCGAGTATACCTGGCTGAACGGAACCCCCAGTTCCTCGGCGATGAACTCTTGAACGTCTTTCGGCAGATAGCCTATCTTTTTCTGGACTTCGTGTAAAACCGGTATGAGGCTACCTGAATCCTTTTCATAATCCTCTATTATCGGGAGTATATCCCGCAGATGGTGCCTTTCCATTTTTTAACACTCCTTTTTATCATTTCTTTCGTCCCGGAAAGATGAAATTTTTGACTAGGAATATATGGTTTATCTTTTTAAACGATTTTGATTTTGTATCTCCGTTTCTTTATCGAATTTCATCTCGACCGGGTTGTTTAACTTGGCCTATGAAAGACTAAATATCACCCATATTAATCATTTTTGCTCACTTTTTCGGGAAAATACCAAAACCATAACGCTGTTATTTGCGTTTTTCGGTTAAAAAATTTGTCTTCTTTCATGCTTTTCAAGTAAGATATAGTAAGATATATAGTTAGTAATCGTTATGTTGGTTAATAAAGACAGAAATAAATTGCCAGATTATACAAAAGAAGTCTCGAAAAATTTGTTTTACGGTCATCGAGAGCAATTTAGGGAGATTTTCACGATTATAGTAAAAGACACGACATTTTGTACTTTTTAGTGTCTTTTACTAGTTCTAGAGGACTAACGTCCTCTTCTCCCTCGAAACAAGTTCTCGGGATCCTAGAGGACTAACGTCCTCTTCTCGCTCGGAAGGTATTCCTCGCGATGCGGATGTTGGAACTTTAGTTTAAAAAGTTCCAACTTCCACTATAATTTTCGAGTATTTTTTTAAGTGAAATTGACTTTGAACGATGCAGAATATTGTTAAGATCATCGAAAAACTTAAAAATAATACCTTCTTCCACCATATATACAAAACTTTAAGCGTGAAATTTATGAAAGTGATAAAAAAGGAAGATTTTGACTCTTTTGTGAATAAACTGATAGAAAAGGACAGCAGGGAGATCGTCGGTGTTCAGGAGAAGGGAGAGAAATTTGCATTTCAGGAATTACATGATCCGGAAGACCTGAGATTGGACTACGATGTTACTATTCTACCACCGAAGAAGTATTTCATGCCTCAGAGAGAAACTCTAGTTGAGTATAAAACGACCGAAGAGATATCTATGGATCCGGTGAACGAGGTGGTACCTAGAGTCATAATAGGTATCCATCCTTACGATCTTGTGTCTATAAAACAGATGGACAAGGTATTTGAAGATACTCATGAAGATCAGAATTACCTGTGGAAAAGAAGAGAAGCTGTACTTATCGGAGTGAACATGCAGCAGGTTTCCGATCGCTCTTTTGCGGCTAGCATGGGAACCGCTACCATTGATAGTGGATACGACTTGATGTTGACCGATATTGGAGATAAATATGCTGTAGAGATAGGCTCGTCTAAAGGTGCCAATATATTGGAAAAACATCAAGCCGAGATAGAGGATGCGACCCCTAAAGAAGTCGAAAAGGTTGAAAAGGCAAAGGAAAATGTAGAGGAAAAATTTGAAACGGAACTTGATTTTCCCCCTCACGAATTACCTTGGTTACTTGGACAAAATTACGGTAACGAGGAATTCTGGGAAGAGCATGCCGAAGACTGCCTGAGCTGTGGAACCTGCAACTTGGTATGCCCGACCTGTTACTGCTTTGACGTACAAGAGATGGGCGATATAAGCCTTGAAGAAGGAGAACGAATGAGAAGATGGGACGGCTGCATGCTTCAAGCCTTCGCTGAGGTCGCTGGAGGAGAGAACTTTAGAGAAGAAAAGGCCTCGCGATATAGGCACAGGTACATGAGAAAAGGCAGGTACATGTATGATGAATTCGGAGATATAGCCTGCGTGGGATGCGGTCGATGTTCATCTCAATGTTTGCCCGACATAGCGGATCCCGCTAGGATATATAATGAATTGAAGGAGGAACAATAATGAGTTCAACGGAAGATTCGATTTATTTACCAGATAAAGCAACGATATTGAAAGTTGAGAGATTGAGCGATAAAGAAAAATTGTATACCGTGGAGCTCGAGAGTGGAGAAAGATTGGGTCATGATCCAGGACAGTTTGTAGAACTTACCGTTCCTGGAGTCGGTGAAGCCCCGATATCGGTCACCTCATCACCGACTAGGGACGATAATTCTTTTGAACTCTGTGTGAGAGCTGTAGGAAACGTGACTAACGCTCTTCACAGGTTGACCGCCGGAGATAAGATAGGGATCAGAGGTCCTTTCGGTACTGGTTTTCCGGTTGAAGAGTTGAAAGGCAATGATATGCTCTTCATAGCCGGCGGTTTAGGGATAGCTCCGTTGAGGTCACTAATAAATTATACTTTAGACAGGCGTAACGAGTTCGGCGACGTGAAGATATTGTACGGGTGTCAGAAACCTTGTCAGCAGCTTTATGAAGACGAGATCGAAATGTGGAGAGAGCGCGACGACATCGATCTAAGGCAAACGGTAGACGAGTGTCCAGACGAAGCCTGCTGGGAAGGAAATGTGGGTGTTATTACAACCTTGATACCCGGTGTCGATATAGACCTAGATAACACTTATTCAGTCGTCTGTGGGCCTCCGATCATGTATAGATTTGTATTGGATGAACTTGAAGATAAAGAAGTACCGGATGAAAAGATATATCTTTCACTCGAAAGGAGGATGAAGTGCGGCGTAGGAAAATGCGGTCACTGTCAGATCAACGGCGAAAAAGGTGAGTTCTATGCGTGTCAAGACGGACCCGTATTCAATTATGACGTGGTCAAAGGATTCGAGGAGGCGTTATAGATGAAACCGCAAACCAAACCCAAGGTCGCGTTCTTCGATTTTGCCGGATGCGAAGGCGACCAACTTCAGATAGCGAACTTGGAGGAGAAACTTCTCGATCTTATCGACATAGTGGAGCCGGTGAACTTCAGAGAAGTGATGAGCGAGCAGGGAGAAGATTACGATATCGCTTTCATCGAAGGCTCGGTAACCAGAGATCATGACGTTGAAAGGCTGCGAAATATCAGAGAGAACGCCGATACGGTAGTGGCGATTGGTGCCTGTGCGACTATTGGCGGTATCAATTCTATCAGGAATACTCAGGATTTTGATCGCGTAAAAGATCGTGTTTACGGAGACGATGCGGACCAATACGAAGCTTGGGAGAAAGCTAAAGCCGTCGATGCCGTCATAGAGGTCGATTATAAGGTTCACGGGTGCCCGATAGATAGGGACGAATTTTTACACGTAGTCAGGTCTCTAGTCATGGGTCGAGAACCGAATATTCCGGATTATCCGGTCTGTGTCGAGTGTAAGTTGAACGAGAATGTATGCGCCTTTGAGAGAGGTGAGTTCTGTGTGGGCCCGGTTACTAGAGCTGGCTGTGATTCAGTCTGCGTTAATGAAGGAACTATCTGCTGGGGCTGCAGAGGTATGATCGACGATCCGAACGAGGACGCTCACGAGGAAGTCTTAGAGGAATATGGTCTTTCAACTGAAGAGGTCATGAATAAATTCAATCTTTATTTCAATTGGCAAAAGGAGGCAAGAGAAGATGAGTGAAGACGTAGAAGTTGATGTTGAGTACTTGACACGAGTCGAAGGTCACGGCAATATAGAAGTGAACGCTAAAGACGGAGAGATAGAGAAGTGCGAATGGCAGGTGGTAGAAGCACCGAGATTTTTCGAATCTTTAGTAGTGGATAGAGATTGGAAAGAACTTCACCACGTCACTTCTAGGATATGCGGTATATGCTCTATAGGTCATACTTTGACTTCGCTTAAAGCTACCGAGGACGCGATGGATATCGAAGTATCGGAACAGGACAAGATGTTGAGGAAGTTGGCCCTTCACGCGGAAAATATGCAGAGTCACGTTTTGCACGTTGGTTATCTGGCTCTCCCGGACTTGATGGATTCTAAGTCCGTAGTTCCGCTGACGGAGACTCACGAGGAGGAAGTTAAGACAGTTATACGCCTTCACCGACTGGCCAACACTATGTCGGATATGATCACTGGAAGGACTACGCACCCACAAAGATTGGTCCCCGGAGGTTTTTCGAAGATCCCCACTAGGAACGAATTGGAAGAATTGAAGACAAAACTCGAAGGATCTTTCAACGATCTCACCGCGGTAGCTGACTTATTGAAGAAACTCGCTCCGAAGATACCCGATTTCAAGAGGGAAACTGAATACATCTCGCTTACCCAGGACGACGAGTACGCGCTGTACGGAGGAGATATACATTCCTCCGATACCGGCAGCACGCCGGTCGATGAATACATGGAGATAACCAACGAGTATACGGTGCCGCAGTCCACGGCGAAGTACACTAAAAATAACAGGGCCTCGTATATGGTAGGAGCCCTTGCGAGAGTCAACAACAACTACGAAAAGTTGAGTCCGATGGCAAAAGGAATTGCCGAGAAATTCGATCTTGAGCCTACGGCCACCAATCCATTCTTGAACAACGTTGCCCAAGTGGTAGAAGTGATACACAGTGTGGAAGATTCTATTCAGATTATAGAAGATCTGTTAGATAGAGGTCTAGAAGAACAGGAAGATTACCACCAGCCTGATATCGACGTCAAGGCAGGAAGAGGTATCGGAGCGGTAGAAGTGCCTAGAGGGATACTATTCCACGATTATACCTACGATGAAGACGGCCAGTGTACGGAAGCTAACTGCGTGATACCTACAAATCAGAATCACGGCAACATACAGCAAGACATGGAGAAGCTGACCCCCAACATAATCGATCAACCCGAAGACGAAGTCGAGAAAACGCTGTCGATGCTTGTCAGAGCTTACGATCCGTGCATATCTTGCTCTACGCACGATCTAAACATCGAATTCGTCGACTAGAACCAGATAGTGAAAGATCCACTAAAAAGCTAAAAAACTCTTTTTTTCTTATCCCTTTTCAATATGATAGCATCGAGGTCACAGGAATATATCTTTATTCGCATTTCAGTTGGGAAAACAATTTATCAAATTTTTCTTCTAGATCCTTATTTTTTCTTTTCTCGATCAAGAACATCAACATCTCGAATCTCAGAAGAAGAGGATAACTGATAGTCCCTATATCGTCCTCTGCTTCTTCTATAGGATCGGACACTTTTTCCTTCAACTCCACGAATAACTCGGAAAGTATCTCTATAAGTTCGTCCTTGTCTTCTAAATCTATCGAATAGCCCATAACTTCGAGGAACTCTAAGATTTTTTCAGCATTTTCTCTTTCCCAGTCCATCATCATATTGGAGGGTTCCTCTTCATCGATAGAACTAGGCGAGAGTAAAAATGCGTCCGCGGTTCTAGTATACACTTTCTTATGCAGGTGTTCATCCCCCGATATTGATTTTTCTTTTACATATCCGGCTTCTTCTAGTTTTTTTATGTGCCTATAGATTGTGGAATGATCCTTTTCTAAATTTTCAGCGATCTGGGAGATGGTCATCTCGTTCACCCTGAGCAGGGAGAGGATATCACTCCTAGTGTCTTCTATGGCCAGTTTAACGTGTTCTGGATTCCGAACGACTTTCACATCACTTTTCATCGTTCTATTCAAAAAAAGGTTACTTATTAAATCTTCTGTTTAGAAATCATGGATTATTTTCTTTAATCAGTATATTTATTAGGAAATCATATTTCAAAACTTTCTCCTTAACGATCTACAGAGGCAAAAATAAAAGTAATAGTTCAACATTGCGTATACAGTGATATATATGGTAAAAGAAAAGATAACTTATGAGAATGATACTTGTTTTGAGATTATATTGAGGGATGAGGAGATTCCCGAATATGATTGTTTGGTCGCAGGTTTTCCCAGTACAGGTCTCATAGGAGGCATAGCGTCTGAACAGCTGATAAATACATTGGATTTGGAGCAAGTAGCCTCCATCAAATGTGAGGATTTCCCTCCAACTGCTGTAATATTTGAGGGTGTTCCACGGAGACCCGTTCGGTTTTTTGCAGGTGAAAACTTTCTACTTGTAAAATCAGATATGGTTGTTCCTCCAGAGTTGGCCCCGGGCCTAGCGAATACCATAATCAATTTCGCCGTGGATGAAGGAGTAGAAGACGTGATCATCTTCGACGGAATACCGAAGACTGAAAGTGGAGATGAAGACGATGAAGAGAAAAAAGTATGGGGCGTTCTCAGCTCACATGCTGCAGAAACTGAAGCTGAAGAACTCGATGTTGATATAATATCGAGAGGAGCTATATCAGGAATATCAAGTTCACTGCTTCTGAATGCTCATGAACAAGAGATAAAAGCTATCGGTATGCTCGCGGAAGGTAAACCGAAGATGCCGGATCCTAGAGCCTCAGCTTCACTGTTGCAGCGGTTCGCCGAATACAAGGACATAGACATCGAGACGGACTCTTTGATAGAGAGCGCCGAGAAATTAGAAGAACAGTACGCAAAGATGGTCGATCAGGCAAACCAGGCTCAGAAAGATATCGAAAGGAAAAGTGCTCATCCTCCGTTGTACGGATAAGATGATAGAAGAGGTCTCGGCAGGCGTGGTCGTCTACAGAAGGGCGGATTTACCAAAATTTTTATTGCTCCATTATCCCGCAGGTCACTGGGATTTTCCTAAAGGCCATGTAGAGGAAGGAGAAACTACTCAAGAAACCGCTCTTAGGGAACTGAGAGAAGAAACAGGAATAAAGGAAGAAGAGGTCAAGTTGAAAGAAGGTTTCGAGGAGATAATAGACTATATGTACAAAAAGAACAACGAGTTTGCCCACAAAAAGGTAATTTTTCTTTTAGGGCAGACGGAAAAAGAAGAGATCCGTATTTCAGAGGAGCATCAGGGATACGATTGGCTCTCATTTGAGAAAGCAAAGGAGCGGGTTACTTTCCAAAACGCTAGGAAACTTTTGATTAAATCGAAGGAGTACCTGGTGGAGAACGATGTAAAAGTTACATAAATATTAAATAACAACCGTCTATCATTTCCACTACCCGCTGGTGTATCCGAATGAAAAAGCTGATTAGGAAAGGAAAGGAGAAAGAGGTATATGATTTGGGTGAGGGCAAATTAGAGTTCCATTTTACCGATAATATCTCTGTGTACGATAAGGAGGTTCCTAATGAGATTCCTAAGAAGGGGGCCACGCTCTGCAAGACCTCCGCGTATTTATTCCAGAAGATCGAAGATTTAGGCATTGATACACATTTCATAGAAACTACTGATGACGATAAGATAGCTGTAAAGAAAATCGAATTGATAGAAGATTATGAAGAGATTGAAGAAACAATGACTGATTATATGATCCCTTTAGAGTTTATTTCGAGGTACTTCGTGGCCGGTTCCCTCCATGATAGGATCCAGAGAGATGAGATCGATTATGAAGATCTAGGATTTGCCGAGAAACCGGAATACGGAGAGCGTTTACCTGACCCCTATTTTGAAGTGATAACGAAGTTGGAGAGATACGATAGGAATCTGACAAAAGAGGAAGCAATGTCTATTTCAGGTTTGAATGAAGAGGAATACGAGCAGATCAAAGAAATGGTCTTCGAAATAGATGAGATGATAAATGAAACCGCTGAAAAGAACGGACTGTTACACGTAGATGGTAAAAAAGAATTTGCGGTGGACGAGAACGGGGACTTGATGGTAGTGGATACTTTTGGAACCGCTGACGAGGACCGGTATTGGGGGAAAAAAGAATACGAAAATGGTAATTTTGTACAAAAAAGTAAAGAATTCATTCGGGATTATTATAAGGATATAAACTATCACGAAAAGGTTATGGAAGCGAGAAGAAGAGGTGAGGAAGAACCCGCTGTACCTCCTCTGCCGGAAGAAAAGGTGGAGAAAGTTTCCGAACTTTATATCGATCTGATGGCAAAGTTAACGGACGGCACTTATGGTGAAAAAAATGGTTGAAAATGTAATATCTGTATTGGATGTAAAAGACGAGTTGAAAGAGATCCTGCGTAGAGCTGGAGAGATGAAAAAGAAACATAAAAACGGTGAGTCTCCTTCCCCTCTTAAGGATAAAAGCCTGGGTATGATATTTGAAAAACCCAGTACCAGAACAAGGATATCCTTTGAGGTAGGTACGACTCAACTTGGAGGTCATGCTCTTTACCTGAGTCCTAAAGATCTTCAGCTGGGACGAGGTGAAACTATAGCGGATACCGCTAGAGTATTGAGCAGATATGTAGATGGAATAATGTATAGAGCCTTTGATCACGACATGATGACTGAACTGGCTGAGAATTCTTCCGTACCCGTGATCAGCGGATTAGACGATCGAGAACATCCCTGCCAGATCCTGGCTGATCTTCTCACGATAAGGGAGAAAAAGGGTAACTTCAATCAAAAATTGGTTTATGTCGGCGACGGCAACAATGTATGTAACTCGTTGCTACTCGGCTCGGCTATAGTCGGGATGGATATGATAGCCTGTACTCCAGAAGATTACAAACCGAGAGAGGAAATCTTTGAGAAAGCGGTCGATCTCGGCGAAAAGAACGATGCGAATATAGAACATCATGATACGCCCAGTGAGGCTGTAAAGGATGCTGACATCATCTATACCGACGTTTGGGTATCGATGGGAGATGAAGAAGAGGCAGAAAAACGTAAAAAAGACTTCGCGGATTATCAGATCAACAACGAGATGTTGGACCACGCGGACGAAGACGTAATAGTGATGCATTGTCTACCCGCACATAGAGGAGTTGAGATAACAAGCGAAGTTATGGACGGTCCTCATTCCGTAGTTTTCGATCAGGCGGAAAATCGACTTCACGCCCAAAAAGGTCTTATGGTAGAACTCATGGGTTAATTTAAGAGGTATATATATGGATCCATTTGTCAAGCGGATGCTGGACGTCTCCTTCTCGGAGACCATGAAGATATCTAAGCTAGCTAGTAAGATGGAAGCCGATGGGGACGACATTATCTCTCTCGCTGTGGGCGAACCTGATTTTGCGACTCCGGATTTCATAATAGAAGCGGCCTATGAGGCCATGAGAGAAGGCTTTACCCATTATACACAGTCTCAGGGCATTCCAGAATTGAGAGAAGCAGTAGCAGAAAAGGTAAGGTCTGAAAATGATCTTGACTTTTCGTCGGAAAATGTCCTGATTACGCCTACGAAGCAGGCCATCTTTATGTCGGTTCTAGCTCATCTTGACGATGGGTCTGAGGTTATTCTACCAGATCCTGCCTGGGTTTCATATGAGCCGATAGTCAAGTTCGCTGACGGCATAGTTAGGAGAGCGCCTGTAAATGTGGACGATTTTTCTCTAGATCCTGAAGTAGTCAAGGAAAGTCTCTCATCTAGAACAGAGATGATGATCTTGAACTCGCCTAGCAATCCTACCGGGAAGACACTCGATAAAGAGGATATGAAGGCTTTGAGAGACATCGCTATAGACAACGACCTTTTAGTGGTGACGGACGAAGTATATGAAAAGCTGATATTTGAAGGCGAGCACGTTTCGATAGGCTCGATGGATGGGATGAGAGAAAGAACGATTACAATCAACGGCTTTTCCAAAGCTTATGCTATGACCGGCTGGCGTTTAGGCTGGTTGACTTGTACGGAAGAGTTGTTGGAGAATATCGCGAAAATACAGACTCACTCGATCACCTGCGCGACTTCCTTCGCTCAGAAAGCGGGTTTGAAGGCCTTGAAAGATCAGGAGAAGTCTGAAGAAGCTTTGAATTTCATGATGGACAAGTATGAAAAGAGGAGAGATCTCATAGTTGAGAGGTTAAATGAGATCGAAGGTTTCACTTGCAGTAAACCAAACTCTACGTTTTATACTTTCCCTAAGTACGATTTTGACAAGGATAGCATGGACTTCTCGATGTATCTTCTAGAAGAAGCTAAAGTAGCTACAACCCCAGGAGCGGCGTTTGGAGATGAAGGAGAAAATCACCTGAGATTATCGTTTGCCAATTCTTATGAAAATATTCAAGAGGCTATGGATAGGCTGGAGAGAGCCGTAGAGAAACTTTGAGAAAAAAAGATAAAAGATAGCTTCTGAAACATCTCACCTAAAAACAGGCAGGAGGCTCCTTCCTTCAGGGAGGAGAGGAATGCCACTTTCATTCACCCCTCCCTTGAATATTTAAATAGGAAAAAAACATTACTAAAGATGGATGCGTCGAACAATCAAGAT
>CAZPCW010000064.1:0-10215 GCA_964585175.1 uncultured Thermoplasmata archaeon
GCGGCATGGCCTCGGAACTCGGTATATTTCCCACGAGATACTGGGAGAGCGGCTCCTTCGAAGAAGCCGAAAACTTGAGCAGCTACCAATGGGAGGAGCACATCAGCGGTAACAACGGCTGTAACAGATGTCCGTGCAGGTGCGGACAGGTCTATGAAGACATAGTAGACGTAGAATACGAAACTTCCTTCGCCCTAGGTTCAAATCTTGAGATAGGAGAGATTGAGGATGTGGCTAAATCCAATTTCCTCTGTGATGATCTGGGGATGGATACACTCAGTATGGGTAATACGTTAGGTTTTCTGATGAGACTGAGCGAAGAGGGAGATATAGACGAAGAGATAGACTTTGGGGACGGTCGAAAAGTGAGGGAAATAATCAGGAAAACAGCCTTTAGAGAAGAGATAGGAAATCTGGCCGCTGAAGGAGTGAAAAAGATCGGAGAAGAATTGGATCGTGAAGAGATAGCGGTCCACGTTAACGGTCTGAGTCCTCCAGCCTACGACCCTAGAGCGTTGAAAGGCATGGGACTCGGTTTTTACACTTCCACTAGAGGAGCGTGTCACCTCAGATCGGATTGCGACGGCATAGAACTCGGCGGAGGTAAAACTACCGACGACAAAGGACAGTGGGTCCATATGGAGAGAGATAGGAAATCTACTGAAGACAAAGAATACGTCGCTTGGAGAGAAAATTATGTCACTCTCCACGATACGCTTGGATCCTGCAAACTGACTGGTAGAAGCGTGTATTCGCCCGAATTCATGAGCAAGTTCGTAGAAGCTCACCTCGGCATCGAGCTTTCTGCAGAGGAGATCTTTAAACTCGGGGAACGTATCTACAACTTGGAAAGATTGTTCGGTTTGGAGCAGAGACCTCAAATGACGGAAGAGTTACATGTGCCCGAACAGTTCTCTTCGGCGAGTCCCGTCAAAGATCTGGACGGAGCTAAGTTAACCGAGAATCAGGTAAAAGATATGCTTGAGGACTACTACTCTGAGAGAGGTTGGGACGAAAAAGGCAGCCCTAAGAAAGAAAAATTGGAAGAACTAGATATAGATTTGGACTAGCAAGACAGAGATGTGGATTTGAGCCCACTTTGCTCTTTATAGAATACCACAATATTAAATAATGATAGTTCGCTTTACCTATCGAGTGAGACGATGAAAGGGATAGAAAATTTGGTCGATAAAGCTAAAAGACTCAAAGAAAAAGGATTGTTAGAAAAAGAGATCGCTGATGAACTCAACGTTTCACCGGATACGGTCACTTGGCTTCTGACTCGAGATATTGAGGAAGAAGCTCCTCCCATGGACGTCAGGATCGGGTGGAGATCTATAGGTGTATTTGGGAGAAGGATAAGTCTGCTCGCTAGTCTGTTTTCCGATATCATCCTCGAAGAGATGGAGAGGATGGACACTGACATAGATACTATCGTGGGATTAGGCCTCAATGGTATACCTCCCGCTGTATTGGTTTCGGATCAGCTTGACAGAGAACTTGCGATCTATAGACCGCCCCAAGAAAACAGAGATGAAGGAGGCGGCACGCTCGCTTCTAATTATGCTGGAGTTTCTGATAAAAACATCGTGATAGTCGATGACGTTATAAATACCGGAGAGACGATGAAAGGCGCTATAAAAGATCTAGAAGAGGAAGGGGCTAATGTCAAATTGTGCCAGACCATAGTGAACAAGAACGGTAGAGACGACGTTCTCGGTGTTCCGCTTAGATCGTTGATAAGAGCACGGATGATAGGCTGATTAGGATGCATTGGGCTGATGTAGAGGCCGAAGAGATCGAAGCCGAAGAACCTTTGATAGCTACGGGTGAAGCACCTTCTGGACCCATACATCTGGGTCACATAAGAGAAGTCTTGACCGGCGAAGCGATCTCTAGAGCGTCTCACGGCGAACTCGTATTGATAGTAGATTCTATCGACCCCTTGAGAAGATCTTATCCCTTCTTAGATGATTCTTACGAAGATCATATAGGAAAACCTTTGAGCGAGATACCCTGCGTTTGCGGGGAACACGAAAATTATGCTGAACATTTCATGGAACCATTTCTAGAATCTCTTAAAGAACTAGGCGTAGAACTAGATGTGAAATATGCTCATCAAATGTACGCTGAAGGAGAATACGAAGAGGCTACGAGAAAGGTGATCCAGAACAAAGAAAAAGTGGCCGATATAATCGAAGAGGAAACCGGAAGGGAGCTAGACGAGGATTGGTTTCCTTATAATCCGCTGTGCTCAGAGTGTAGAAACATAGGTAACGCTGAGATAAAAGGGTTTGATGATCCTTACGTTCTATACGAGTGCGACTGCGGTCACGAAGGTAAGGCCGACATTAGGAAAGACGACGGTAAGTTGCCCTGGAGGGCAGACTGGCCCGCAAGGTGGTGGATTCTCGGTATAGATTGCGAGCCTTTCGGGAAAGACCATTCCGCCTCTGGCGGTTCCTGGGACACCGGGAAGAGGATAATCGAGGAAGTCTTCGATACCGAAGCACCTCACCCAGTGGTATATGAGTGGATACAACTCAAAGGAGAAGGTCCGATGTCTTCTTCTTCTGGGATCGCTATAAAGACCGAGGATATGTTAGAAACGGTTTCTCCAGAAGTGTTGAGATACCTGATAATGAACAGCAAACCCAATACTCACATCGATTTTGATCCTGGTTTGGGTCTGCTCGACATTGTAGATGAATATGACGAATGCGAGCAGGATTATTTCGAAGAAGAGGACGAAGACAGAGCTAGAGTCTACGAGTTATCTCAGGTAGAAGAACCTCCCTCGGAAAGACCACAGAGGATACCATACAGACATCTCGTAAATCTAGTTCAAATATATGATAATAATGAAGAGATCTGGTCTGTCGCTCAAGAGACAGGTCAGATAGAGGAAGACAAAGAGAAAGATTATGAGAGATCCGTCGATCGAGCTGAAAAGGTGAGATATTGGTTGGAAAATCATGCCCCAGATATGGTGAAATTCTCTTTGAAAGAAGAACTGCCCGAGGTTCAATTGGATGAAGAGGAGAAGGAATTTCTAGATCTGTATCGACAGGAACTCGATGATAAAGAATGGGAATCTGATATTCTCCACAAATTGGTGCACACTGTAGCGGAAGAGATAGATATATCAAAAGGAAAAGCGTTCCGTTCGTTCTACAAAATATTACTCGGCGACGACCAAGGCCCTAGACTCGGCAGATTCTTGAGTCAGCTGGACGAGAGTTTCGTAAAGGAAAGAATACAGGAAGCTGTATGAGAAGAAAATATAAACTGATGGGGTCGGAAGGTCCTTTTATCTCCTTTATTTTGATGGGAAAAAGTAAGTAGAGAGGTTCGTTAAGATTGTAGATTGATGATAGCTTCCGCTGGCTCGCCGTCGGCTTCTTTTAAAGCTTCTTTGGCTTCATCTTCCGAAACGCCGGCTCTTTCAGAGACCATCTCTATGTCCTCGTCGGGTATGAGGACTTCACCTTCAGGAGCCTCTTCTCTCGGTTCTCCCACAACTTGATATATATGCTGGCCTTTCATATCCATCTCCACGACCTGTGGAGAGTCGAAGACCAGCTTTTTTTCGTCCGTCTCTATGATGACCTTGTTAGCGTCGAGATCGTTGCTTTCAAGACCCATTTTCTTCATCATTCGTTTCATCTGTTTTGGATTTCCACCGCCAGGCATCATGTTTTTCGACCTAGTCTAGTACAGCACGGTAGTTATAAAATGATTTCGGCCTTGAGAGGTATCCCGTCACTCAAAAAAGATATATTCATAGAACTCATTCTTATCCCGAGAAGATATGTTAGTAAAAGGACCCGCTTCACCCTTACTGTGTAACAAGTTGGAAAAGGAAACTAGCGTCGAAACCGTCGAAGTCGATTCAAAGATTTTTCCGGACGGAGAGATCTATGTAAAAGTCGACGGAGATGTGGAGGGAGAAAACTGCACGATAGTTCAGACCACTTATCCCAATAGACGACTCCTAGAGCTCTACATGACACAAGATGCGCTAGTCGAAAACGGTGCTGAATCGATAGAGGTTGTAGTACCGTATTATTCCTACGGAAGGCAGGATCAAATTTTTGAGAAGGGCGAATCGATCAGCGCGAGAGCCTTCGGTAAAAGGATAGAGATAGATGCGGATAAATTCTACAGTATTGACCTTCACTCCCAGGAGATCGTAGAATTTTTCGATATCCCCGCAGAAAATATCTCTGCGATGCCTATCCTAGCTGAACACTCAAAAGATAAGGACCCCGACCTTTTGATGTCCCCCGACGAGGGCGGTATCGAGAGGATAAAGAAAGCTGCGCAGGAGATAGGTGTTGAATGGGATTATCTGGAGAAGACTAGAGTCGACGCCAACACGGTAGAAATCAAACCTAAGAGTATAGACGTGGAAAACAAATCGGTCGTGATATTAGATGATATCATAGCTACGGGAGGCACGATGACCGAAGCCGCTAAACAGTTGAAAGATGCCGGAGCGGAAGAAGTTCACGCGGGCTGTACTCACGGCCTCTTCGTAGAAGATGCTGAGAAGAAACTAGATCAAGTCTGTGATTCGGTATTCTGTACTGATACGATAGAGCAGGAGACAAGCAGCGTTTCCGTAGCTCCTCTATTGAAAGGAATAATTCAGTAGGAAACCTAATCTTTGGAGTAGGGGATATCTAGAAATTCAGCTACTTTATCTATCCCTTCTCCTTTTTTAGCGTTGGTCTTTATCAAAGTACCGTGGGGGTTGACTTCTTCGTAATCTTGCTCAATCACTTCTAGATCGACATCCATAGGTTCGGCGAGATCGACCTTGTTCAGAACGGTAAGGTCGGACCTTGAAAATATGAGCGGATGTTTTCTGATCATGTCGTCACCTTCGGTCACTGAGACCACGACAACTTCTGCCTCAGTCCCGAGAGGAAAATCGACCGGGCATATCAGATTGCCGACGTTCTCTATAAACAGGTAATTCAACTTATCTAGATCGAGATCTTCTAGACCGTGATGCACGTAATGAGCGTCGAGATGGCAGTCTTTTCCGGTGTTTATCGCCACCGCTTCCATGCCTTTATCTTCGAAGCGTTTATAGTCGTCCTTTCCGTTGAGATCTCCAGCGATAGCGCCGATTTTTTCATCTTTTAACCCTTCACGAAGTCTCTCGATCAGACTCGTTTTACCCGAGCCTATAGCTCCTAAAACATTGAATGTCCTGACACCTTTTTCTTCGAACATCTGTTCGTTCTCCTCGGCGATCTCCTCGTTCTCCTCTAGAACCTGCTTTTCCATATCCATGTGACTGACTTTGTGCATATTTTTAGAATCACATCTTTTACTATTATAAACTTTGTTCTCTCTCTTCGAAGAACTCTATAGCTTTTGAACTCGGTTCTTCGACTAAAGTTAAGTCTTCAAGATACTTTTTAAAATGTGCAGCTCTTTCGTCCAATATTACCGAAACACCGACATCATCTTCGCCTCTCACGAGTCTGCCTGTAGCCTGCAGTATCTTTCTGACCGCCGGCGCTTTCACCGTATACTCCCACCCTTTGTTGAATTTCATATCATAGTAATGTTTGAGCCCCTTCTGTCTCGCCGTAGGTTTCGGGTACGGTATTCCCATGACGACCGCGACTTCCAACTGCTCTCCTGGGAAGTCCATCCCTTCACTTATCCTCCCGCCTATCACGGAAAATAGATTACCTCCTCTACTCTTGAAGTCGTCGACCAAACTCATCAGTTCCGGCTGATCCATGCCCTGTTTTTCTATGAAGAGTCCATCTAACTCGCTCTTTATCGGTTCAGTTATCTCCTCCATAAGCCTATAGCTCGGGAAGAACACAACGCTGTTCCTATCTACACCTTTCAGTATCCCGAGAAGTTCATCTCTCAATTTATTTATCATCTCATTTCCCTTTTTGAGTTCCTCGTAGCGTGTCGTCATGCCCTCCACGTAGAAGAGAGCTTTGTTCTCCTCGGGAAACGGACTTGGGTATATCTTTTCTACAGTATCGTTGGGAAGTCCTATGGAATCTCTGTACTCGTCGAGAGGTTCGAGAGTTGCGGATTGATGGATCGACGAGTGACAGGAGTTGAGAACCGAAGTAACGTTGCTCGGGTCGAGACAGAATGCTTCCAAACTTGGATTTCCCCCTCCATTGACCAACTTCACGTAATCTTCACCCTCTATAGATAACCAGGAAGATAGAAAGGAAGCTAAAGAATTGATGTAAGACCTCGGGAGTTTTTTCTCTTCTCTCCTTTTTTCCTGAACGATCTCTCCTTGAACTTTGAGATCCTTTATCAAGCCTTTCAGTTGATTGGTATTCATGCTGAGAGCGTGCATCAATTCCGTTCTCAATTCGCTCGGCGGTATCAGGCCGTCGTCTTCCACCACGAACTCTTCGACTATATCTAAAATTATATTTTCGAACAACCTGCAGAAATTGGAGATCGTTTTATCAGTCTGGACGGTCGGATCTCCGAACTCGTGGCTCTCGTCTTCCGCTCTCTCCAATGTATTTTTGGTGATCTCGGAAGAGGAGAGATCTCGCGCGTAACCGGGTAGATTATGAGCCTCGTCGACCACCACTATAAGATCTGAGAGTTCGACGTTCATCCAATCTTTCAACTGTTTCCTGATGAATGGAATGAAAAAATAGATGTAAGGAGCGGTCACGATAGTCGCGTCGGGAATCAATGCTTTAGTCAGTTCGTAATGACATATCTCTCTTTTTCTACAGTAATCTAAACTTTCGTCTACGGTGGGAATATTCTCTTCGAACCAGTCCTGTATCTCTTCGAGATCACAGTTCAAGAGTCCAGCGTAATAGGGACAAGCCGTGGGTTCCCTATCCTCGTTTATCGCTGTTCGAACTTCCTTCTTCCGGTCGCTGCAGTATTTGGATAGTTCCTCCGCACTGCCTTCCTGCAGATCTTCGTTCTCCTCCGCGAGTAGGCAGGTATTGTTTCTACCCTGAAGTCCCAAGCCGTGATGTTCTCCGATCTCTCTTAATTCCAGAAGAACTTGCCTCTGCTGGCTGTTGGTTCTGGTGAGATACAAGATCTTCTTGCCGTTTTTTCTGGCGTAATCCAAGGCGGCGGTGAGAGTACAGATTGTTTTACCCGAGCCGGTGGCGGCTTGATAGGTGAAATGATCTTCATCTTCGAGAGCCGATCTGATCTCGTCGATTATATCTTCCTGGTTTTCGCGAGCTCTGTACGGGAAAAGTTCGTTCATCGGAACTGGCAATGATTTCCCGGTCAAAAAACCTATCGTTTCCCTAAAGAATAAAACGAAGTTATAGTCTTTAAATTAAACATGCGAGTGGAAAACGTTCTAGAAATAGTGGGGGAGACACCGATAGTCAAGCTTGAAAAGACAAATCCCAATCCAGACGTTCCGATATACGCGAAACTGGAGAAAGTGAATCCCATGGGATCGGTGAAAGACAGGGTCGCGCTTTCCATGATAGAGAAGGCGGAGCAGGAGGGAAAACTAGACGAAGATACCGTTATAGTGGAAGCGACCAGCGGGAACACGGGTCTTGGTCTAGCGATGGTCTGCGCGGTAAAAGATTATCATCTTCACCTGACCATGTCTAGAGGCGTCAGCGTCGAGAGGATGAGGATGCTCACCGCTCTCGGCGCGGAATTAGAATTCAGTCCGGAAGAGGAAGGGACTGACGGGGCTATACGGAGAGCGGAAGAACTGGTCGAAGAGAATGAAAATTATTGGAGACCTGACCAGTTCGGCAACCCCGCCAATCCTCGGGCGCACTATGAGACTACGGGTCGGGAGATCATAGAAGATATGGACGGCGATCTGACCCACTTTGTCGCTGGAATGGGAACCACCGGTACTTTGATGGGTGTCTCGAAAAGGTTGAAGGAACATGATCCAGACATCAAAGTGATAGGTGTAGAGCCGACGAAGGATTATAATATACAAGGCCTGAAGAACATGGAAGAGAACATAACTCCGGATCTCTATGATCCCGAAAGGTTGGACGAGGTAAGGACGATAGAGGACGAGGACGCCTTCTGCACCGCCAGGGAGTTGGCCATACATGAAGGACTTTTCGTCGGTATGAGCTGTGGAGCCGCGGCTCACGTCTCACAGCAGTTAGCTTCCGAGCTAGAGGAAGGAAAAATAGTCACGCTTTTACCCGACGGGGGAGAGAAATACTTCAGCACGTCGCTTTTTGATCTAGATGAATGTTTGCAGTGCATGTATGAGGATGATCGTGATTTCTACCATCCGCCAGAGGATGAAGAGGAATATATCGAAGAGATTAGGAGATTGATGGAACAGAAAGAAGGTTGAGAGGCAAAAAGTTATCAATATCTTAAGAGGTGAAGAAACCATGAGCGAAGATAAGAATGAGTTCACTATCGAAATGGAAAGACTAGAAGACTACAGGTTCAAAGTCGATTTTGACAAAGAGTCGATGGGAGAACTGATCACCGATGAATCTGAAAGTGCGGGAGGAGACGAAACCGGACCGAATCCGAGTCGATTATTAGCTACCTCCTCCTTGAACTGCCTGATGGCGAGTTTGACTTTCTGTCTCGAGAAGAAGCGGGTAGAACTGGATTCTTTGGAAGGAAAAGTGACCGGAACGATAGAGCGAGACGACGATCGCTTGAGAATCACTGAGCTGGACGTTGAGATAAAGCCCGAGGTGAACAGTGAAGACGAGAAAAAACTGGAGAAGTGTCTAGAGATTTTTGAAGATTACTGTGTCGTGACTCAAAGTATCAGGAACGGTATAGACGTGGATGTGGACGTCGAGGTGTAAATATAGCTGAACAGATGAAACTGGCCGGGGAACTTGAACTCTTATCCGAGAAGATCGAAAAGTGCGAAAGATGCAGACTTCACGAGAATAGAGAAAATGCGGTTCCGGGTGAAGGTGATGAAGATCCCTCAATAGTTCTCGTTGGAGAGGCGCCTGGGGAGAATGAAGATATCGAAGGAACCCCCTTCGTGGGTAGAGCGGGGGGCCTTCTAGAAGAAATCCTGGGTGAAGTAGGGCTGGAAAGAGATGATGTTTTCATCACTAACGTGGTAAAGTGCAGACCTCCTGAAAATAGAGATCCCAGGAAAGACGAGATAGAGACTTGTAGACCTTACCTGGAGAAGCAGATAGATCATCTAGAGCCCGATGTCATAGCGGCGCTTGGAAATCACGCCACTGAGACCCTGACCGGGGAAAAAGGCATGAAGGGACTGCACGGAAAAGAATTCGAGTACGAAGGCGTAGTTCTCATCCCGATGTATCATCCCGCCGCCGGATTGTACAATCCAAATCTGAAAGAGACTATGATAGAGGATATGAAGGCGCTGGGAAAGTATCGGGAAGGCCAGTAAAGCGTCCGTAAGAAAATTTTATTTACCCCCTCTCCATAAGTTGAAACCCAAAGTACTCGCGAAAGGGCCCATGGCTTAGGTTGGTTATAGCGTCCGGCTGATAACCGGGAGGGCGAGAGTTCAAATCTCTCTGGGCCCACTTTTTCTATATCTTCCTTGTTCAATACTTTTCATCCACTTCTTTCTGTCCGTTCAACCGTTTTTCGAGCCTGTCTATCTCTATTTGCTGCTCTAGCAGAACTGAGATGAAGAAAGCTTCTATTTCCTTTGGCGGATCCTGTTCTTTTCCCGCTTTTACATTGGACTTAGCGGACCTTTTTACCTTTTCAAAAGCATCCTTTTCCACACCATTCAATGCTCTCTCATAATCACTCCATTCCTCTATTAGCTCCTCTAGTTCCTCTGAATAACTCTTATCGTCCTCGTAGGAGAGATCCAATACTGAAGTATCCTTTTTTCTAGAACTCATACTATCCGATATATTTCAAGGAGAGCAACAATATAAAAAAATAATAACGGGGGAGCCCTCAGTGAAGGTAGGATTCACCGAGGCTCATGCCCGTACCTAAACAGCGGATCGTCAAACCCTTTTCTTTTTTTTCTGGGCCCACAGCGTAGTTATCGCTATAACGATAAATAGTATAACTGGCATATTAAGACCTGGAGTTTCCTCTCCATCAGAATCCGAATAGTCAGCATCTCCGGCGTCGGCTGCTCCATCGGCCGCATCGTAATCATCTCTGGGAGAAGTGTCGGTATCAACTGCTTCATCGTTACCTGTCTCATCTGAATCGACGGTTATAAGGAAGGACGTGTACGGAGTAACGAAGCTG
>CAZPCW010000065.1:0-9716 GCA_964585175.1 uncultured Thermoplasmata archaeon
CCTTTACCAAACGGCTGGAAGCCCCGTCCTTTAGGGCGGGGAGGATGTCACAAGACCATTGGAAGAAAAACCAGGACTAAAATATTTGAAAAAAGGTTTTGATCTAGAGAAGCCCAGCTTTCTGGAGAGTCATGATGTCGTCGGTACTGAGTTTTTCTCCCTTTTTGAACTTGTCGTAAAGTTCTTCTGCTTTCTTTTGGGTCTCCGTTTCTTCTTTCTCCTTCTTTGCCCTTCTCTGTTTTTTCTTCAATCCGGATATTATCTTACTGTAATCCTGTACCTCGTTGACTGCTTCTATATGTTTCTCGTGATAATCATCGGCTTTTACTTTCGCTTTCACGAATTTTTCCTGTGCTTCGTCAGCTTTTTCCCTGATTTCGTCCGCCTTTTCGAATTTTTCCAGCATCTCGTCGTGTTTCTTCTGTGCCTTCTCAGCCATCTCTGAAACTTTATCATGGTATTCTTCAGCTTCTTCCCTGACTTCCTCGAGTTCACTAGAGAGTTCTTTAATCTTTTCGTTATCCTCGATCAGCGATTTCCTTTTTTCAAGCTCTTCTTTCGTTTCGGAGATCTTATCGATAATCTCTTTTTCTTCTTCCGGGGTAAGAACATTGGTCATCTGTTTGTATTCCAGTTCCTCTATCTTTTGTTCTAAACTGTCTATTGATTTATCATCATTGGGTAGTACATCGTTTTTTTCTTGTTTCAATTCCCTAGAGAGTTGATTCACTTTCTCGTTAAGTTCGTCTCTTTCTTCTTTGAACTCCTTGACTTTTTCATTCAAATCGTTCCTTTCTTCCTTGAGTTCATTACCTTCTTCGATGAGTTCCTTTACCTCTGTATTGTACTCGTCTCTCTTCTTTACCCACTTGTTAGCTGCCTCGTTCTTCTCATCTCTAAGGTTTTTGTACTTTTCGGCCCGAGAATTGGCCTTTTCTTTCTTTTCCTCCAACTCCTCTAAAAGCTCAGTCATGTCTATAGCACTGTCCAGTAAATGTTATTGAAACCAAGTCAGCCTATTCAATATTAGGGGGCTTAATAATACTTTCGGAGTTTCATCTAAAAAGTCATTTCTGCTATCCCTTTTCATGGAGGCGGTAAACGTAGAGAAAACATAAATATTACCCTTATCCTCCCTCCTTTTGATACTATGGCAGAAAACGGCTCTGACCTAGAAGACGAACTTAGCTATTCTACAACAAATATCTGGGAAGACATTGACGAAGAAAAAAGAGCAGAGATATTCGATTTTGCGGAAGATTATGCCGATTTCATCACTAAATCAAAGACAGAAAGAAAATCCATCGACGAAGCTGAATCGATGTTGAAGGATAACGGCTTCAAGTCTATAGAAGAATGCGAAAACCTGGAACCAGGTGACAAAGTCTATATGATAAACAGAGGAAAAAGCCTAGCTGCGGGGATCGTAGGAAAAGATGACATCACTGAAGGCTGCAATTTGATAGCTAGTCATGTAGATGCCCCCCGACTTGATCTGAAAGTTAACCCTCTCTATGAAGATAAGGAAGCGTCCATAGCGATGCTGAAGACGCATTATTATGGAGGCATAAAGAAATATCAGTGGGTCAACACACCTCTCGCGATACATGGAAAGGTCATCAAAGGAGATGGAGAAGAAGTCGAAGTCTCTATAGGCGAAGGGGACGAAGAACCGATATTCGTAGTTAGCGATCTTTTACCTCATCTTGCTAAGAAAAAGCAGGGCGAAAGAAAGATGAAGGAAGTGATAAAAGGTGAAGAACTGAAGATACTGACAGCAGGGATCCCCATTGACGAAGAGGATGCGGAAAACAAGATAAAATTGAAGGTGCTCAAACATCTAAACGATAAGTACGGTATAGAAGAGGAAGATCTTATAAGTGCAGAACTCGAAATGGTGCCGGCCGGTCCAGCAAAAGACGTAGGACTTGACGAGAGCATGCTGGGAGCTTACGGTCAGGATGATAGGATTTGCGCTTATACATCCTTGAGAGCTGTTCTTGATCTAGAAGAACCGGAACGTACTTCGCTCGCACTGCTCTTCGATAAGGAAGAGATTGGCAGCGAGGGAAATACTGGAGCTAACTCTGAATTCTTAGAGACGGTGTACTCTAAACTACTAAATAAGTCCCGAGAGGATTATACTCATGAAGACCATAGAAGCGCTTTAGACAACTCAAAAGCCATATCCGGTGATGTAGATCCAGCCATCAATCCCTCATTTAAAAGCGTACATGACATGCAGAACGCAGCCACGATGAGTGAAGGCCTCGTTGTGACAAAATTCACAGGAGCCGGTGGAAAATATTCTGCCAACGACGCTCACGCGGAATACGTCGGTTTGATAAGAAAGATACTCAACGAGAACGAGATACCATGGCAGATAGCTGAGTTAGGCAAAGTTGACGAAGGCGGCGGTGGAACCGTTGCGAAGTTCCTTTCAAACTTGAATATAGAAACAATTGACGCTGGACCACCTATACTCGGTATGCATTCGCCCTTCGAAATAACTTCTAAGGCGGATCTGTACTATACCTATAAAGGGTACAAGGCTTTCCTAGAGGAAGCCTAAAAACCCAAAAACTAATCTTTTTCTATTATACTTTTGTTAAGGCAGAAAACCCTAAGGCTTTGCCGTAGGGATGAATGCCACTATCACTCACCTCTTTGATGAACACTTAAATATCTGGAGCTGTATGTTTTAAGTGGAATTCCAAACACGGGCCTGCAGAAAGTTTGAGAAGACCGCTTTTGCAGGTAGGGGCCGATCATGAATCGACATGGTGTTGTGGCGCGCCCCTTCGAGCTGGAAGCGGCGAACCGACCTCTGTGTTTGGGTAAAACAAAAGTCGGCGAGCGGAATGCAACTTCCGGGCTTGTGCAAGGAGTCAGTGGCTCCGTAGGAAGCCTCACCCTTCTAGGGTGAAGGAAGACGTCACTTTTACGTCTCCCGGCGGAAGGATTTTCTGTATCTCTTTTACCGGCACTGAAAAGTACTCCGACATCTCTTTAGCGAATTCATTGTTATCTTTTGATCCGGGAATGAATACTACTTTTTTATTGATCTTGCTTTCATCTTTATTCTCTAAAGTCAAAGATGGAGAACACATAATTTTCTTTTTTCCTTCGTATTCTATCTCCATAAGTACCGCTTCCATGGGTAGATCATCGATATGGTTCCTATTCCCTCTTATCACGAACGCTCCAGTAGGAAGGGATTCTCCCGCTTCGGCGGTTTTACTGACCTGATCTGGTTTCACCCAGTAGGCTCTTCCCGCCGCTATACCTCTTTTCCACTCTTTAGAGTGAAGAATAGCGTATTGGCACGCTTCTTTCAAAGTTGTTTCATCGATTTCTTCTTCATCCCCTCTTTTTACGACCACACTAGGTGCTCCTCCGGCCTCTGCGTGGGCATACCGGTCGTATTTTTCCAGATATTTTTTCACCACCTCTTCGTTCGTCTTCGCGTCTCTGCCCGCGACGACCATGTGTCCTTCACTGGAAATAAACCACTTGTACCTGTCAAACCAGTATTTTGCCGTAGGTTTTTTCTCTTCTCTCTTTTTCTCTTTTTCTTCCTTTCCAGCTTCTATCTCTTCTTTGGTTTCCTCGATGGCGTTTTTAGCCCCCTCTATCTTCCTTTTGCACTTCTTGCTTTTCTCGTAATATTTCTGGGCGTTCTCATTCACGTCCTTTCTGAAATCCAGCTTCACGTTCTTATTGTAGTTCTCGCCGTCTTTTTCACCTTCTAGTTCCACCACTAAGTACTCGTCGGAATCGTTCAACTGAAGTACGTAATCTTGATTTTTTATATCTGAATAGATCTTTTCCCTATCACCTTCTCGCCTGGCCTCATGCACCTTGTTAAGAAGCTCTTCACACCCGCTGTAATTTTGATAGACCAGTTCGGCTTTAATCTTGTTATCTACAACATCGTCTTTTAGATCCTCTAGAGCCCTCTTTTGACTTTTTAATTTTCTTTCCAGTTTAGAAGGTTGCTCTTCGCCCTTAGATTCCCTTCCTCCTTCTTCAGACCTGAATGCGATATCTAGAGCTTTATTGTAAGTCACTAGTTTCTCTGTTTCTAAGTCTTCGTACTGCTGTAAGGGAAATGGTACCGCGTCCTTTATATTTCCATCTTTGTTTTTGACGAGGTGAGGGTCGAGATCTTCTCCCTGTATCTGAGCTTTAAGTCTTTGTATCGTAAGAAAGATCTCTTCCGATAACTTTTCAGGCTCTTCCATATTTTTATCTACACCCATCCTCAAGCAGATCTCTTCGGCGTATTTCCCCCCTAAATTCAGATTAACAGCTAAGCTTCTCACCAGATCTTTTTCGGATGCCTCTAATTCCTCTTTTATTCCTTCTTTATCGAGTTCGAAAGGTTGTATCCTAGACGGAGGAAATTTGTAATCGTGACCTTCTTTAAGTTCTCGATGACTCCATGACTCAGAACGATACGGGACCAGTATGTGTTTTTCACCCTCCAATATCAGATTGCCTTTTCCAAATATTTCAAAGATCAATCTACTCCTTTTTTCTTTCTGAAGTTCAAAAACAACGACTCTATCGAATTCGTGTTGTTTCACATTAGTTATGGTAGCGTTGCCAGTATATTTTCTCATGAGCATGACATAATCTCCGGGTTTCATGGGATTGTCCTTGTCTTCTTCTGTGATATACAGACCTTTACCTACCTTGAAAAGAAGCATCTTTGTCCCTTCGCCCGGTATATATATCCGAAAGAGTATCTCACCCTCGTTGGGCTGGTATATTTTTTTCATGTAGCCGCCCTCAAGGGACTGCAGTTCTTCTACTGTTGCTCTTATCTCTAAAGACTCCATCTGTTCTTTCATCGTTCTACCATATATTTGGGTGGTTATTTAGTATTTTTATGGTCGAAAATTCAAATCGTATCAGTGAGAAGTCCTGTTTAAGAAGATCAAACGTAAGAATCTACGATCCAAACCAATATCCCGATAGGTACCGCGATAAGAGCAGGCCATACATCGGGACTCACATAAAATCCCGGCACGGCGGGATGAGATCCGAGGAAAGGCCAAAATATCGCATAGGCGTGTCCGGACGCTGTTCTCAAAAAGGAATCTAAAAGCAGATGGGTAGCGCCCCCGATTCCTACTAGAATAAGAACGATCTTCGAATGTCTTCTCTGAGTGAAAAGAAATCCCATCCAAGTGATCAGCAACACACCTCCTAGAGTGTGTATAGGTGTCCAAGAGAAGGGAATATTCATTATATTTTCGACCCACACTGGATCTATCAGGAGATGTATTCTCACCAGGTCCGGAAGTATGGTTCCGAACATAATTGCGGTAATGTGAGGTGCTTTGATCTTTTCGTATCTCCAAGAAAGGATTGTACCAATACTGTATCCAACGATTAGGTGGGTCAGTAGGTCAGCCATTTTCATCACTTCCCATCATCCATGATAAAATATCCTTGATCGATAGTGGTTCTTCCCTCGTTTCAAACCTGAAATCTTCACGATTGAATGACCAGTGGGAGATTATCCTCAGCCCTAGCCAACTTGCCCCTAGCAATGAAATCACATACATGTAGATGTAATTCCAGAATGGATAAATTACCACCTTTTTGGACTTGATAGTGTTGTTTTCTTCCAATTCACCAAAAACAGCTATCCTGTCTCCTCGATCGGTATCTTTTTTTACTCTATTGACCATCAACTCTTTGGTTTTTTCACCATGTTTTACTTCGATGGTGAGTGGATCTGTTTCGATCACCTTCCCGCTGACTTCGACCAATTCACCCTCGTTTTTCTCGTAATCTTTTATGAGCTCCTCGTTCCCCGGATATCTCCCCTCAGTGGGATCTGGGTTCAGCGAGCCGTACCAGATGAATAAGAGGAAAAGTATCACGATGCATACCAATATGGCTGCAGTTTGAAGGTGTTCTTTTTTCATCATCCTTAGTGTGAAAACGTTGCTTGATATTTGTTCTTTTTCTATCAGAATGATCTAAGGACTGTATCTAAGTTAAAAAATCGACAATAATAAATACGATCATGGGATAAAATCTATTATGGCAACGTTAGTCACTGGTTCAGCGGGATTCATCGGTTTTCATACTGCTCGTGAGTTGTTGAAGAGGGGTAACTCAGTTGTCGGCATAGACAGCGTGAATGACTATTATTCTCAGCAGCTAAAATGGGACCGAAACGATATTTTGGAAGGATATGATGATTATAAGTTCTATCACGAGGACCTATCTGATTTAGAGTCTTTAAAAGAAATATTTGAGGAGAACGATATCGACAATATCTGTCATCTAGCAGCCCAAGCCGGTGTTCGCTACTCAGTAGAGAATCCGCACGCCTATGAAAGTGCAAATCTTAAAGGATTTACAAATATATTGGAGATGGCTAGACATCATGATGTGGAAAATCTCGTTTACGCCTCCTCCTCATCGGTTTATGGTGGGAACGAAGAGATACCGTATTCTGAAGATGACGATGTGAACGAGCCAGTTTCCTATTACGCGGCTACAAAAGTTGCGAACGAAGTGATGGCGCACTCATACAACCATCTTTATGACGTTCCATGTACCGGTTTGAGATTTTTCACCGTTTATGGCCCCTGGGGAAGACCAGATATGGCTCTCTTCAAGTTCACGGACAGGATCGTCGATGGCAGGGAGATAGACATCTATAATTACGGTGATATGAAAAGAGACTTCACGTATATAGGCGATATAGTCGACGGGGTCATAACGAGTTTGAACAAAAGCTACGATTACGAGATATTCAATCTTGGTAATAATACACCGGTAAAATTGATGGACTTTGTAGAGATCTTGGAAGACACCTTAGGCATGGAAGCTGAAAAGAATATGATGCCTATGCAGCCTGGAGATATGAAAATCACCTACGCCGACATATCGAAATCTCAAGAAAAGTTGGGTTATGAACCCAAAATTGATCTAGAAGAAGGGGTCCGAAAATTCGTAGATTGGTACGAAGAATACTATGGTATATGAAAACTAGTTCAGATAAGATTTAACAATAATAGGTCTAAAGAATCTTTCATAAATGGAAAAATAAAAGAAAATAGTTTTTTCAAGCAGGTTCTAAAAAACGGTAAGCAAAATAAACTAACCTGAACGCTTAATTTGTCTTTTTAACATTAACAGCTCTAGGGCCTCTATCGCTTTGTTCTGTATCGAACTCGACTTCGTCCCCTTCGTTCAAATAGCCCATGCTTTCAACATCGCTTTCGTGAACGAATAAGTCTTCATCACCTTCGTCAGGTTTGATGAATCCGAAATTTTTCATGTTATTGAAGAACTTTACTTCACCTTTCATATCTAGTTCACCTCCGTGCTAATCATATACTTTCACTACGCGTGGTACTCCTACCTACTGCTGGTATATATAGTTGTGCATGGTAAAATGTTGCATTGACATCAAATAACCTTTATTAAGAAGTTCTTCGATTTCCCGATGTTCAAATGGACGGAAGAGTCATATCTGAAAAACTGAAGCATCTTATGGGTCGACCCAGTAAACGAGAGATTTTAGAGGGCGATATAGTTCCTCTTTTCTTCAAACTCGGTTGGCCTTTGATGGTAGCGAATCTTCTTCAGACTGCTTATAATTTGGCCGATACGCTCTGGTTGGGCCGTTTACCACATCCTGAGAACACGCTGTCCGTTGGAGCTATGAGTCTAGCTTGGCCGTTCGTATTTCTGCTGCTCTCTATCGAGATGGGTTTAGGGATAGCCGCTGTCGCCCTTATATCTCAGCATACCGGTGCAAAAAAATATGATGAAGCGAACAAGGATGCCGGGCAGCTTTATTTTATATTGATAATATTATCTATAGTTTTGGGCGCTACTGGATACTTGGTGTCAGATTATTTTATATCTATTCTAGCAGAACAAGGAGCGGTAGTACCGTTCGCGGTGGCCTATCTGGAAATAATATTTCTTGGATTCCCGCTTCTGCTGCTCTTTGCGGCTTTCTCTTTCACGCTTAGAGCTTATGGAGACACGATCACTCCCATGGCTATAATGTCTCTAACCGTCGTTATGAATATAGTGTTGGATCCGATTTTGATATTCGGTACCGGACCCTTTCCGGCCATGGGTATAAGAGGTGCGGCTGTCGCAACGGTCTTTTCGCGCGGTATAGGGGCTGCTATTTCCATCTATCTTCTTTTCACGGGGAGAGTGGGTATAAAGTTGCGCCTTTCCTATCTTAAACCGCGTTTGAAAAGGATAGAGAGTTTTTTCAAGATCGGTCTTCCCGCCACTGGAGCTAGGGTCTTCGATGCACTAGGCTTCGTAGTCCTAACTGGACTTCTTGCTAGACTCCCGAATCAAGAAGAAGTTCTGGCGGCCTACGGCATTGGTAGCAGGATCATCAATATCACTTTTGTAGTGATATTCGGTCTCGGTATAGCTTTGAGTACTATGGTTGGACAGGCGCTTGGCTCCGGTAATAAGAAAAGGGCAGACACTATAGCGAAAAAGGGTATGATTCTTATGGCTGCCTCGATGGTCATTATATCTATCGTTCTTGTTCTTTTGAGATACCCATTGATGAGATTTTTCATACCTAATGCTCCTGAAGTCATACGGATGGGGGCATATTTTCTAGCGATACTAGCCATAGGAGGTCCATTTTTCGGTATATTCGAAGCGATTTCCGGTGCTCTCAATGGGTCTGGCCATACACTAAAACAGATGTTTTTGAGTTTGACAAGACTTTGGGCGATAAGGATTCCTTTTGTCATAATATTGGCTTTCTTCTTTACGATGGGGTCTACGGGTGTATGGTTTGCTATAGCGCTGAGTAACGTAATCGCGGGTTCAGCCGCTTACTTGGTATATAAGAGAGGGAAATGGAAGGAAGAAATTATAGAGAAAGGAACAGCGGAAAAAATTTCAAAGTGAAGAAAACCGTATATTTCGTGCTTCCAAAATAATAAATAGTCTTCCGAGTTTCAAAAGATGATGAAAGAAAAGGTAGAGGTCACTAATTCGGGTTTGGAATTCGAGGGCGATTGGGAAGAGATATGTGAGATATCTAGAGAACTTGAGGGGATAATGCAAAATTACGTTCAAAAGAAGGACGAGATAGAGGAATACGACGAATGGAAGCCGGAACCTGAAGAAACGGAAGAAGATTTAGAAGAGAAAACGGCGGATGAAGCCGCTATAGGCCATAAGAAGATAGAAGAAGATTTTCCTGGGGCAAAAAGAGAAATTGAGGATGCAGAAAAGAAATTTGTAGAATCCATCCATGATTTTTCTAATGGAAATCCTGCTTCCAAGGACGTAAAAGAAGCTCTAGTTGATATAGAGGAGCTTTTAGGGGCCGAATCTGTCCGAGCTTTAAGGAAAATAGAAAAAACGATCTATGAGAGATGCATGTTGAAGTTCAACCCCTACTACTTTGACGTTGAGGATTTTTCGGTAGATCTAGACCATAAAGACGGACAATATATGTTGAATATAAATCTGAAGGATGATGATTTGAGATCGCATTTCCAAGATATATTTGAGTAAATAAAATAGTAAAGTATATGACCTATTTTGACTATTTCACCATGATCCATCTTATGTTCTCTGTAAATTTTAGTAAGAAGTGAATAAAGATTAGAACAGCATAGTATCTCAGGAAAACAATCGAAAATAGCTTATATATCTTAACAATAAGGTAGAAAAAGATGTCAGGA
>CAZPCW010000066.1:0-9496 GCA_964585175.1 uncultured Thermoplasmata archaeon
TATATAATAAACTAAGGAAGCTGGAAGACGAAGGGAAAATAAAGGTCGATCGAGATGCTAAACTGAATAAGTACAGAAAGAGATGAAGAGGTTTAAATCTACTATCCAAACTATCGATGGATCTTTAGTCTAGATTTATGCTAGAAATTTCAAGGGTCGGCATATACTTTGGGAGCGGGTCTATCATTCTAATGATTCTCTTTCTTAAATCCAATCTATCACTTTTTCCCACTACCCCAAATTTTGCAAAATACCTTAGCTATATGTCGAGTTTGACATCGAAACTTTTCACTAAACGATCTGATAGTAGATGAACATTCATCTCTTGTATATCCAGAAGAGAAACAGACCAAATAAGATCGGTCCTATCAATACCATAGAGAAATAAGCAGTGAAATTGATCACCGTTGCTACGCTCGGCAGAAGACACGACGCATTCGCCGCGAGGATAACAACCACAGTGAAGATGAGTAGATCTTTGATAGAATAACAATCTTCATCTAGAGTCGTAAAACCTCCTGAACTAGACCTTGATCTTAAGATGATGTAGATGGGAACTGGGTAAAATAGGATCACACTGAGATAGGGGAGAAAGGTGGTCGGGATCCTCCCCGGGAGGAGTAGAAAAAAACTTCCGACATAGAAGATACACAGAAAGAGAGAGATGATGATAAAACCGATCCTGCCGAAGTCGAAAACGTCCAGGTCAGCATCCTTAGATATGAGATAAAAGAAGGAGATTATAGCTACGCTCCCCAAAATAGATAGATTTGAAGTGAAGAGGCTAAAGCCGTTCCCATTGGCTATGAAGGCCCCTATCGAGATCAACCAGACGAGTATGAGCACAGTTTTCTTTCTAGTTTTTTTCAGTACGGAAATATGCTCTCTGTGTGCACGTCGATTCATAATCTCGAATACTAGAACGGGAGCTATGAAGGACATGATCGGATGCCAGAAAAATACCAAAATGGGGAATTCTATGACGGCTAAACCAAGAAAGGTGCCTAGTCCCGGGCCGGCGGAGTCCATATATCCCGCCCAGATGACCTTGGATATCCAGGATTCATACAGTCCAAATATCACCCCGAAAAAATACAGATGAGGTAAAGATATCTTTCTGATTCTCAAGGCTATCGAAAGGAAAAATATCACGTGGATCATGTACAACGGAAAAGTGTAGAATAGACTATATCCATTCAGGAACCAAGCCTGAGATGAATTTGCAAAGACCTCCCCCAACAGCATAGAAAGCGCTCCGATCAACAGTATCGCCGATAGTTTACCTATGAAAGCGTTATCGTTTATCTTCTTAGGCAACCTAAGCTCGATCATTTAGGCACTTGTCTCTACAAATGCAGAAAAGATATATTTAAATTTATAGTAGAAAATCGAAATGAGGTCCTTTAAGAGGGGAAAGCTCGGGAGATAAAGCTCCTGAAGATCTGCTCCGTCACCGTACCGGTATCATCTTTCTAGTCGACAAAAAAGATAGAATATTCTTGACCGAACGCTCTCCTGAGAAGGAGACATTCGGCGGCTGCTATGACAGTTCCTCGTCATTTCACGTAAAATAGGGAGAAAGTTATGAAGAGGCTGCGAAACGGGAGGGAAAAGAAGAATTGGGTATAAAGGACGAAATCGAATTTCTTGGAAAATTTAGCCATTTCGACCCTCCTTCGAATCATGTCGTCGCGGTATTCAAGATGGAATACGGCAGAGAAACTCTAGATATCGATCTAGACGAGATGATGTCTGGGGAATTTTTTCTTTAGAAGAAGTGAAGATGATAACCAAGCAAAAAGATGTCAAGCCTTGGCTTCGGTGCGGTTATTATAATTTACGCGAAAACATGATGTAAAATTGCTTTGATGGATTCAAAAATCAATTTTTGCAGGACCCTCAAATGATTTAATCTAGAAACTCACTTCTAGATCTAATAGGACGAACCGAGATGCCTACATCTAAAACCAACGACGAAAAGAAGAAATACTCCATCCAAAAACACGACGCCACCACTTTACACTACGATCTGCGCCTGGAAAAAGAAGGCGTGCTCAAGAGTTGGGCGATACCCAAAGGACCGTCAAAGAACCCGTCGGATAAAAGACTCGCCATAGAGACCGAAGACCATCCTTTAAACTACGCCGATTTTGAAGGTGAGATAGAGGAAGGGAGATATGGCGCGGGGAACGTAGAACTGTGGGACGAAGGAACGTACGAAGAGATAGTGTGGAAAGAGAACAAGATCATAGTCGATATCGATGCGGAAAGATTAAACGGAAAATACGTCCTGATCAGATTCAAACCCGAGGTGGAACCGGAAAACTGGTTATTTTTTAAAAAGAAAGTAGATTAGATGAAGATCTTTCCAATCAATCCACAATATTAATCAAGTTCGTGTTCTATTAAACCTTCACCTACGTTGACTTTATATATATCTGTTAAAAATTTTTTTCAAATCACAATCAAAGCCCATCTCTTTTTCTAATCACTTATGTGCAATCTCCTCTATCTCGATCGATTTATAGTCAAAGACATATCTTTTGTTAAGTTTATTTTGTCTTTGACTCATTTCGGGATTACATTCCCGATGGCATAAGAATTTCTTCAAGAAATTCTCATTTACTTAGAAAATCTTCGATTTTCTGAGAGGTATAGGAATCTGGGATTCCTATTTATAGTAAAAGACACGACATTTTGTACTTTTTAGTGTCTTTTACTAGCTGTGGATGTTGGAACTTTAGTTTAAAAAGTTCCAACTTCCACTATAGTAGGAATTTTAAATTCCTATGGTCAAAGGAAAGCCTACAGCCTTCCTAAAAGAAGTTGAGTATGACGCAACGAAATGACAAAAAGTTGCGTCTCCCTCTATAATCTTCTATCATGGGATCGGTCCTCTATATATCTCGTTAGTGGTCACATCCCCCATTTCTCCTGTTTTTTCTAGAATCAAATCTTTGACATATGTGCCTATCTTTTGCATGATCTTTTCCGATAGCCTAAAATCCACAAATGGAGATGTTATTTCATCGAAATTGATGATAACCAATGTATTATCTTTTTCTGACTCTAAATGAAAATCGAAGGCAGTATTATCCGTATAGTTACCTCCACTTCTCAGTTCTTCTTCCTGTAAACTTGGACAACTTTTATTTATACCAGATAAAGAGGTACTGAAATCGATTTCTATATAAGGACCGCTGATCTCGATACTATAGTTCAAAGGTTCAAGCGCGCTCAGTAATTCTTCTGCATTCATTGATTTATTATATAAGATTTCGGCTCTGTAGGTTTTATATTTATCTTCTCGGGTGATTCCATCTCTATCATAATCTTCACAAGTTCCGTAATGTTCTTCTTCCTCTTTAAAATGATATCTTGGACCAACAAATGTGAATAAGACCGCAATGATCACCCCAACAACCAATAATTGTTTCTTTCTCCTTTTATGCATTGAAAGAAAAATAAAACATGAAGTAATAAAGTTTTTCGATAGAAATTTGATCGGATTTTTTAGCTAAGCTCTAATATTTGATTGAAAAGAAAGATAAAAAATATTAATAAGGTAATACTAAATAACCAACCGTTGGCCTCTGTATATGAAAAAAGGAGTCTCTAGAAATAAAAAAATTGAAACCCTGGATAAGAATACATCAACTCCGATCTATCCACTTTTTGTTGGACTTTTATTTGGTATAGCCCATCTTATACTCTACGTCTCTTTGTTTTTTAATATATCAGGAAAGTTATGTATCGGTAGATCATTTTTTTATTTTATAGTGATATTAACTTCGCTTTTTCTTGTATTTAACAAAGATGAACACAAATTCATAAAAATAGCAGGGGTGATTTTAATTATAATAAGCTCCCTCTTTTCTTTTACAATCTCCGGCTCCTTAAGATTCGATTCATCTCCTCTTTTTCAATTGTTATACTCCAGCTTTTTATATGGGGGATAGCCTGCATGCTTCTAGGCATTTATTTAGAAAACAGAAAGGAATTTAGTGAAAGATGGTTTTATAGGGCAGAAAAAATTCTAGCGATCAGCCTTCCTATTTTTTTATTCTATCACCAAATTTATCCTTGGGTTGTTATCTTTTTCCTCTCTGGAAACTCCTTTCCCTGGATAATTTCCATTTCACTCCCTATAAACGTCCTTCCTCGGCTTGTCGCCCTTTCCTTCTTTATAAATACCTTTTCTCATAGGATGTCATATATATTGGGTTTGTCATATGTTTACCCAAGAACGATCGAGATCATAGTCGGAGGTCTATTGAGCTTCATCATGGGGGCCTACATATATTTACTAAAAAGAATAGAGAAAGAATGAAAAACTTAGAATTGATAAAGAATTTTATTTGGCGGGATCATGAAATCTGCTTTTCCCTAAAAGGATTATACATCCCTTAAAAGCATTTTTAAATCAGATTTTAAAATTATCTATAAGATATCAGAAAAGTCAAAAAAATCGAAATCATGAGGTGACTCTTCATTACTTATTTGATCATATACTCCCTTTTTACGGACAGTCATCATTGTGACGTCCTCACCTCCCTGACCAGTTGATCAGGAAGGTGCTTCTGACCAAAGCTATTGAGGTTGCATTCCGCTCGCCGACTTTTGTTTTACCCAAACACAGAGGTCGGGTCGTCGCTTCCAGCTCGAAGGGCCGCGCCACAACACCATGTCGATTCATGATCGGCCCCTGCCTGCAAAAGCGGTCTTTTCAAACTTTCTGCAGGCCCGTGTTTGGAACCACTACCTAAAACATATATCTCCTGGTGTTTAAGTGTTTGTTGGAGGGATGAGTGAAAGTGGATCGATTCATCACCTCCCTAACTCCGCTAGGAAGGTGTCTTCTCGATCATCTGGATAAAATAAAAAAGTGATTAAAGTTGTTTCATTCTTTTTTCATCGAATATATCGCCAGCGCTATAATGGAAGAACAAATGATCAGTGGCATCGTGAATCCAGGCGTTCCTCCATCATCATCTCCATCATCGGTATCTCCATCATCTGTTGAGTCTACTTCTTCTACTGTGATCGTGATGGTATCCGTATCCGTATTTCCCGCTTCATCGGTAACGGTCAATTCTACATCATAAGTACCAGTTTCATCGTAAGTATACGTTACCTGTTCTCCGGTCCTCGTATCTCCATTGTCCAAGTCCCAATTGTAATTATCGATACCATTGTTGTCGGATGAACCGGAAGCGTCTAAAGTAATCTCTTCACCTACATTAACAGTCTTATCCTCCCCCGCATCAGCTGTGGGTGGAGTTGTGTCCGCATCTGAGGTAGGTGTCGCACTAACCTCTCCAGACCTGTCACCTTCTCCGGCAGTGTTCACAGCGCTAACTTGATAATAGTAAGTCTGTTCGTTCGTAACCTCCGTATCAGTATATGTGGTGGTACTTTCACCGACAGTCTCGTATGAACTCAAATCTCCACTGCTCGTTCCTCGATAGATGTTATATCCGGTTATACTGCTACCACCATCATCTGAAGGTGCGTCCCAGGTCAATTTGACCTCAGTATCTTGCCCGTACGCTTGTACGTTCCCCGGTGCACCGGGTACGGATACTCCAGTTCCTTCAGATCCTTTCGCATACTTGAGAGCATCGTTTTCAAAATCATAATAACCGATATGGACGTTTTCTTCACTGTCTAAAGCCAAGGAACTCGAACCGCCTACAGAACCATCGCTGTCAACCACTTCAAGATTCCAAGAAGAATCACTTCTTGTAGCATATCTGAGGTTTCTAGAATCCAAATCAGAGAAACTGATATGTGGATCATCATCACTATCCAGTTCTAAAGAAAAATCTCCAGCTTGATCATCATAGATCTGCTCAAAGCTCCAGGAACTGCCTGTCCACTCTGCGTACTTGATGTTAAAATTTGTGTTATCATAATAAACGAGATGCGGGTTATCTTCACTGTCAATATCGATAGAACAATAACTACCGACATCCCCATCACTATCTACAGTTTCGGTTTCCCAGGAACTTCCGGTATATTTCGCATACCTGAGACCATAGGCTTCTCCTGTCGAAGGATCCCTGTCATAGTAACTGATATGAGGGTTATTTTTACTATCCACCGCCAATGAGATTTGTTGTGGATACACATCTTCACGACCATCAACCACTTCTATATTCAAAGAATCACCGTCCCAATAGCCGTACTTCAGCGTAAATTTAGCTTCCATCGGAAAATATTCAGTATAAGCAAAATGCATATAGCTGTCTTTCTCCGTCTTCATCGATATTGAATTACCTACTTCTGAAAAATCTGTTCCATTATCTACGGTTCTTACATTCCATGAATCCTGTTCCCGTTTTGCGCCTTTGAGTTCAGGTGACATCGAATCTACTTCTGAAGAAAAACAGAGATAAGGTATATCGTCACTATCTACAGCTATCGATGAACCACCATTTGAACTTTGAACGGTTTCAGTATGCCAAGAGTCCCCCTGCCACACTGCGTACTTAGTTTCACTATTATTATCGTCATAGTAGCTGATATAAGGATTACCGTTACTGTCAACCGCTAAGGAAGTGCTCGATCCAACGTTTCCTCGATCGTCGACCGTTTCAATGTTCCAGTTCATGCTCTCCATCGCAGCGGTAGATCTAGATATCTTCTCATCTTTTTGATCGGCTATCGCAAGTAGAGTGAACGCTGATGTGACCAGTAACAATATCACTAGAGATGTCGCTAGTTTCGGTCTTTTAATTCGGTCAAAACTAAAATTTGCTCTCATATAATCATGCCCCAACAATAAAAAGTGTCGTCATTATATTTAAGTTTTCTCAAAAATAGTCTCAGTATAAGATATCCAAATAATAGCCTACTAGTAATTTTATCTTCCCCGTGTATTCTGGAGGTCTTTTAATTTGGTCTACATATCAGTTACTCATCTTCTACGGGAGCACACACTCCCTTCACCTTGTCCATGAGCTCTTCCTTACCTTCTTCGTCGACATAACCTTCACCCTTGAACAGCACCCTACCTTCTTCGTCCAGCAGGAATACATAACCGAGATTTTTATCTTCTATGCCGAGTTTTTCTTTGAACTCCGAAGCGTCACCGTAATGTGTAACGACGCTGTCGTGCTTTTCCTGCGGTATACCCGATTTCATGCCCTTATCGATGAAGCCAGAAAACACCTTCCAGAAAGAACTCTCTATCACCGGGAGTTCATAAGCTTCCTTCCCCTGGCACAGCTCTTCGAAATAATCCGTCCATGAATCCAGCATTGCCTGGGCTTCTCTCTTGAACGCTACAGCTACCAAGATCACTTCCCCTTCAACATCGGCAGGAAAAGTGACCTTTTTTCCCGACAGTGATTCCCCCTCTATATTTGGAAATTTTTTTCCTTCTATCATAGATATCATATCTCTGCCAAATCTGATCTAACCTCTATTACAAATAATCTTGACCATGATATATTAAGTTAATCTAAAAAATTCCGAAAAAAACAAAAAGATGAAAATACGTTATAGAGGCATTTATACGCTCTTCAACCTCACCATTCCAACAATTTTTATATCTACCTGAACCCTACAATCAACGAATACCATGGATAGATTGTTCGACCGCGTCGTAGTCAGACCTCCCGGCAAAAGTTACAAAGAGTGCGTTTCAAAAAATCCTGAGCACAGTTCGATCGATATATCGAAAGCTGTAGATCAACACGAAGATTATGTCAAAACCCTCAGAGACCAAAGGATCGAGATCACTGAGCTCCCACCTAAAGAAAAATATCCCGATAATGTATTCGTCCAGGATACCGCCCTGATAGAGAATAGCACGAATACAGCAGTCATCTGCAGATTCGGCGAAAGCAGCAGAAGGGGAGAGGAAAAAAGCGTCGCCCGATACCTCAAAAAGGAAGGTTTCGAAGTCAAAAAGATCGAAGAACCCGGAACCTTAGAGGGTGGAGATATCTTAGTGACTGGTAAAAACACGGTATTCGTAGGACTCTCAGAAAGGACCAACGAAGAAGGGATAGAGCAACTCTCCGAATTCTTTCCGAACACAGACGTGATCAAAGTCCCCGTTTCCGATGTATTCCATCTCCTCTCGGGCGTAAACTTCATCGGAAATAATACCCTCGCTATCTGTCCTGAGGTGGTGAACCCCTCCTACTTCGAAAATTTCGATCTCGTAAAGATCCACAAGAACCAGCAGGATACTAAGTACGCTAACAAACCGATAAATATGCTTTATCTCGGTAAGAATAAAATACTCCTCCCTGACGCTTATCCTAACACGGAAAAAATACTGCAGGAAAACAGTTATGAAACTATCACTGTAAACATCTCCGAATTCTGGAAAGGTGATGCCGGCGCGACATGTCCCATGCTGCCTTTCTACAAGCGTCTATGAAAAATCGATATATCGATAGACATCGACTACCTTCAATCGCTCTCCCACTCATCCCTCAAGATCGAATAACAGATCAGATCGACGTACTCACCATCGATGAATGAAGTATCTCTTAGGACGCCCTCTTTTTCGAACCCGAGTTTCTCCCATATCTTTTGAGACGCGGTATTATTCTGCAGAGTCTTCGCAGTTATCCTGTGAAGGTTGAGTTCATCAAAACCGTATTCTACCATGAGTCTAGAAGCTTCGGTTCCATAGCCTCTCTTCCAAAAATCAGGAGTGATCCACAATCCTATCTCAGCTTTTCCAACCCGGTGATCGATATCGAAAAGAGAAGTCATGCCGATCCGGTCCTCACCATCCCAAATCAAAAGATGTATCTCGTTATCATTTTTAGATATCTCCTCCAGGAACTTTTTCTCCTGTTCCATGTTGATCGGAAGATAACTGGTCAAATAAGATCTGATCTCTGGATGGTTGATATTTTCCACCATAAAATCCAGATCCTCTTCTTCGACCGTCCTGAGAGTAACTAGTTCACCCTCTAGAAAGACCTCTCCTGCCATCTTTTCACAGTATTTGATTGTGAATCTGTTATATCATATTAACGGAATGGAAAGAATTCCGTGACATCCTCCTCCACCTAACTCGCTACGCTCGTTAGGAAGAGGCTTCCAGCCTTTCATAGGTTCTCCTCCGCTTCACGAGAGTTACACTCGAGTGTGAAGAGGAATTCTATTCCTCTATTGTTCTGACTTGATTTACAGAGGAATGGTCATTCCTCTTATCCTTCGAGCATAGCTCTGCGGATACAGAGGTCAGGTCATCGCTATGGAGTTAGGGCATAGTCACTGATGCCCCTGCACCAAGCATAGACCTTATCTCAGGTTTGCCGAGTGCCCGCTTGGATATATTCCAAGCACCGTTTACATCTGCATTTATCTCAGTACCGTTACACTTGAAAAGTCCTTTCTTCCGCACACCTTTTTCACCACACTTACAGCACCTTTGAGAGGTATAGGCTTCAGACACTTCCTTGTACTCTATACCTCTATCTTTACACTTGTATTCGAGCATCTTCCGTATGGTGAAGTGTGGAAA
>CAZPCW010000067.1:0-2315 GCA_964585175.1 uncultured Thermoplasmata archaeon
CATTGGAATCGCCGATTAATGAGAAGTATCTCGAGGGGATAATCAAGCACGAAGATAAGCTAGTGCTTCTTACAGATCTTCTCTCACTGGTGAAAAATCTGCCTAAACAAGGACTAAAGAAAGCTGCCGAGTTTGGCAAGAGTCAAGAATAAAACCTTTTATTTTATTATTATTTTTTAGAAAAATATTTTTTGTTCTAAAACATGATTCAGTTTTGATGATAAGATTTATTTAATAAAGTTTCTATTTATGGAAGGCTTAAACGATATTTAAAGGTGTGAAAGATGGGTATTTTCGGGAAGAACGAGCGGGTTAAGAGATTGGAGAGTAAATTATCAGAATTAAAACAGGAAGTAAATAAAAAAAATAAGAAATTAAAAGAAAAGAATCAAAAAATTTCCTCTCTAAAAAAAGATATTTCTAAAACAGAAAAAGAGCTTTCTATCACAGAGGAACTTCTCGATTCTTCGGGAACTGCCCAGAGATTGATCGACGATGAAATGAACGTGGTCAAACAAAACAAAAAAATGGAAGAAATAACAGGAATTACAGATGAAGAGATAGGGAAAAAAGACGTGAACTGTTTTGACCAATTGGGTGGTGGACCCTGCAAATCTAAAAATTGTGCTCTTTCATTGGCAAGAAAAAAGAACGAAATCATAGAACGTGAAGTTATAAAGGAAACTCCAGATGGTAAAGAGATACCAATGTTGGTCACAGCAACACCGGTAGAAGACAAAGAAGGGAATGTGACAGGACTGATGGAAAGTTACAAAGACATCTCAAGAGTACATGAAACCACAAATAAGATAAAAGAAGAGATGAAAAAATTAGCCAACGGAAATCTAGATTCAAGAATAGATGTAGAAGAACTTCAGGGTGAATATAAAAAGATGGGGAAAGTAATCAACGAATCTATCGATGAAATAGACAGTATACTTCAAATAGCCGTAGAGAGGATGGAAAAGATAGCCAACGGAAATACACTCGACCAAGAGATAGAAGAGGATTTTGAAGGAGACTACAAGAAAATGAAAGATGCGATCAATCGGACTTTAAAATGCATAGGAGATTACGTTGATGAGATGGGAATCCTCCTTGAAGCTAGCCATAAAGGTCAACTAGATAGGAGGTGTGACCCATCATCTTTCAAAGGAGTCTGGAGCAAATTGCTCAAAGGGAATAATGAAGTTCTTGATCCCGTACAAAATTTTATGAATGATCTAGAAGAAGTGATGGAGGGTTTGGCGAATAGAGACTTGAGAAAAAAAATAGACACTTCGGATAAGGAAGGAGAATATGAGAAGCTCGGTGAAACTGTCAATCAGGCTATAGAGAATACAAGAAAGAACATAGAAGAGCTCAAAAGAGCAGCAGATGAAGTGGACGATACTGCGGAAATAACTGCAGATTCTTCAGAAGATCTTAGCTCTGCTGCCGAGAACGTTTCAAGATCTGTACAAAGCATTTCAGAGGGTGTTGCTGATCAAGCTCTTATGGCAGAAAATATCGAACAAAAGATGGAATCTATCGCTGCCAATATGGAAGAGACTTCTGCCTCCATTGAAGATATAGCTGCCTCGGCTGAAGAAGTATCAACGCAAACAAACGAAGGATCTGACCAGGCTAAAAAGGCTAAAGAGGATGTTAAGGAGTTGCAAGATATTCTAGAAAGTACGAAGAATAAGGCTTTTGAATTAGATGAGCAATCCGATAAAATCGGACAAGTGATCGAGACAATCTCAGAGATAACTGAAGAGACCAATCTTTTAGCGCTGAACGCTTCGATAGAAGCCGCTAGAGCAGGAGAACAGGGGAAAGGGTTTGCAGTTGTTGCGGATTCAGTGAGAGAACTAGCCGAGGAAACGCAGGAAGAGACCGAAAACATAAAAGATATCATAGAAAAAACTCAGGTCAACGCTTCCGATGTTGTAGACGGTGTGAAAGAGGTTACAGATAAGGCTGAAAATGTAAATAAAGTTACAGAGAAAAACCTAGAGTCTTTGGATGAAATAAGAGAGGCGTCCGAGACTGTTTCAACTTCAATCCAGGACATATCAGGAGCGGTAGAAGATGTGACAGAAAAAGTAAAAGAGACTTCTCAGAATATTCAGGATATAGTTGAAATAGCAGAGGAAAGTGACGATGAATCAGAGTCAGCAGCAGCTGCTGCGGAGGAACAGAATGCGGCAGTTGAAGAACTTTCTACCTCAGCAAAGCAACTTTCGAGTTTAGCCGATGAACTCTCTAAGAAAGTGGATCTATACAAGATGGATTAGTAAATGAGCATAATAGAGCTGTGAAAGTCTTTTAAA
>CAZPCW010000067.1:2415-7900 GCA_964585175.1 uncultured Thermoplasmata archaeon
AAGACTAATCTTCAAAGTATTCTTTGTATTTCATATCTATCTCCAAGATGTGGTTGGAGAGCCAATCTTTTAGAAAATTCATGACTTCCATGGAAAGACTCAATGAACCTTCCTCGATTTTATCTTGGTACTCTTCAATTTTTTCTACGTATTTCTGATGTTGGTCTTCTTGTTCTTTCAACTTACCGGATGGATAATCGTTCTTTTCTAGATACCTCTCTTCAGCTTTAAAATGATAATCGGTATAGCTCCTCATCTCTTCCAAGATCTCTCCTACCTTTTCATTACCTTCGCCCTCTTTCATGGCGGAGTGCATCTCGTTGATCAGGTCGATTATCTTTTTATGATGTTCATCCATCTCATCTACGCCTACGCTGTATTTTTCCTCATCCCATTCGAATAGAGTCATATTCATCTCACAACCTATTTATGTTATTGAAAATTAAAAATTTTTCAGTGTTCTTTTTTAGACATCTTTATCTTCAAAGAATTCCTTGTACTTCATATCGACTTCAGCTATATGGTTAGAGAGCCAGTCTTTAAGAAAGTTCATGATATCCATAGAAAGGGTTAGAGTCCCTCCTTCTATCTTTTCCCTGTACTCCTCGATCTTTTCGACAAACTTTTCATGCTGTTCTTTTTGTTTTTTCAATTTCCTTTCACTATAGTCATTATTTTCCATCAGCTTTTCTTCAGCTTCAAAATGGTATTCGGTGTAGTCTTCCATCTCCTCTAGTATTTCTTCTATCTTCTCATTTCCTTTTCCCTCTTTCATGGCGGAATGCATCTTATTTATGATCTCAACCATGTTTCTGTGTTGCTCGTCCATTTCCTCTACGCCTACGCTGTATTTCTCATCTTTCCATTCTACGAGAGGCATGTTTTATTTCACCGTTATGTAAAATTCTGATATCATATTAAACTTTTCGCTAGTTACCTAGAACGCTTAATGATTCTTTTTCACGCAGAAATGAAAGATTTTTTAATTTTGATTCTTTAAATTCACTATAGACCTGTTATCTAAAAATTTTTTAATTTATTGTGTTAGATATTCATAGCGACACAAAAATTATTTATATTTAATTTATTATTTATATTTTGGAAAGCATGGGCTTATTCAATAATAAAGAAGAAAAATGGAAAAAAAAGCTTCAAAAACATAGGAAAAAATTGAAAAATTGTAGTAAAGAGAAACTAACTTACAAAAATACCTTAGACATGGCTCCGACCCCTATCCTCAGGATAGATGAAAATTATAATCTGAAGTATATCAACCGTGCTGGGGCGGATTTGATAGGTAAGAGCCTCGAGAAGATTGAGGGCAAAAAATGTTACAATGTTTTTGATTGGGATATATGCCAGAAATATAGATGTCCGCTGAAAAGGACGATAAGAGACGAGGAAGAAATAGAAGTGAAAACCAGATTAGAGTCCATAGAGGAAAAAGAAATTTTCTTAAATTGTAGAGGAGTACCGGTTAGGGACGATAACGGCAACACAATCGGAGCAAGCGTTTATTTACAGGATATCACAGAAAGAAAGAGAAAAGAACAGGATTTTGAAACTATAGTAGAAAAAAACGATCAGCCTATGATAGCCATCGAAGAAAACAAAGAGATAGTAAAAGTGAACGAAAGTGCTAAAGAATATTTTGAGATAAGCGAAAAAGAGATGATAGGAAGTTCTCTCAAGGAAACTTTAAGAAAAATAGGGATTGATCATGATAAGATCCTTAGAACCATTGAAAAAGATGAAGATAATGAGATGAGTTTTGACCTCGAAAAAGGTCGAACTAAACACTTTATACCTTCTTCAGTAGTTTTTGATGATAATAAAAATTCCACTAGAAGAGTATTGGTGTTTAAAGACATAACTGATCGAAAAGAAATAAAAGAAAAACTAGAGAATCAGCGTAACAGACAGGAAACTTTAGTTGAAAATGCTCCAGTGAGCATTAGCATAACTGACTTGGATGACAATCTACTTTACGTGAATGATTATATGGCAGATAAATTTGGATATGCAAAGGAAGAGATGGAAGGGAAAAGCCTTTCTGAATTGACTACGAAAGAAGAATTTGAAAAACTCCAAAAGAAGACCAAAAATAGAAAAGATGGGGAAAGTGAGAGCTATGAATTAAAATTTTTCAAGAAGGACGGTACTCCTATTGAAGTCTTGATAAGTGCAGCTCCTTTCAAAAACGACGAAGGGGAAGTAATCAAAACAGCTGGTTTCATTCAGGATATCACAGAAATTAAAAAACTTCAAAGGGAACAAGAGGAGACTAAAAGATATTTAGAGAGACAAGTCGAAAAAATTTTGAAAGCGATCGAAAAGGTAGAAGAAGGCGATATGACCGTATCTATAGAGAAAGAAAAAGACGATCACATAGGCAGATTGATCGACGGATTCAACAATATGTTAGATGAATTCAGAAAAAACCTCAGAGAAATTCAAAAAGCTGCAGAGCAATTAAACAACGCCTCTGAATCAATCGCTTCTTCGTCGGAAGAACTTAACGCCGTCTCAGAAAACGTTACAGAATCTGTAGAAGACATCACTCAAAAAGCTAATAGACAGGCAGACGAGTCTGAAAAGCTATTCGAAAGGATCGAACATAGTGCCGCAAATATGGAAGAAACCTCAGCTTCTGCCGAGGATATAAATGATTCTTCTAAACAAGTTGCGAAGCAGACTGAAGAAGGAAAGAAATTTGCGAAAGAAGCAGTAGAAGGGGTTAAAGAACTTCAGGATGTTTTGGATTCCACTTCTGAAAAAGTTGCAGATCTAGATAGAAAGTCAGAGAAGATCGGTAATGTGATAGATACCATTTCAGATATAGCCGAGCAGACTAATTTATTAGCACTTAATGCAGCCATAGAAGCGGCTAGAGCTGGAGAAGAAGGAAAGGGTTTTGCTGTTGTCGCCGATTCAGTCAGAGAGCTAGCGGAAGAAACTAAAGAGGAAACGGACAATATAAAGGAGATAATCGAAGAAACTCAGTCAAACACTTCTAATGTAGTTGAAGGCGTAGGCGAAGTTACGGATAAAGCTGAAAAGGTAAGAGATGTTACTCAGAATAATCTACATTCGCTTGAAGAAATAAAGGAGTCTATAGATTTGGTTTCCCGATCTATCCATGATATCTCAAAGTCGGTAGAAGAAGTCTCTGACGACCTGCAGGATTCTTCCGATAGGGTTGAATCTGTGATGGATTTAGCCGAAAAAAATACAGATCAAGCGGAATCTGTATCGGCTTCAGCTGAGGAACAAAATTCTTCCGTTGAAGAGCTATCTAGTTCGGCTCAGCAATTGTCAAGTTTGGCCAACGATTTGAATGGACTTGTGGATAAATACGAATTAAAGTAGACCGTGATCGAGGGGTAAAAAATTTTTTTGAAAAACGCATTTGAAATTGTCATTCAAAATGAAAAATATTTTTTCTATTTTAAAATATTACGGGATCTTCGAGAAGAAATATTATGGACAAATCATAGGCCATACTAGAGTCAATTATAATAAATTTGATTGAACCGATACATATCTTAACAGGATTAATAAATTGATAAAAGTATGATATAATTGCATAATATTTAAATATGTTTTTTAGAAGTTCAAAAGGTATAGTGATGTGATAGAATATGAAAAGGACATGGTTAACAAATTCAATAAAAAAGAAGTTGTTGATAACGATAGGTATAACAGTGATAATCGTACTATCTTCTATGACGTATCTTGCATTGGACCAGTCGACAACCCAAGTTACGAATAAAACCGATAAGTGGATGACGAACAAAGCCGAATCTCTATCTAACGATTTTAACTCAGACATGCAGGGATATCAGAAAACTACCGACAGCCTGACATCGATGATGGAAAAATACGATAAGGATACGGCAGACCGAGAAGAAGTAAATCAGATGGTAAAAAATCTTGCCAAAAACAATCCTGATCTATTGGGTGTTTACGTGGCATACGAACCGGATGCCTTCGATGGGGAGGATTCACAGTATGTGGACGATATAGGAAGCGGCTCTAATTCAGAGGGAAGATTCGCTCCATACTGGAATAGATATGGTGATTCCCTCTCCAACGCTCCACTTGATAATCTTGAGGATTTTGGATGGTATACCGATCCTATCGAAAACGAAGAGGGCATGATAAGAGAGCCTTTCACCTATCAAGGAAAACTTATGATCAGCTTCATAAATCCAATAATGAGAGACGGAGAAGCCGTCGGGATCGCGGGTGTTGACGTCTCTTTAAACTTTATTCAAGAAGAGATGAGTCAAGTGTCCATTCTAGATACGGGATACGCTTTCGTTGTGAGTAACAATGGAAAATTTGTTTCGTATCCGGATTCAGAGCTAGTAGGAAATCAAACTTTATCCGGGCTTGCTGAAGAAAAGGGAATATCTGAACTTGAAGATATGTCCCAAGATGTAAAAGCGGGTCAGTCCGGAACAATTACTATGGATGATCCAGTGACTGACAAAAAGGTCGATGTTTATTATCAACCTGTAAAGACAGGAAATTTTGCCTTCGCTACCGTAGCTCCACAAGATGAAGCTCTATCCGGGGTGAACAGCTTAAGAAATAATCTTCTCACGATAAGTGGTGTATCTATACTCGGCATGCTCGCCATAGTTTTCCTCATCACTAGGAGCGTGACTAAGCCGATAGAGAAAATGACGGACGATCTAAATGATATTGCGGAAACTGGAGATCTCAGTATTCGCTCTTCGATATCGACCAGCGACGAAGTCGGTGATATGTCAGATTCTTTACATCAAACACTAGATAGTATGGAGGAAAGCATCGATGATATCAGTGAGACCTTCGACTCATTATCAAAAGGTGATTTGAGCTCAAAAGTGAGTATGAGAGGAAAAAAGGGAGACTTCAGAGAGTTAGCAAAATCAGTCAATAAAAGTGTAAAAGAGGTCAGAGATGGATTCGCAGCTATCAGTGGCGTGTTAGAGGAGATGGAAAACGGTAATCTAGACGATAGAATAGACACGAAAAGATTCGAAGGGGAATACAAGAGAATTGGAGAATCTGTCAATGCTAGTTTGGAGAGAATAGCCGGTGCTTTCGAGGCGATAGCCAATGAAATGGAAGAAGTTGAAAGAGGCAATTTAGACGAGAGGATTTCATCCGAAGAATACGTTGGAGAATACAGAGAGATAGCTGAATCTATAAACAACAGTGTTGAAGGTGTACAGGATTCGTTCTCGGCTATCAGTGAAGTATTGAAAGAGATGGAAAACGGTAATCTAGACGATAGGATAGACGCGGAAAGGTTCGAAGGGGAATACAAAAATATCGGAGAATCTGTGAACGCTAGCTTGGAAAACATCGCGGGTGCATTCGAAGCTATAGCAGACGAGATGGAAGAAGTTGAGAGAGGGAATCTCGATGAGAGGATTCCATCCGAAGAATACGTTGGAGAATACAGAGAGATAGCTGAATCTATAAACAACAG
>CAZPCW010000067.1:8000-9343 GCA_964585175.1 uncultured Thermoplasmata archaeon
TATCAGTGAAGTATTGAAAGAGATGGAAAACGGTAATCTAGACGATAGGATAGACACGGAAAGGTTCGAAGGGGAATACAAAAATATCGGAGAATCTGTGAACGTTAGCTTAGACAATGTTTCTGAAGCACTCGGGCAGATAAGAGCCGTTATCGGTGATCTAGCGGATGGCAACCTGACCAACGAAGTTGATACTTCATCATTGACCGGCGATTATGAGGAGATAGCGGAAGCTGTAAATCAGAGTATTGAAGAGACTAGGAAGAACATGGCAAACATGAAAAAAGCGGCTGCTGAACTCGACAATGCTTCGGAACAAATAGCTGCTTCTTCAGAGGAGCTCAGCTCTACTTCGGAAAATGTTTCATCTTCAGTGCAGAAGATTTCATCCGGAACTTCAGAACAGGCTTCGAAGGCCGAAGACCTTGCACAAATGGTGGAAGATGGTGCGGCGAATATGCAAGAAACATCCGCTTCTGCAGAAGACATCGCAGCTTCAGCAGAAGAAGTAGCTGCACAAACAGACGAAGGTCAGGAATATGCAGAGAATGCCTCTACCACTGTAAATGAACTCCAAGGGATTTTAGAAGATACTGCAGAAAAAGTCTACAAGTTAGACGAGCAATCTGATCAGATCGGAGAAGTCATCGAGACTATCTCCGACATAGCAGAGCAGACCAATCTGTTAGCTCTAAACGCGGCTATAGAAGCCGCGAGGGCCGGAGAACACGGGAAAGGCTTCGCAGTTGTTGCGGATTCAGTGAGAGAACTGGCTGAGGAAACCCAGGATGAGACTGAAAATATAAAGGAAATTATCGAGAAGACTCAGATCAATGCTTCCGACGTCGTAGAAGGAGTTAAAGACGTTACGGAAAAAGCTGAAGAAGTGGACGGGGTCACTCAGAAGAATCTAAATTCTCTTAAGGAAATAAGAGAAGCTACGGACTCGGTTTCAGAATCTATACAGGAGATATCCGGCGCAGTAGACGAAGTCGCTGAAGAGCTTCAACAATCTTCACAGAAAGTTGAATCCGTCACTGAGATTTCGGATGAAAACGCTCAAGAGGCGGAGTCGGCAGCAGCATCTGCCGAAGAACAGAACGCCTCCGTTGAAGAGCTATCTAGTTCGGCTCAGGAACTGTCCCGCTTGGCGGATAACCTTGCAGAGATGGTCGACGAGTACGAGTTGGAGTAAATCAGAAAGCTAGGAAATGGTTAACATAAAGAGAAAAATCGACCTTCGAAAGGTGGTTTCCAAGTAGAGGGTAACGGAATCTCCAACCCTATTTTTTATCTTAAATCAGGGCTAAGACCGCTTCGTTCACGGAGAGGATACAGAGGAA
>CAZPCW010000068.1:0-9340 GCA_964585175.1 uncultured Thermoplasmata archaeon
CCTTTACCAAACGGCTGGAAGCCCCGTCCTTTAGGGCGGGGAGGATGTCACAAGATGGTAATTATAAATAATAGATTTAATTTACCGTTTAGTGTTGATGATCAAAGAAAAACTCAAGAGCCTTAAGAGTACAGGAGGTTCCGTATCAGAGAAAACCTTGAGAAGCGGCGTTTGGAGTTTATTGAGTAGAATTTCCACCCGTAGTTTTTCTTTTTTACAGATAATAATTGTTGCTAGACTTTTAGCTCCTGAAGATTTTGGATTGTATGGAATATTACTTTTATCGATCGATATTCTGAAGGTATTTACAAGGACAGGCTTTAAGGAATCTATAATACAAAGAAAGGAAGAAGTCAAGGATCATCTGGATTCCGCCTGGACTATATTGGTACTGCGAAGTTTAGGTATGTATGCCGTCATTTTTATCGCTTCTCCGCTCATCGCTGCCTTCTTTGGAGAACCGAGGATCGTTAAAATATTAAGAGTATTTGGACTTATCTTGGTTTTCAGAGGTATGAAAAATATAGGGGTGGTGTTTTTCAGAAAGGAATTGCAGTTCCAGAAAAAATTTTTGCTGGATCTGAGCAGGGTGCTACCTTCATTTGTTATCACTGTCACACTAGCTTATCTACTCAGGAATGTATGGGCTCTCGTATACGGTATGACTGTTGGGAGTTTAATATTGATGATCGTATCTTATTTCATCCATCCCTACCGCCCCAAACCTGAAATTAATACGGAAAAGATATCGGAGATGTTTAATTTTGGAAAATGGATAATGGCCAGCAGTATAATCACTTTTTTCTTAACTCAAGGTGATGATATCTTCGTCGGGAGGATATTAGGTGTCACCGCTTTAGGATTCTACCAATTGGCGTATCGAATTTCTAATACGCCCGCCACGGAGATCAGTATCACTATCACTAAAGTTCTCTTCCCGGCTTATTCGAAGCTTCAAGATAATATAAAGAAATTAAGGATAGCTTTCAAAAAAGTGTTTTTTGTTATCTCTTTCGTCACGTTCCCTATTTCCTTCGGCATAGTAGCGGTTGCTCCGGAGTTCACTATGGTAGTTCTAGGAGAAAAATGGGAAGCCATAATATTACCGATGCAGATACTCAGTATATGGGGACTTGTGAGAGCACTCGCATCGACCGCGGGTCCGGTATTTAGAGCGATAGGTAAGCCTCATATCTCTACCAAGGTGCAATTTATAGAATTAATATTTATTGCGGTCCTTATATATCCTTTTACACTGTGGAAAGGGCTCGTTGGTATAAGCACTGCGTTGACAATAAGCATCTTATCGGCAAATGTTATAACGGGATATAAATTAACAGAAATCACTGGACTTAAAAGAAAGAAACTCATCAAATATATGTCCATCCCTTTCTTCATATCTCTTGCCATGCTCGGTAGTATAATGATATCGAAGATTTTGTTCCAGCAATTTAGTATTCTATTCCTGGTATACGAAATACTTTTAGGCGGAGGTGTATATCTACTGCTATCATATCTTTCAGATAAATACACTAGTTGGAAACCGATAGAGAATATAATGGAGATATGGACACAGTTCTGAGAGTATTGAGATGGTGTAAGAATGGAATCGAGTGATGATCATAAGAAAAAAATAGAAGTTTTAAAGGATTTACGAGAACCTAAAGAGGAAGTACGAGCTTCTGTTATCGTCGTTACTTACAGAGCCAAAGAGGAAGAGTTGAAAGAGCTATTGGACTCGCTAGATCATCAAACGATGGAAGTTTTTGAAACGATAATAGTCGATAACGGAAGCGCCCCGGAAATTAAAGATATCATAGAGCAAAGTAAAACTGTGAGTAAACATGCTGTTATGAAAGAAAATTATGGTTTAACGATCGGAAGAAATGTAGGGATGAAATTAGCTATAGGAGATATCCTCATATTTTTAGACGATGACGGTGTTCCCAGGAAGGATTTCGTGGAGGAGCATATCAAGGGTCTAAAAGAAAATGATGCAGTCGCTTTAAGAGGAAGGATCATCCCTCAAAGTGAAGATATATTCAGCAGACTCGCTTATCATTATGATTTGGGCGGAGAGACGCGTCCATATATCATAGATACCGAAGGAAACTCTTCCTTCGTAAAAAGATATTTATCAGAGATGGGTGGTTTTAACGAAAATTTAAGCGGCTCTGGAGGACATGAAGGAGTTGAGATAACTTATAGGTTGATTAAAAGTGGAATAGATGAAGACAGGATTATATATTATCCTAAGGCGGTAATATATCATGATTACATTTCTGGTCTGAAGGAATTTCTTCAGAGAAAGATAATAAGACAGAAAGAGCAGGAAAACGTATTGAAAAAAGAGCATCCCGATCTTTTCAGATTTGAACAGCAGTATGACTCACCGGATGAAAATCCAAACTTATATCCGTCGGACAAAGCAAAGTTACTTTTGATAGAAATCGTGACGTATATCACCTCAGTATTATGGACGCATTTGAGAGATACAGGAAACAAAAACTAGACGTGATCATTTAGAAACTAGGATAGTGACGTTGATTAGATCATCAGAGGCTTCTACCTTTTTAGTTTTATTTTTTACCATATTCACTATTTCGGTGTTACTCCATCTGGAGAGATAATCGCTAGAATATATTATCCAAACTTTTTTCTTTTTATTTAAGATCTGATTTAATTCATCAGTGGAGTTGATAACGGGCGTATTTGTCATCAGATACACTCGCTCTCCACCTTTTTCACCCGTCGTCCTGTTCGCATAATCCCAATCTTGGGTCATGATCGTATAATCGGGTTTCGGGCCGTAGAACTCAGCGCCATGGGCAGGTATCGATATTACCGTATCGTTAGCGTCAATATTATTTTTAAGATAGCTAGTTCCATCTCCCCAATCTTTGTATTTTGGACCCCGGAGCCTGATTTTATCATCGTCATAAGGGGCAGGATAGGCGGCGAAAACAGCCGCAGAAATCAGGAGGAAGATGATCGCACCTGAACTAAGATAACGGTAAGGATCTGATTTTAGGAAATATCCAGTCAACTTACCGGTACTTTCAAAAAATAGTGGTATGGCTTTACTAGCGATAATAAAGAATATCGGTAAACAGAAAGCTATGAATCTTCCCGCTATTCGAACAGGCACGTAATTTCCATCTATTTTCTTCTGGAACGATAGGAATTCAAAAAGGAGATAAATACTAAGAAATATTCCGATAAGATACATAGCTTCTCTATTCTTTTCCTTAAATGAAATCAGAACTCCTACAATGAACATTATCAGAAAGGGCCCATATATGCTGACCAGAATGTAAGAAAAAGAAAGCGGATATAATGATATTCCTTTTACGTAATGACCACCCAATATAGAAGTTTGTATATATCCGAATTTTAATATCGTTATGCCCGTAATTAATGAGATAGATAAGAGGAGAAAAACTGCTTTTTCAGAATCAAGAGATTTCAATTTTCTCCAATATTTCTCTAGAAAGAAAATTACTGCAAATAGGAGGATAACGAGAATAACGCTGTATTTATTGAAACTGTTGGTGAAGGAGCATGATATAATATTGAAAAAAAGGAACGGTACCAGAAGAGACCAGGTTTTTTTGGAAAATAAAAAACTGTAGTTCCTTAGATAATCCTCTCTCATTTCAAATAGGACCAGCAGAGAAAATAATACGAAAAATTGGATAAAAACGTATTCCCGAACGTATGTATGGATGAAGATCATCATCGGTTCAACAGAAGAGACCATCACGGCTGTGTATGCGACTAATTTGCTTCCTATCCTTTTAGCAAGGAAGTAAACGAGGACTAAGTTCGAGAAGCCAAGAAAAAATGGAATCAATCTAGCCGCGAACAAGTTTTTTCCGAATAATTTGAAAGATAGAGATACCAGGTAGGAAACGTAAAGGCCTCTGTTGTAAGCACCCCTATCTACATACACTTGAACTGGGCCATTTCCTTCTAATATGCCAAAAGCTGAGAAAAGTTGGTAGAATTCATCTATAAAGGCACCTGTTTTTAGGGGCCCAAGTATGAATCTTATTAAGAGACCAAATGATAGAATTATAGAAAACAGATAAAGGGATTTTTTCTCACTAATCAAATATTTATTTTTTCTAAGTTTTTCGAAAAAATCATCCTTTTTAAATTTGAAGGCTGTTATTGATATTACAACAAAAAGAATAGAAACTATACCAAGAAAAACGTCTTTAGAAAACAAATAGAAAGATGCCTTAAAGAGTACTAAAAATAAAATTATTATGAACAAAAAAGTCACGATGAATAATTGGAAGATATCCTGTTTTTCTAGATTTGATAGTTTAATTTAACACCACCTCTACTTTCATTATGTAACACCCGATCGATTATAAATGGATGATTTAGGTTTTTTAATACAGTCCAGAAACATTTTGCCATATGAAATATCTTGCTGTTTTGTAGCAAACAGATCCCTCTAAAGATTTTTTAGATATACTAAGTGACTTTTTCATATATCGAAAGCGTATCTTTAGCTATTTTATTGGGCTGAAACCTCTTACTCCTTTCTATACCTTTTTTGGACAGTTTTTTTCTGAGAGATTCGTCATTGATAATTTTCTTGATTTCAGTCCTCCAATCTTTTACGTTTTGATCATTTACTACGACACCGGCATCCTCTACAACTTCTGGTAAACCGCCCTTATTCGAAACTATAACTACGTTTCCAGAAGCCATACCCTCGACAGCTACTCTTCCAAAAGGTTCCGGCCAAAGACTAGGTACTATTAAGATCTCCGATGTAGAGAGGTATTCTAAAACCTCGTCATAATCTATCCTACCGTGTTTCCTTATATTTTGACCTTTCACTTCGGAAAATAAATATCCATCTCCGATTACGTGAAGAGTGACATCTAATCCTTTAACCATATCGTGAAGCATATCCGCACCTTTTCTTTTGGTGATATTCCCTATAAAGAGGATTTTTCCTTCTTCCTTATCTCCTTTCCTTATTCTATCGATATCTATCGGGTTGTATACAACCTCCCCAGGGCTTAGTCCTATTCTTTTTTTCACATATCTGCTGTTATATATGAAAAAATCGGATAGTTCGCTTATTTTTTCTCGCCTGTATTCGGTATCTTTGTAGGATTTATAATAAAACGGGATGTTGATCCATTTGTTGTAGTAATTGGCCATACAGGAAGCGCAGTTTTTACGGTTTTCACAAACCTTGTTTTCCTTAAATAGGTCTCTTTTTGGACATTTTATCCAATAATCTCTCAGGTGAGTGACCACCGGCAGATCGAGTTCTCTGCCGGTTTCCGCCGTGAAAACGGCCGTATCTCGATTGTTTGAGTGAAGTATATCGAAATCTTCTCCATCAAGATATTCGATGAGTCTGGTTTTTTCTTTCTTATCTGCACTCCGCGGAAAAGGGACTTCGTTTCTAAAAGTGTACTTTTTTAGATCCTTAAAAATTCTCTTTATCTTAACACCTTCTATTCTCTCATCTTCAATCACCCCTTCTTTAGGGCGGGTAAAAACTACTACTTCGTGCCCCATCTTCGACAATGCTTTAGATAATTCTAACGCACTCTGCTCCGCGCCTCCCGTTGTTGGATAAAAGTAATCTGAAGTGAGAGCTATCTTCATCATTGAAAGCAATTATTCACAATCGATATAAATCTGTTGGAGTTTTAAAGTAGTTCTTCATATACTTTTTCGACTTCTTTCGCGACTTTTTCCCATGTGAAATTTTCTAACACTCTCTTTCTGCCTTTTTCTCCCATTTTCTCTCTCATATCTGGGTTCCGCAGCAATGTCAACATTTTAGATGCTAGAATTTCCGTATCCCCGTATTCGACTATAAACCCTGTTTCTCCTTTATCTATTACCTCCGGCACTCCACCGACATCAGTTCCTATACATGGAGTTTCACACATCATCGCTTCTAGGAGTACTATTCCGAAGGCTTCGTATTCAGAAGGTAACACGTGGATATCCGCAGCTGAATATGCTGATTTAAAAACATCGTAGTCCTCGATATAGCCCGTGAGAAGAAGTGAGTCCTCCACTCCGTGTTTTCTAGCTCTCTTTTTTATTTTCTTTCCCATACCCTCGTCTTCCCCTACACAGACAAAGGTGGTATCGGACTCTTCACTAAGGACCTTCGGCATCGTGTCTATTAGATTCAACAAACCCTTGTTCGAGGCCAACCTACCTGTATACAATATCAAGCTACCATTGATATCGAACCTTTCTCTGAATTTATCTCCGGCGGGGATCGGTTCGAACTCATCTGGATCTATACCGTTGGGGATGATCTCTATTTTTTCCTCCGGTATCTCAAAACGACTTTTTAACAGATCTATCTCGTTTCTAGAAACTCCGATGATTTTATCGGTAGAATCGATAACGGTTTGGCCTATCACCTTGTCATAGAAACCTCTGATCATCTTTCTCTTTTCTCCACCCCACATGCTCCATTCAGGATGAAAATGTGGAGTTATTACGAAGGGTTTGTCCTTCAGATTTTTGAAAAAAGATGCCACGTTCATGTGGAAGTATCCGTAAGAATGGGCGTGGTAGATATCGAAATCCTCCTTAAGCATCGAGGAAAAAAGAGAAGGGAAAAAAACGTAATGTAGATCGCCCTTCATAGAGTAAGAGCGGTGTCTTTTCACCGGCACTGTGGTTTTTGCCTTTTTGTCCCCTTCTAGTTTAGTGAAAGGAAATTCTTTGTAGAGGTCGGAAGTGTAGACTGAGATAGTATGCCCTAAATCAACCAATGAATTGGTTAGGGAACTGACATGAGTTTCCGCACCGCCCGGTGCCGGGGGATACCTTATACATAATTGTAAGATATCAGCCATTCTCACATTTCCAGATCTGCCGCCGTCTCTTCCAAAATATCCATACCTTTCTTTATATTTTCGGTGGAATTCGCGTAAGAGAATCGAAGATGACCTTCTCCAGTGGGCCCAAATGCGGTTCCGTGAGTAGCCACTAACTCATTATCCAGCAGTTCCATGGTTAGCTCTTTGGAAGTCATGTCGAAGTCAAAAGACGGAAATGCGTAAAATGCCCCTTCTGGTTTTAAACATTCGAAACCAGGTATATCGTTAAGTCGATCTACTATCATATCCCTTCTTTCTTCGAACGTTTTCACCATCTTGTCTATATACCCCATCTCGTTCTTTAAAGCGTGAAGTACGGCATACTGGGTAGGTTCTGGAGGACAGGCGATGTTGTAGTAATTTACTTTCCCTAATTCTTTAACCCAATCTTCCTTCGTTATTATATAACCGACTCTCCACCCTGTCATAGAAAATACCTTAGAGAATGAATTGATCATTATCACGTTCTCGTAATCTCCCAAAAAGGATTCGTATCGAGACTTGTACACCATCTTTTCATAAACTTCGTCGGAGAGGATCACCAGATCGTTCTCTTCAGCCCAATCAACTATCCTATCGACATCTTTTTTTGGGTAGACTGCTCCGGTGGGATTACCGGGTGAATTTACTATTATAGCTTTGGTCTTAGAGGTCTTTCTTTGCTCTAAATCTTCTATTTGAGGAACAAAACCGTGTTTCTGTTCGACTGGATAAGACACCGGTTTACCTCCTGCCAGCTTAGTTTGTGAGTCATATAGAACAAAACCCGGTTCTGGATAAAGTATCTCGTCACCATCATCTATGATCGAATCTATGGCTACCTTAAAGGCCTGGGTAGCACCAACATGAATGAGCACATTTTCTTTATCTATGCCAGGTTTGTATTTACTGTAATCTTTAGCTATTTCCTCCCTAAGTCCCTCTAGACCATAGGTAGAACCGTAACCATTATGCCCATCTTTCATTGCCTGATGATAAGCGTCTATTGCACTCTCTGGCGGTTGAAAATCGGGCTGTCCCAAACCGAGATTCACACAATCTTCGTCCGCCATCTCAAACAACTTTCGGATGCCGCTCAGCTCCACCTCTTTAACTCTTTGAGAGATCATTGCAGACTTCCAAAAGTCCCGCTATATTAAGTTTTTTTCTATTAAAACTGAAAATGTCGACTTGAAAAAATAAAAAAAGCGGACCAATTTAAGGTGACCAAGCCGTCCCTCTTTTAAATACAGGAAGTTGTAAGGTGTTTAGAGGTAGTGGTGCTTAAACGGCGCTTAGATTTTTTTCTTTGAAGATATACTGCTCAAAGAAAAAATTTGTTTGCTTATTGCTAGATTTTGGCTAAAGATATTGATTTCAGAATAGATGTAGAACTCAATCAAGGGAAAAAAGAGACCTGTTTTCCTATCCATTCGAAGGTTAGGGCGGTGATAAGACATCATAAAAATCCTCATCTAGTTTTTCTTTTTTGCAGTGTTGACATTCTGAACAGAACATACCCTTCAGTATTCCCAAAACAAAATCGATTTTTCTAACGTTTTTCTTTTGTTTGTAGATTTGCCAGACGTTATAGAGCAGTAATGAGACGCCATAGAAGAGACTCTTCTATTGTGGTCGTTACTCGTAGTTTTTATTGTGAATTCATTTTTGTCACTGAAGCCTGTTTCGATATTCCATCTATTCCGGTATAGTTCTACAAAATCTTTAACATCTTCTTCAGTGACGTTAAGATCTGTTGCAAACATGTAATATTTCTCTTTTTCTTCATTGAATATTCGAAGTAGATTGAACTCTACAGGTTCGTCTCTATTCACGCCCATCTTATGTTCAACAATATTTTCGTTCTCAACTGCCATATGATCTTCTTTGTCCTTAACACCTTTATTTCTAGTTGCTGGTGTAAGAAAAAATCGGCTATATTTTTTGAATGTTTTAAGGTCATCAGTGTTGAAAAATTCCCTATCAGCCATGACCGTTAGAATATCATATCTTTCGGTTAGTTCTTCCAACATTTTTATGATTTCTTTGTGAACAAGAGTAAATTGGTTGATTGGTATGAAACCAACATAAGCTTTCTGTTTTTCACCTAGCAATTGAAAAGAAAGGTACTGATGGCCGTAACTTGTACTATTCTTATTTTTGATGCCCTTAGTATGTCTCTTATCCTTTCCGTAATATGGTATGTTGTTGAAATCGATGAGAATAATACCTTTTTGTGGTTCAACAATAGATTGAAGGGTATTATTCAAGCATAACAAGAGCTGCTCTTTTTCTTCCTCTTTTAGTTTTTTTAGATGATAGATAGCATCATCATATTTGACTGCCTTATCATGATGGGCTCAGTAGAAAACCCTAGCTACACATGCTCATCGCTTGTCGATGAGCATTGTAAGCTAGTATTTTGAATTGCATTTCTCTATTTTGAGTTCTTACATTTCTTGATTTAATAGAGT
>CAZPCW010000069.1:0-9216 GCA_964585175.1 uncultured Thermoplasmata archaeon
TGAATGTTGCGAAGAATTACATCGGTATAGACGATTACGAACCTTTGATAGATAAGATAATCGGCCCTGCTCAAGGTGCCGGAAAACTGGGAGGTAAAGCTTCAGGTGCTTATCTCGCTGATAAAATTATACAGGACGAACTCGGAGGTGTAGACGACGTAGCATTTCCGAAAAGTTGGTTCATCACCTCCGACACAATGATGGATGTAGTTCATTACAACGATCTTGATGAATTGATCCATGTCAAATATTTAGATCCTGATGAGATACGGCAGGAAGAGCCGTTCCTCGAACAGTTGATGAAGAATGCTACTTTCCCTCCGGAGATAATAGAGGGTTTAAGGAAAATATTGAGAGATCTCGACGACAATCCGATAATCGTTCGCTCTTCGAGCCTGTTAGAAGACAGTTTCGGTGCCGCGTTCTCAGGAAAATACAAAAGTCTGTTCCTACCGAACAATGGTACTGAAGAAGAGAGATTGAACGATCTGATGAACGCTGTAGCCGAAGTTTATGCATCGACTTTCTGTGCCGATCCGATAGAGTATCGGAAAGAAAGAGGATTGTTGGATTTCAGCGAGGAGATGGGAATACTTATTCAAGAAGTGGTCGGCAAACAGATGGGCAAATATTATCTTCCCGCCTATGGCGGGGTCGCGTTCAGCAAGAATGAATTCAGGTGGTCTCCGAGAATAAGCAGAGACGACGGCGTAGTTAGGATGGTACCCGGACTCGCGACTAGAGCTGTCGATAGAGTCGGGGACGATTATCCGGTTTTAGCCTCCCCTAACAGACCTGAATTGAGAGTCAACTCGACAGTGGAAGAGCGGGTTAGATACTCTCCTAGATATATGGACGTTATCAACATGGAAACCGAGAGACTAGAGACTATAGATGCTGTAGATTTCTTAAAGGAACACGCAGACGAATATCCAGAACTGGAAAACATAGTTTCGCTCTACAAAAACGGAAATCTGAAAGATTCTACCGGGTTGATTTTGAATCCGGAAGAGGAAGATATGATCATCACCTTTTCGAGATTGTTTGATAGGACTGAATTTTTAGACAAAATAAATAGGATAATAAACATCCTCGAAGAGAAGATCGGAAGCCCGGTTGATGTGGAATTCGCTTCCGACGGCGATAAGCTGTATATAGTTCAATGTAGGCCTCAAAGTCAGAGTCTAGATAAGCAGAGAAAACCCATACCACGTGACGTTAAAGAAAAGTTCAAACTGTTTACAGCGAACAAGTATGTTACCACGGGCCAGATAGAAAATGTAGAGTATATAGTCTACGTGGTACCAGAAGAATATACAAAATTAGAGAGCAGAGAAAAGATGCAGAAAGTGGCCCGCATAGTCGGTGATCTGAACAACGAACTGCCCGAAAGGAAATTCATATTGATGGGTCCAGGAAGATGGGGAAGCAGAGGGGACATCAAGTTGGGAGTCCCTGTTAAGTACAGGGAAATTCATAAAACTTCACTTCTCGTGGAGGTCGCCAAAGAAAGAGGCGGTTATCAACCGGAACTTTCCTTCGGTACACATTTCTTCCAGGACCTTGTAGAGGGTGGGATCAAGTACTTGCCCCTATATCCTGAGGAGGAGGAGAACATTTGGAAAGAGGAATTGCTTTTCCGCTCGGAAAACAGATTGACCGATTTCTTCCCTGAATATGAAGAATTCGAAGATGTTATCAGGGTTATAGATGTGGGGGATCTCACTCAAGGAGGTACTCTTTCGGTCGTGATGGACGGCGATGCCAACCAGGCTCTAGCTTACCTAGAACCGTCGGATCATGACAAATGGAGAAGAAAGAAAGTCGAACAGATGGCTAGAGAGCTGGATCCGGATGTATATGGAATAGAGAATTTGTATTTAGTAGGAAGCGCGAAAGACGGTACCGCTGGACCGGAAAGTGACATAGATTTGATCGTTCATTACGACGGTTCGGAAGAGGAGAAAGATAAGCTGGAGAATTTCTTCGATCGATGGAGCCAGAGACTTGATGAAGAGAACGAGAAAAGGATAGGCATGAGGACCGGTGGTCTGTTAGATGTACATTATATTACAGATGAAGATTTGGAAAAAGGTACATCCTGGGCGAGCCATATAACTTCGAGGTACAAATCCGCTAGAGAGATACCTACAGGAAAAGAGTGAATCGGTTTTTCAGTCGATATCTAGGATTATTCGAGACGCACTTTCTGGTTCTTTCGTATCGAATTTTATCAGTGAAAGTTCTTTTCCCTCGTGAACGCCGGTGAAGCAGAAAGAGTTTCCTATCTTATCTTTCCACTCTCCGGTGATATCCACTGTCTCGTGCACGTGACCGTGAAGGGTCAGTAAAGGTTCGCTATTTTCGATGAATCTTTTGATAGCTACACTTCCGACGTGGTTGTCTACTGGCGCGTGGTCTATCACCTTGTCGTCTAAAGCCGCTCTGTCTAGAGAAGTGTCGTAGGGCGGGGAATGGAACAGGTAGATCGTATTTTCGGGCGGTGATCTTTTCGACAGTTCCTCCAGATCGTCCTTCATAGTGGTGTATTTTTCCTTATAGTTCGAGATCTCCACCGTTCTCGTACCCTTGTCCGGAGCGACGGCTCCAATCCCAACGTGTCTTGAGACATCGTATCTCTCCCAATCTTTTAGGTGGAAGGGTGTCGGAGGAACGAAGTTGTATCCCGCCACGTACAGTTCTCCGAATTCCTCGGTGGAGCAGTGCACGTATTTGATCAAGTCGTCATCTTCCAGATCCTCCAGAGCATCTTCGTAGATCCTAGGATCGTCATTACCCATGATCACGAATATCTGTAAGTCGTCTACGGAGTCTTTCGCTTCTTGAATCTCTTCGTAGAAAAAATTCTTCAAAAATTCATCTCCATCGGTGTCCGCTTTCAGTGAGGAAGGTAAGAGGTCGCCGCCGATGAAGAGTCCGTCGGGAGCTTCTTTTTTGACGACTTTGAACAGCTTTCTGTACTTTCTTTTATCCCCGTGGAGATCTGAAGTGAAGATGCATTTCAGGATCGACACCTGTATTGACCGATAAATTGAGAACTAGTACTTTTAGTTTATTCCGATCCATTCTGATATTAGATCATAGAGACCTCCTGTAAATGCAACTCATGATCGTCGCAAAGTATTCTGTGTATAACTTGGGTCAATATCGTTTCGATTCCTTCCGATTTATTCTACGAAATACTTAAATTATTATTGATGATTCCCTACTCCCTGTTTACAAAAAGGTAAACGGGAAAAAATTCGAAGGAGAATGATGTTATGTCTTTAGATAAAGTATATGAAGAAGTCGTGGATAGGAACCCGGGAGAAGAAGAGTTCCATCAGGCCGTGCAGGAAGTCTTAGAATCTATAGAGCCGGCGATGGAAAAGCATCCTGAGTTCGCCGATGCAAAGATAGTCGAAAGATTGGTCGAACCGGAGAGGCAGATAATATTTAGAGTGCCTTGGAAGGACGATAACGGAGAAGCGCATGTGAACAGAGGATTCAGAGTGCAGTTCAACAGCGCTATCGGCCCCTACAAAGGCGGTATCAGGTTCCACCCCTCGGTATATATCGGAATAATCAAGTTCCTAGGATTCGAGCAGATATTCAAAAACTCACTCACCGGATTGGCGATGGGCGGCGGAAAAGGCGGTTCCGATTTCAACCCCAAAGGGAAATCGGACGATGAGATCATGCGTTTCTGTCAGAATTTCATGAACGAACTGTACAGGCACATCGGCCCAGACACTGACGTCCCCGCCGGAGATATCGGAGTGGGCGGTAGAGAAGTCGGCTACATGTACGGCCAGTACAAGAAATTAAAGAACAGATTCGAAGGCGTTTTGACAGGCAAATCGCCCGAATGGGGCGGCTCACTAGTAAGACCGGAAGCGACAGGTTACGGACTGGTTTACATAACTCAAGAGATGCTCAACAACGCTAATGAAGACTTGAAAGGCAAGGAAGTGCTGATATCCGGATCCGGAAACGTCGCACAGTACGCTTTAGAGAAGTGTAACGAGTTGGGCGCTAAAGTAGTAACGCTTTCCGATTCCGACGGAGTAATCTACGATCCAGAAGGTATCGACGGTGAAAAGAAAGATTATGTGTTCAAGTTGAAACAAGAGAGAAGAGGAAGGATCAGAGAGTATGCAGAGAAGTACGACGTCGAGTACGAAGAAGGCGGAAATCCGTGGGGTTTCGATGCGGATATAGCTCTACCTTCGGCCACACAGAACGAAGTCCAGGAAGAAGACGCCCAAAAGTTAGTGGATAATGACGTGATGGCTGTAGGCGAAGGAGCCAACATGCCCTCCACTCCAGGCGCGATAGAGGTATACCAAGAGAACGACCTGTTATATGCGCCGGCTAAAGCCGCGAATGCAGGCGGTGTCGCAGTTTCCGGACTTGAGATGGCTCAGAACTCACAGAGAGAAAGCTGGAGTTTCGAGGAAGTCGATAACAGATTACAGGGCATCATGCAGGGAATCCACGAGAGATGCTACAAGACATCCAAGAAATACGGCGACGAAGGAAATTTGATGCTCGGAGCCAACATCGGTGGATTCGTGAAAGTCGCGAAAGCGATGCTGGACCAAGGACTGATCTAGATAAGACGAAACCAACATCTATAAACCCTATTCAAAAACCTTTCTTTATTTCTCGATATTCCCGATAGTTTTTAATCATTGTAACTTTTTTCAGAACCGTAATATGTCTGAATCAACTTCCGAGATCGACGAACTTTACCAAAAAGTTTCTGATATCTATTCTAGAGATGAGTTCGAAGAGATGATAGATGAAAAAAAAGAAAAATACGACGATTTTTTCAACGAAAGAGCTATCGCGAAGATGATAATGACGGAAGAAGGTAGAAACGAAAGTGCACTTACCCAAATCGGAGAAGTCGAGCCTGGCGAAACTTACACTCTAGAAGGTGAGATCATCGATCTTGGGACTCTGCGGACGTTCGAAAAGGACAGTGGGGAGGGCCGGGTCCGGAACGTACGGATAGATGACGGAACTGGAACGATCAAAGTGGTTTTCTGGGACGAGGATACCGAAAGGGTCGAGGAAGAATTTGAAATAGATACACGTCTAAAAGTGATCAACGGCCGAGTCGAGGACAAAGGATACGGAAAACAGATCTCCGCGGGTAAATGGGGCGAAGTGATCGTTGTCGGGGAAGGCAAAAAGGATTAATACTCATATATCACTAAAATAGCCATGGCAAAATTTACCGAAAGCGAAGAGGGATATATCGAGGAATTGATCGAATGTCCCTTCTGCGGCGGTTTCGTACCGGATGAATTCGAGTGTATCCAGTGTGGGGAGGAATTGCTCGATACGGAGATGGAAACTCGCACCAAGCTCGTATGTTCTCGATGTGGACACGACGTAGATGCTGATGCTGATAGGTGTCCTAACTGCGATGCCGTATTTTAGTTGAGTCTATCCTTCCAAAAACACAAATAAGATCGATATGTTGATTTTTTGATGTCCGATGATGAACTGACTTACGAAGATGTTATAGATGTTTGGGAAAGGGAAAAAGATTCCAGTCAACCCTGTACTTTACCAAACAACTTCTATAAAAGATTGAGAGATTATATCCGGGATTTGGAGAGAGAGATAGAAGATATCGGAGTCCCGCCCAAAAATAAACGGGAGAAAAGAACTCAGAAACAGTACCAAAGAGTCAAAAAAATCTCTGGTCTTTTTTTCAAAGAAAGACAAAAGAAGATCGTTCTCGCCGCATTTCATAAATCGCTAGGCGAGAGCGTAACGGTGGGAGATCTCACCGAAGAAGAATTGGAACTTTTAGATGATATGTCTAAGCTTCTAACCGAGTTCAAAAACGAGGTTTTTTTGGGTGAATATAAAAGGAAAACTGAAGAAACCGAATCGCCGAAAGAGAGTTCATTTGAGGAAAAAAAAGAACCTGAAGATGTCGACATAGAACAAGAGCACCTAGATGAAGAAGGATTAGAGGGTGAAGAGATAAAAGAGCCTGAAGAACCTATCGAGGAAGAGTCTCCTGAATTAGAGGAAAGCACCCAACAAAAGGAAGAAACAGAAGAAAAAGAAAATATAACGGAGAAGGAAAAGATCCCTCAGAAATCTCAAAGTCAAGAAGAGGTATTAGTTCATATTACGGAAGACGTACCTCCATTTGTAGATATGGATACTACTTATGATCTGAAAAAGGAAGATGTACTGACTCTCAGGGAAGATATAGCAGAGGTATTGATAGAAAGAGAAAAAGCTAGAAAAATAAAGATTTAGTTAGTGTTTTTTCGTTATTAGAATACCGAATCGTATTCTCCTTCATCGATAAGATCCATTGCCTCGTTAGGTTCTTTTCCGTCTACCGTCACGCCCATAGAAACGCAGGTGCCGAGAATCTCTTTCGTTTTTTCTTTGATGTTTTTACCTAAAAGATCGCCTTCTTTCATCTCCGCTATCTCTTTTGCCTCTTTTATCTTAAGGTCTCCGGCTTTGCTAGAATGTGGTTCTCCACTACCTTTTTCTACCCCCACTTTTTCAAGGATAAGACCAGATGTAGGGGGAGTTCCGACTTCTATATCGAAATCGCCGCTCTCCGTATCTACTTTCAACTCTATAGGTACCTGCATACCTTTGAATTTCTCCGTTTCGTCGTTTATAGCGTTGACTATCTCCATTATATCCACACCTAGAGGCCCCAGTTTGGGACCGAGCGGTGGACCTGCGCTCGCCTCACCAGCGTCTACAAGAGCTTCTATCGTTTCTGTTGCCATATTAATCAACTCCTTTAAATTATATCATATTATTGTTCATCTTTTTCTAAAACTCTTACGTGATCTCCTCTTACCGTTACGGGTATAGGAACGGTCGCTTCAAATAATTCGACTGTGATTTCATCATTATCTTCATCTATCTGGGTGACCCTTGCTTTTTCACCCTTAAAGGGTCCTGCTGATAACTCGACGATGTCACCTTCCGTAATTCCTTCGACCGCCAATTTTGGTGCCAAGAAATGTTCGATCTCTTCAATACTCGTGTCTCCTTCTATTATACCTTTTGCCTTTCTCGTCCCGTCGGTTATCTCATCTACCATCGTAGGATTCATGGCTTCTATGAATACATACCCCCTTACGGGTTTGGGAGATAATATAGAGAAAACCCCCATGTTTTTGTCTTCCGCCCATGATGCGATATAATCCGCAACATTTTTTTCTTGATTTATCTGAGTTTTCATCGCCACTACAGTAGGACGAGCTGTAGTTATCAAAGTGATAGAATCGGATAACAATATATCTTGACTGGAGGATGCGTCGATAACCACTTCTGCCTTATCTCCGTACTTTGCTCCCTCGGGAGCGTTGACTTGGACGGGTATAATAAATTCATTTCCCGCCTCGACTTCGACCTCTTCTTTAAAAGTTTCCGATTCTTTGGAAATCCTGTGTTTATTTAAAACTTTCACTTCCCATCGGACCGTTTGTTCCTCTTCTGTACTGTACAAAAGATGTACGTCGAGATCGATCTTTTGTTTTTCTTCAGTGGTATTGATCAATTTGACCTTATAAGTTGTCCTCTCTCTAGTAGGGATCGATTTTTTGTTTGGATCGCAGGTTAAAGAGATACCTTTTTCTTTTTCTTCTTCCTCTTCCGGCATCTCCTCCGTCTCTTCTTCTGCGATTTCCTCTTCCGTAAAGTCATCAAGTAATCCCATAGTAATACCTCATACGATCGCTAAGTATTCGGGGACTTTCTGAAACAATTGGAGTATCAGGAAACCAAGTCCTCCGATGAGAAAGATTCCGATTATACAGATCATGAGCGTCTTTCTGTACTCGTCCTTGTCCGGCTTTCTAGCCATTTTTAGTATACGGCCGTACTTTCCTTTACCTATCTTACCGGCTTTTTCTTCTATTTTGTCTTGAACTTCCCAGGAACCTTCTATTATGTCCATATCTTATCACCTTTAGACTACCGTTTGAATATCCTCTTCAGTAGAGACTTCCTCGCCGAATATCTGTTTCGATTCCACACCAGTTATAACGACCATTATCTTCAGTGTGTTATCTTGACTGGGATCGACGGATGCACCCCAGATGATCCTCGCATCTTGACCGATCTTTCGTTCAACAGTCTTTGCGGCTTTTTCGGCTTCGGAAACTGTCATATCACTTCCGCCGACAACATTGATTAAAGCGGCGTTAGCATCGCTTATATCCACTTCTAAAAGTGGGGAGTTTATAGCTTCTTCTATAGCTTCTTCAGCACGGTTTTCAGAATCGTCTTCACCCATGCCGATCATCGCTACTCCCGCACCTTCCATCACAGTCTTCAAGTCGTTAAAGTCCAGGTTGACCAGTCCGGGTTTGGTAACGAGTTCAGTGATTCCTTTGATAGAACGAGTAAGAACTTCATCCGCGACTTTGAAAGCTTTATTGAGTGAAAGTCGAGGACAAAGGTCCAGTAATTTGTCATTAGGTATGGTTATGACGGTATCAGTAACGCTTTTTAGTCTTCCTAGACCCCATTCGGCGTTTTCCATCCTTGATTGACCTTCCGCTTCGAAGGGCGTAGTGCAGATCGCTACCGTGAGTGCACCTTGATCCTTCGCTATCTCCGCGACGACAGGGGCACCTCCGGTCCCGGTTCCACCACCTAATCCGCAGGTGATAAATACCAGATCGCTGCCCTCTAGAATATTCTCTATCTTTTCTCTTGCTTCTTCGGTAGATTCTTGACCGACCTGTGGAAGAGCACCGGCACCTAATCCTCTGGTTTTCCGTTTACCCAACAGTACTTTTCTTTGAGAACTGACTGTTAAAAGATGCTGAGCGTCGGTGTTAGCCGCGACCAACTCGGCTCCTTTAATCCCCTCTTCTGATATTCTTTCAACGGTGTTGCAACCTGCACCACCGACTCCGATGATCTTTATATCTGTTTTAAGATCTGAAAGGACTTCTTTAAGCTCCTGATCATCTGTTGAAAGATCCTGTTCATTATTTTCCATGACTCCTGACCCATCTGAGTTTTGCTCCTGGGCCTGAGATAGAGCCTCATCAACAATTGAATCCATTAATACACACTCCATTTGGAGATAAATTAAGTTATCATACCACTATCAATGACCCCTTATATAAAATGTTTTGCCTCTACTCCAGGAAGTTGTAAAGTAGATTAAGAGAAAATAGAGGGGGGGTTAACTTTTAT
>CAZPCW010000070.1:0-9045 GCA_964585175.1 uncultured Thermoplasmata archaeon
GGTCAGAAACGGAGTTCACTGGCAAGCTCCCTCCTTTAGGTGGGAGAAGCTGACTTTGGAGTTCCTCTGCTACAGTACTTTTACCACTTGCTGGAGACCCGCAGATTATCAGGATCATAGTGTTCTTCCAAACAGTTATAACACCTTACTTAATTTTAAAATATATGAAAGTCAACGCTGATTTCCATATCCACAGCAAATATTCAAGCGGTGTATCCAAAAGGATGGACTTTAGTACTTTAAGTATAGAAGGTAAAAAGAAAGGTATCGATGTTCTAGGAACCGGTGACTGCCTCCATCCCGGGTGGAAGAAAAGTATCGAGAACTTGGATAAGGAGAGAGAAGGATTGTACACGCGAGATGGAATGAACTTCGTTTTGACTACTGAGATTGAGACGAAAGATAGAGTTCATCATCTTGTTTTCTTTCCCTCGATCTCTAAGGTAGAGGAGCTCTATGAGAGATTGAAACGTTTCTCTTCAAATTTGGATTCGGAGGGAAGGCCGAGAGTAGATCTATCAGGAGAAGAGTTAGCTCTAATGCTGGAGGAAACGGGTGGTTTATTCGGTCCCGCCCACGCTTTCACTCCCTACACCGCTTTATACGGAAACCAAGATTCGCTTTCCTCCGCCTACGGCAAATTCGCTTCCGACCTTGATTTTTTAGAGCTCGGATTGAGCGCTGACAGCAGCTACGCGAACAAGATATCGGAACTTCACGATCTGGTTTATCTTTCCAATTCTGACGCCCATTCCCCTTTCCCTCATAGATTAGCTAGAGAATTCAATACGCTGGAATTCCATGATCTTAGTTTTGAATCTCTAGAGAAGCTGTTCAAAGGTAAAAAAGGTAAAGTTGTCCGTAACGTCGGATTACCGCCCGAGGAAGGCAAATACAACGAGAGCGCCTGCAGCAGTTGTTACACGCATTACAGTTTTCAAGAAGCGGTTTCTAGGAACTGGAAGTGCAAGTGTGGCGGGAACATACAGAAAGGAGTGAAAGACAGGGTCGAAGAGTTGTCCGATACTGATAAGGAGCCCGATAACACCCCCCAATACCTACCGCTGATACCTTTACAAGAGATAATAGCCAAAGCGATAGGTCATTCCGGCCCGACCACTAAAAAAGTAAACGAACTTTGGCAAGCCCTTATAGATTCTGTTGGAGATGAGGTCGAAATTCTCTGTGATGCTCCCATAGATCAGATAAGGAAGATCACCAATGATGAGATAGCGGATATGATCGAAGATTTTAGAGAGAAAGAAGTAGAGATCAAAGCCGGAGGCGGTGGTGAGTACGGCCAGATACTTCAAGAAGAACAGAAGAAAGAGCAGAATCAGCAGAGATCACTGACCGATTTTTGATATGATAAATGATCGATAATCCAAAAACTTATCTACACTCTTCATAATCCGGTCAGTATGAAAAAAGCACTAGTCCTTACTGATGAACTTCTAGATGAAGGATGTGCTAAAACAACTCACGGCCTTCTCAGACATTCGGAGAAGTACGAGATCGTGGGGATAATCGATTCTAAATTCGCGGGCCGAACTACCGACGAGATAGTGCCTAGATGTGAGAAAGTCAAAATATATTCTGATATTGGATCCGCATTAGAGGAAAACGAGGCGGAAAAGCTGATAATCGGCGTAGCGACCATTGGAGGATACCTGCCGGATAATTTCAGACCTCATATTATAGATGCGATCCAGAACGGTTTGGACGTGATAGCAGGACTTCATCACTTTCTGGAGGAGGACGAAGAATTTGTCGATCTAGCCGAGAAACACGACGTTGAACTTAACGACATCAGAAGATCGCCACCTTTAGACGAACTTCACTATTTCCAGAATAGAAAGAAGGACATCAATGCTTTGACCATACCTTTCCTTGGCACCGATAGTTCGGTGGGGAAAAGGACAGCTCTATTGGAAGTTTTAGAAGCTTTGAGAGATAGAGGCGCTAACGTAGAGTGGGTCGCCACTGGACAGACCGGTTTACTACAGGGTTCAGATTACGGTTTACCTTTAGACTCTATCCAGGGTGATTACATGGTCGGTGAACTCGAAAATCAGATATGGAGAGCTTGGAAGGAAGAAAGACCCGATTATATACTGATAGAAGGGCAGGGAAGTATATCTCATCCAGCTTATGTATGTGGTTCTAGAGCCATTCTAGCGGCGAGTCAACCCGACGGCGTGGTTCTCCAACACGATCCCGCTAGAAAATATCGACACTATAAGTCCGACGAGATACAGTGGCCTATGCCTGAATTGGAAGATGAGATGGAGTTGATAAAAGCTTATTCTGGCTCGGACGTCATCGGCGTTACTATAAATCCAGTCGATCTAACTGAAGAGGAAAAAGATCGATATGTGATGGATTACGAACAGAGATTCAATATTCCCGCGGCCGATGCGTTAGAGGATCCGGAAAAGATAGCCGAGAGGATAGAGGCCCAAAAAGAGCTTCAGTGATTTCTTCCCCTTACTCGATAACTTTTACGCCTTCATTGTCCGGTTCGCCTATACGGACTCTGTAATCTTCTTCTTTTATTTCTGAGAGGACTTTTTCTTTTACCTCGTTTATTTCGTCCTCTTTAACCAAGCCGTATGAGGTTGGCCCCCATGAACTCTGACCTCCTCCATGGGTATTTTCTATCAGGGTTTTCACCACGTCGTTTATAGCCGGATGGAATTTACCGTCTTGGAAATCTGAGAAAGATTCGCCTACTAGGTTCTGTATCTTTGTCAGATGGCGACCGAATGATCTTATATCATCGGTTTCCAGCGAAGGCATCAATCCCATCAGTATATTGTGGCAGATTTTTTCGGGATATTTTTTCTCCACGGTCAGTTCTTCCATGATAGGCTTCTCTTCTTTCTCGTCGTAACCTTTAGTTTCTTTGGGACAGATTATCAGGAAACGCCAGTCCTCCGGTAGATCACCTCTCTTCAGTAAAGGCGAGATCTCATCTTCTCTGCTTTTACCCCCTTCTAGGATAAAACCGCCCTTGTCGAATCCGTGAGTTCCTATCGCCGAAAACCGTCCTCGTTCCAAATCTCTAGCCATTTCGATCTTAGATATCTCTTTTCTAGATTTTTTTAAGATCCCATAAGCAGTGCCTAGTGTAAGCTGCGTGGTCGAACCAAATCCTACGTGATCCGGTATGCTGTCTTCGATAGATATCTTGAAACCTTCGGAAATATCAAATTTCTTTCTCAATTTTCCGTGAACATCTCTTATTATCTTCTTTTCTCTCTCGCTCCCTTCGATCTCGAGTTCATCATCGCCGCTTTTTATCTCGATCTCGTATCCGTTCTTTAGGGTCACTCCAAAGGCTCCATATTCTCTATTGAATTTTCTGCTCAAGTCTATTATACCGAAATGAAGTCTTTTCGGCGTTTTGATCTTCATGATTGCCCCTGCAGATTCATCTCGTACTCTTTCAATTTTTCTTCATCCACCTTCATTCCAAGTCCCGGTTCGTTGGAAGTCCACAATTTTCCGTTCTTGAATTCTAATCCGCTCGCTACGTTATCTGAGAGCATAAATTGTGAATCTAGGTCCGCATATTTTAGATTCGGTGTAGATTGATGCAGGTGAGCTCCCGCGGCGATAGACACGCTGGTTTCACCCATGCATCCGACCATACCGTCGACGCCGTAGTCTTCCATTATATCGACGATCTTTCTACCGCCGGTCAGCCCTCCACATTTCATCAGCTTGATATTTATCATATCGGCTAGCTCTTCAGTGCATATCTTTTCGGCCATCTCCGGACTCTTGATGGTCTCATCGGCCATGATGGGCATGTCTGTTTCGGCGGTGACTTTTTCCAGTCCTTCGAGATCGTGCACCTTTACGGGCTGTTCGACGAATTCCACGTCGAGATCAGCGAGTTTCTGACACAGGGTGATGGACTCTTCCGGAGTGAAGGCTTGATTCGCATCGACCCAGATCTTGATATCGTCTTCGACTTCTTCTCTGACGGCCATAACTCTCCTGATATCATCCATAAGTCCTAGACCGATCTTTATCTTGAGAGCTTTGAAACCTTCTTCTACGAATTTTTGAGCATGTTCTACCGTCTCGGTTCTTGTCATGAGGCCTATCGTTCTATCGGTCAATACACCCTCTTTTTTTCCTTCCAACATATCTAATATGGACCTATTTTCCAGTTTGCCTTTCAGATCATGGAGAGCTATGTTGAATCCCGCCAAAGCCGATGGGTCTTTGGGCAGCTCTGCACGTATCAGTTCCCAATATTCCTCTATATCTAAATCCTCGCCTTCGACTTTGGACTTCATAATATCTGTAGCTTTCAGGATCGATTCAATAGTTTCTTCCGTAACGCTGTTCGCGTTGGCGTTTCCCCATCCAGTCTTTCCGTCTCGCTCCAATTTGACGCTAACGTTTTCGGCTGTGAGAGACGAACCTGTAGAGATCTTGAAGACTTCATTTCTATCTATACCTATCGGGACCGTTTCGAAATTATCAATTTTCATCTGAATACACCTCTTCATAATATACGCACATATCGGTCAAGGGGCACTTTTCACATCGAGGCTCTCTCGGTTTGCAGATGTTCTTTCCGAACTCGACCATCAATCTATTTATCTCGATCCAGTACTCCCTGGGGATCTCGTCTTCCAGCACCTTTTCGGTCTCTTCCGGATCTTCCGTGTCCGCGATGCCTAAACGGTTGCTTATCCGATGGACGTGGGTATCGACCGGGACAGCGGGCTCGCCGAACCCATAGACGAGAACGCAGTTCGCCGTTTTTCTTCCCACACCTTTGAAATCTAACAATTTGTCGATGTCCTCAGGAACATCATTCCCGTACTCTTCGTGCACCCTTTCCGCTATCCTTTTGATGCGTTCCGCTTTTACGTTGTAGAATCCAGAGGGTTTGATCAGTTCCTTAACATGGTCGAGAGGCGCCTCGGCTAACGCTTTAGGATTAGGATAGCTCGAAAATAAAGCTTCCGATGCTTTGTGAGTGTTCACGTCTTTAGTACGCTGAGATAGAACTGTAGAGATTAAAACTTTGAACGGGGAACGTTCCGGAGTTTCATCTTCTTCAGGATCTTTTCCAGGAAACGCTCCGATATCGAATTCATCTTTTAGACGCGAGATCATCTCTCCATAATCCATCATATCATCTCATCTTTTTCAGTATGTCACCTAAGAGATACATCGATCCCGTCAAAACTATCAAGTCTCCTTCGCTCCATTCTTCTTCCGCTCTTTTCAAAGCCTCGATACCGTGCTCGAAAGATTCCGCAGGACAGTACTTTTCGAATTCTTTCGAGAGGATCTCGCTGTCCAATTTTCTCTCGCTGACCGGCTCCGCGGTGAAGGCCATATCTGCTTCCGGTCCCAATATCTCCACCACGCTCTCATAATCTTTATCTCCCAGCATCCCCGTCACGAGCAGTAATCTCTCGTAGTCCACTCTTTCCAGACCTATCTTGAGAGCTTCAAAACCGGTCCTGTTGTGGGCCGAATCTATCATCACCCTCGGTTCATCCTGTATGAATTCCATCTTCCCGGGAAGCTCCGTATTTTCTATGCCTTTTATCATATCTTTTTTATCCAACTCGTAACCTAAATCTCGCATCCCTTCGGCCACTCTTAAACTTACCAGGGCGTTTTCAGCTTCCCATTCAGTTTTTCCCTGAACCCTTATCTCTCCATAAGGCTTCGTTTTAATCCTCAATGGATCGTACAATATCTGATGATCTGGATCGAAGGCGTAGTTGAAATCACAGTTTCTTTCTTCACAAACGTCTTTCAGATAATCTCTGATCTCCTTGTCCTTCTCGCCGGTTACGAAGTAATTTCCTTCGCTGATTATGCCGGCCAATTCGTAAGCTCTTTTGGATTTAGTGTCTCCGAGATGTTTAGCGTGGTCGTGACCCACGTAAGTTACCGCCGAAAGGTCGTGCGGAGCGACGTTAGTCGCGTCCAATCTTCCACCCATGCCGACCTCCAGGACCGCGAGATCGATATCCTTTTTTGAGAAGAACATGAAAGCTATCGTTGTTAACACTTCAAAAAAGCTCGGTCTTTTTTCCGGATCTTCTTCCTCTATCTTCTTTATTTTCGGGTGTATCTTCTCTATAATAGACCACATCTCTTCCTCGTCGATCTTTTTTCCGTCGACTTGTATCCTTTCTTCGAACTCGATCAGATGAGGCGAGATGAAGAGACCGGTGCCATAGTCCGCTTCATCTAAAATGCTAACTAATGAACGGCAGACTGAACCCTTTCCGTTGGTACCCCCTATCACCACGGAATTGAAGTCGTGGTGCGGGTCGTCAAATCTAGAGAGAAAATCCTCTATCTTGTCGAGACCTAATTTTACCCCTATCCGTTTTAGAGAATAGATGTACTCTTTTGGATGGTCGAACTTTTCTCTAGGGCTTTCGTATTTCTCTTCCTCATCACTCATAGGATCACTCAGTGCTTGAAAACTCTTTGACCCGTGAAGGTCATACTCATCTCGTGCTCGTTCACCGCTTCTATAACTTCATCATCTCTTATAGAGCCGCCAGGCTGTATGACGCTCTCTATGCCAGCTTCGGCAGCCTCGTCGATACCGTCGCGGAATGGGAAGAAGGCGTCCGAAGCCATCGTGCAGCCTTCGGTATCGGATCTGGATTTCATCTTGGCTATTTTCACCGCGTCTACACGGCTCATCTGACCCGCGCCGATCCCTACGGTATGGTCTTCTCTGGTGAAGATGATAGCGTTAGATTTGACGTGTTTTATCACTTTCCAGGCGAACTCCATCGCATCCAGTTCTTTTTCAGTGGGTTCTCTTTCGCTCTTGACTTCCAGTTCATCTCTTTCGATCTTATGTTTGTTTCTATCCTGCACTAGAAGACCTTCTGCGGTCTTCGAGTACTCGAAACCTCTTCTTTGAGGATTCCAATCCGGAAGTTCCATTATCCTGATATTTTTACTGTTCTTGAGAACGTCTATAGCTCCTTCTTCGTAGCCCGGCGCGATGCTCGCTTCAACGAATATCTCATCCATCTTCTCGGCCATCTCTTTGGAGATAGGTCTGTTCGCCGCGATTATACTCCCATATATAGACTTCGTATCACATTCGTAGGCCATCTGGTACGCTTTTGCTATATCATCGTGGGTGGCGACTCCGGTCGGATTGGTGTGCTTGATCGCAACTACAGCGGGTTCTTCGAATTCCTTAACGAAATCTAGGGAAGCTTCAAGATCACGGATATTGTTGTAAGAGAGCGATTTGCCGTGGAGTTTTTCAGCTTTTAGAACGGAACTTTCAGCCGTGTTTTCAGTTCGGTAAAAAGCCGCATCTTGGTTCGGATTCTCCCCGTATCTCAATTCTTTTACTTTTTTTCCTGAGACGCGATAAGATTCCGGGAACTTTTCATCTTTGAATTCTTTCTGGAAATAGTTGGATATAGCGGTGTCGTATTCAGCCGTATGGCTGAAAGCGTCCACGGCCAGTTCTTTTCTAGTGCCTTTACTGATCTCTCCTTTTTCTCCCATCTCTTCTAAAATATCATCGTATTTAGTCGGGTCACAGACGACTGAAACTCTTTCATGGTTTTTTGCACCTGCTCTCAAAAGAGCTACGCCACCTATGTCGATATTTTCTACAGCTTCTTCCAAATCGTGTTCTCCAGAAGTAGTTTTTTCGAAGGGATAAAGATTGACCGCTAGGAGATCGATCTGAGGTAAGGCGTGTTTTTCGATATCTTCTTTATGTTTATTCATCTGGAATAATAGACCGCCGTGGATTTTCGGGTGAAGCGTTTTTACTCTTCCATCCAATATTTCAGGAAAACCTGTAACTTCGCTGACTTCGGTGACCTCCAAACCACCTTCTCTCAAAACCGAGGCGGTCCCTCCCGAAGAGATCAATTCGAAACCGTTCTCAACTAGGCCCTCAGCAAAATCTACTACGCCCGTTTTATCTGATACGCTCAACAATGCCTTCCGCGCCAATTATAACACCGATTGTAGTAGAGAAAAGCCTATTTGATAAGTTTTACTGTAGATTCTATTTTTTTAGTAATTTCCCAATCCGTCCACCATCTTGCCGGAACCGCGAAACCAGTGATCGCCGTTAGGCTCGATTTCGAAACTCACCTCGTCTCTATACTCGTTCGACGACCATCCCAGCATCCACCATTCGTTCGTCCCTTCGAAACTGATATCTACCAAGATTTTTCTGCTTTCAATGTTTCCTAGATAGGCGGAAATAAATGAATCGTATTCTTTAGCGTCGATCCTCTCGTCCCATTCTGATGGGTGTGGTACATCATAAGAGGAGTCGGTGATGTTCTCTTTCGGATACAGGAGAGGTTCTTCTTTTAAAGCTTCTCTGGTATCGATCTTCTTTTCGGAATCTTGTCTGATGGTTAAAGATTCGCTCTCTGAGGTGAGCGTTCCGTTTATCTGCAGCATCTTTCCATACTTCGTATCGACGAATTGGCAGGTCCAGTTTTTCTCTTCTTCGAAACGGGTTTCATAAGCTCCTTCATCTATTATTGGAACACCATTTTTTGAAGGTAGCGGCGTGATGATCGAAAAATCGAAATCTGTCCTATCCGAGCTTATCCGGAATCTGTAAGTGTAAGTGCTTTCGTAGCTATCTATCTTCCACCTGTTGAACTGGAAAAGTATTCCTCCGACAACGAGCGATACGATGATTAATACTATAATCAATACGGTATATCTTGTTTTCATCCATGGGAAGCACGCTTTGATATTATATTAAGGTTTAGTGAGATCGATTTGTAGTGATAAAAACCCACATTGCCCTATGGAAACATATTCTCGGTCCTCCCGAGATTAGCCGGCAGAAAGAATACGGATTGTAGTGATTTCCTCTTTTCCAGGAGGTATAAAAAGGAACGAAGGCCTATTAAAATATTTTGATGAAATTAAACATTTGTATCGCGATGCAAATATTATCTAAAACCCAATATATATATAACCTCTTTAGTGCTAGAGTAAGGTGAAAAGCAGAATGAAAGAGAAAATATACGGAAT